>JACQDH010000257.1 GCA_016201215.1 Acidobacteriota bacterium | reverse complement strand
TCTGCTCATAGCCCACTAAGCGGAACTCGTAGTTGTCCGGGTGAATGGCGGTCTGCCGGCGGTTTTCTTCTTGCATTGCTTCCAGTTCGGCCTTCAGGAGACGCTTCAAAACACGGTTGCGCAACATCTCCGAGCCGATTTCCGAAACAATCGTAAACTCCTTCCGATTCGGCCAGTGGTAGGTCATCTTCACCACCACATCGGCGCTCTTGTCCTTCACGCCGTGATACTCCAGATGGTACACGCGCGTCGCGGTGTAGCTCCTCAAGGCCTGAGCGCGCTGCTGGTTCATCCCGACCATTTTTTCCACAACCTGGTCGGTCGTCAGCGGGGCCGCGACAGCGGTCTTCTCGGCCGAAGAACTCTGCTGAGAGAGCCCTAACAGGAGCAACCAGACCAGCAACCATGTGCCGACCACCCCAACCGTTTCAGTTTTCCTAATTAACATCGCTACTTCTCCCATCTGGCTACAGCCAATTACCCGACCCAGCGGTCAAAGCCGTTGGTCTCTGACACCATTTGATAGGCGGCGAGAAAGTCAAGATTCAACGAATCAGGTTCTGCTGTTGACGGGAAAACTATGAATCCAGAAACTCCGGCTGACCATCACATGGTTTGGGATTTTCGGAATCCGTTTGGGCAACGGAAACGAGGGAGTTCTCCACACCTTCAACCGTCGGCAGTCGCTTGCCCAGAGGGGGGATTGTCTCAGGTGCACCGCCAATCAGAGCTGCTTTCTTTCTGCACTATGAAACGGGTGGCGGCCTTCTGCGCTATCGCGATTGGGATTCCCGGGCTTTTGTTGGGTAGGGAATCCCCTGCGGCTCAGGGACAGGACCAAGTTCCTGCTTTGCACTCTCAGCTCCAGGACAAAAACCCCGAGGTCCGAATAGCGGCGATTCGTCGGTTGGCACAGCTCCAAGATCGACGGGCAGTGGAACCGTTAATCGAACTTCTCTCTCGCGACAACGATCCGGAAGTTCGTCGGAGCGCTGCCTACGGGCTGGGCCAGCTCAAAGATGGGCGAGCAATTGAGCCCCTAATTACTTCGCTCAAGGACGAACACCCAGAAGTCTGTGTCAATGCGATTTTTTCGCTGGTGCAAGTTGGAGACGGAAAGAGATTAGATGCATTGATCGCCTCGCTTGGGCACCAGGATCTCCACGTTTGCCGTGCGGCTGCGGTAGGTTTGGCCCTTCTGGGGGACAAAAAGGCCGTCGATCCGCTGATCCACTCATTAAAAGACGAGCAACTTACGGTGCGCTCAGGCGCCGCCTTCGCGCTAGGCTTTCTCAGCGACAGGCGCGCCGTTCCGGCTCTACTGAACACGTTGCAAGACGACAGACCCGTTGTCCGCAAGGTCGTGATTGCCTCCCTCGGCCTGCTGGGCGACAAACGCGCCGTGCCCGTGTTGAGGCGCCTGGCCGCCAAGGACCCCGATTCCGAAGTGCGCGCGCGGGCAGCCGACGTTCTCCAAAAACTGACCCAATCGCAGACGAAGTGAATCATCAATGAGACTCTTTCAGGCTTTGGCCTACAAACGGGCTGGGCTCCTGTTAACACTGCTTACAGTGCCCGGCGTAGCTTTCGCACAAGGGACGGGCGCCATCCGTGGCGCGGTCACGACACTGGGCCCGGATGGCGTGCCGGTGTACCTACCTGGGGTTCAGATCGCCCTGCGGTGCGAAAAAGCTGCCGATAACGCAAGAACGACGGTGACCGACGAAACCGGTCGCTTCTCTCTTCCCGGCCTGGTACCGGATAAATGCAGTGTGACTGCCACTGCGGAAGGTTTTCGCAGCGAAACAAAACCCGTAGTAGTCACTGAAAAGTCTCCCGTCGAGCTTTCCTTTAAGCTCAGCCTCACTACCGTGGAGGAGAAAGTCACGGTGTCGGGAGCGGCTCCTCTGGTTGATGTCACCCAAACTTCTCCTCAGGAAACCATCAAGAGCACGACTTTGGAGCATGCGCCGCTGGCCAACGAGCGGTTCACCGATACGATCCCGCTGCTGCCCGGTGTGGTCCGCGGCCCGGATGGTCTTCTGAATGTCAAGGGAGCTCGCGCCAGCCAGTCGGGCCTGCTGGTAAACAGCACCAACGTGACCGACCCGGTCACAGGCGAGTACGGAATCAATCTGCCCATTGACGTCATTCAGTCCGTGCAGGTACTGGCAAACCCCTACGACGCCCAGTACGGCAAGTTTACAGGGGCGATCACCACGGTTCAGACACGCTCCGGTGGAGACAACTTTAAGGTCCAGTTCCAGAATTTTATTCCCCGCACCCGCAAACGGGCCGGGAGCATTGTGGGCATCGAAGCTGCGACACCGCGTCTCACGTTCAGTGGGCCAGTTAAAAAAGGGAAAGTCTATTACCTGCAATCCCTGGAATATCGGTTCATCCGGACCCGGGTTCCCGGGCTACGCCACCTGGATCCCATCCTGCGCAGCGACACAAACCTGGAAAGCTTCGACTCCCACACCCAGTTCGACCTGGAGCTGGGTGCTACGAATCATCTCGTGGTCTCCTTTTCGCTCTTCCCCCAAAAGTTGGGATTCGCGAACCTGAACACATTCAACCCGCAGGAAGTAACTCCCAATTTCCGGCAACGGGGTTTTCTGATAGGAATCGCCGGGCGAAAAGTGTTCGCCAATCAGTCGCTCTTGGAATCTTTCTTCGGTGTCAAGAAGTTCGATGTGGATGTCTTCCCTGCCAGCTCTTCATCATCTGTGATGATCCTTCGTCCCGAGGAGAATGCGGGCAGCTACTTCAACCGGCAGGACCGCGATAGCCGGCGTTATGAATGGCAGGAGGTGTACCACTTCCGGCCGTTCCAGGCTTGGGGTCAGCATCTGGCGGAGATCGGCATCAACGTCTCCCACAGCAGCTTTGAGGGCTTGCATGCCAGCAATTCGGTTCAGGTGCAGCGAAGCAACGGCAGCCTGGCGCAGCTGATTGAGTTTGTCGGGCCGACGCCTGTAGAGCGTGCCATCACGGAAACGACGTTCTTTGTCCAAGACAAGTGGACTCTCCATCCCCGCCTAACGCTCGATTTCGGCCTGCGCTATGACCGCGACACCCTCGGGAACAATAACAACTTTGCGCCTCGATTCGGCTTTTCTGTGGCTCTGACTTCCGACAACCGGACAGTGCTGCGCGGAGGAGTTGGACGCTTTTTCGACAAGATTCCTCTGAATGTCGTGGCTTTTGAGCAATTGCAATCCCGCCGCACCACCCGCTTCGCGGCGGACGGCATCACCCCGCTGGGGCCTCCGCTGCTGTTCCGGAACGTGATTCAGGGCGGGCATCTCGATAATCCTCGCAGTGTCGCGTGGAACGCGGAGCTGGATCGCGAGGTGGCTCCGAATTTGGTCGTTCGTCTCAGTTATCAGCAGCGCCAAAGTCGCCGCGACTTCGTCCTCGATCCAATTGAAACCCCACAGCCGATTCTTCTGCTAAGGAGTGCGGGGCGGTCGCTCTATCGGGAATATCAGGTCACTGCGCGCTACCAGTTCCAGGAGAAGAGCCAATGGGTAGTCTCCTACGTTCACACGCGGGCGACGGGCGATCTGAACGACTTCAACCAGTTCTTCGGCAATTTCGAGAACCCAATCATCCGTCCCAACGAGCGGTCGCTTCTGCCATTTGATGCCCCCAACCGCTTTTTGACCTGGGCCGATATCCAGCTTCCCCACGATGTTGTTGTGTCTCCGGTGTTCGAGGTCCATGACGGTTTCCCCTTTTCCTTGGTCGACGCGAACCACGATTTTGTCGGGCCGCGAAACCGCGCCGGTCGTTTCCCGACCTTTGCCGCCCTTGACCTGCAGGTCACCAAAGGCCTGAAGATTCCCGTCTTCGGGAGAAAGCTCAAGAGTCGAGTCGGATTGAAGATTTTCAACCTGACCGATCATTTCAACCCGCGCGACATCCAGAACAATATTGACAGCTCTCCGGTTTCATTCCGGCAGGAATGCAGCCAGTTCGGCCAACTCTGTAGCAGTGTGGGTCGCACCTTTCGCGGGAAATTCATCCTCGAGTTCTGATTCGCGCCAAAAGCTGACGGCCTTCTGCGAGACGTAAATCAGCCAACTGGTAGGGCGCAATTGGTGTTAAGCGCCTTTGGTTGTTAAGGTTTTTGGGACGCTTTTGCACGGCCAAAATTGTTCGGGGGTTTAGATCTGCACCCGTGGCTTAGAGTTCATCATCGGCTCGCCGTATTTCAAGCGTTTTCTCAGCCGCAGGAGCAGGACAATTAGCGCAACCAGAACAAGGATCAGGGTCAGCGTGCCACTCAGGCGTTGGATGCGGGCCACCGTCATCCCAAGCTGTGTGGCCATCAGCATGCCCAGCGAAGTAGCGGCAGCCAGCCAAAGCAAGCTCCCCACCGCGTCGAACACGAGGAAGCGCCCGTAGGGAATGCCAGTCATCCCCGCCAGAGGAACGGCGAACGTCCGCAAGCCAGGCACAAACTTTGTAAATAACAGCGAAGCTGAGCCGTGCCGCTGGAAGAAATGCTCCGTGCGGGAAATACATTGCGCCGAGCCCAGTGTGGCCCGGCACATCCAACGCAGCCATGTCCTGCCGCCGCGCCGGCCTGCGAAGTACCAGAAGTGATTTCCGAGCAGCACGGCTGCCAAACCCAAGGCCAGCACGGCCCACAGTTCCAACTTTCCCCAGTAGACGAGTGCTCCAAAGAAAACCAATATCAATTCTCCGGGGATGGGCAGCCCCAGATACTCCAGCAGCAACCCGAAGAAAACCGTCAGGTAGCCGTGGTTCGAGACAAATTGCAGTACGTGCATGCGCTCGGGCCTCTACACCGCGAAGTCTTGCGTCGCTCCAGGCTTTGCCGCGAATCAGCTCTTCCGCATGTGGATTTCGGTGCCCCCGCGTTCGAAGCGCACCTCGTCCATCAACAGGTTGATGAGATAGATGCCGCGTCCGTGCTCGGAGTAGATGATTTTGCCCATCAGAGGGCTGGGAACGCGAGCGGGGTCGAAGCCCTTGCCTTCATCCCTCACCACAATCAGGATTCCCCTGCCCGGCTGGCAGGCGCAGCAGATGCGGACCTTCTTCCGGGGGTCCTGGCGATTCCCGTGGAGAATGGCGTTGGCCAGAGATTCTCGGAGCGCGGTTTCCACCTCGAATTCATGCCCCGGGGCACAGGCACTCTCTTTGATGAGATGCATCAGCTTGTCCACGACTGGGGAAATCGCGTCAACTTCGCTGGGAATCAGTTCGTCCCCCTTGAGGGTCAGATGGGGGATGTTGAACTCGCAAGCCGGGAGTCCGGAATCGGTTTGCGCATTCATTTCAGCTCCTTTCATGCGGCTCGCCATAACCCCGCTTGCGAACCGAGCACGGCCCCTGGGGCCGGCTTCCCTCTCTTCCCTAAAGCGACCGGCGGTGCCCGTTCGATGGGGGAACCACACGGGGAACACGGAACTCTTTGCTATGGGAGATATGTCGCAGGCCGAAGAAGGCCACGCCCACGACAAGCCAAAAACCAAGAATTTCTCCGAGGACCATTTTCTTCCTCCTCTGCCCATAAGACGACGCTCGGCGGTCAGAAGATTCGTTCGACCAAGGCTTAGGAGCAAAAATGTGATCTGTGCATTCTTAGAATGGCGCGTAGAGTATGCGAATCTTTCTCGGGGCTCGGTGTATCGGATAGATGGACTCGGAAGATGTCCGTGAGAGCGCAGAATCAAAGACTCGATCCGAATCGGCACGGCCCCGAATCGCAGGGGTTTGAAGCGGCACTACGCCGCAAGATCGTCGGTCAGGAGGAAGGCATCCGCGCCCTGGTGGACCTCTACCAGGTGTTCCGTGCGGGGATGAGCTCGGTTGGGCGCCCGGTGGGCAACCTGCTGTTCCTTGGGCCGACCGGGTCAGGGAAGACGCGGATTGTCGAAGCCGCGGCAGAGATCCTGTTTGGCGATCCGCGGGCGGTGATTAAAGTGGATTGCGCCGAGTTCCAGCACTCGCACGAGATTGCCAAGCTGATCGGCTCACCGCCGGGCTACCTGGGCCACCGCGAGACGCACCCGCTGATCACGCAGGAGGCCCTGGCGCAGTACCACACCGAGAAGCTGAAGCTGAGCCTTCTGCTGTTCGACGAGATTGAGAAGGCCTCGGACGCGCTGTGGCAGTTGCTGCTGGGGATTCTGGACAAGGCCACGCTGACGTTGGGGGATAACCGGCGGGTGGACCTGTCGCAGACGATGATCTTCATGACCTCGAACCTGGGGGGCAGGGAGATCACCGAGCTGATGACGGGTGGGATGGGATTTGTGCAGCCGGTGGACAAGCTGGCGGACAAGCTGGATGAAAAAGTGGAGCGGACAGCGCAGGAGGCGGCGCGGCGGAAGTTTTCGCCGGAGTTCATGAACCGGCTGGACAAAGTAGTGGTGTTCCATCCGCTGCGGCAGGAGCAGTTGGAACAGATCTTGGAGATTGAGTTGGGAATGGTGCAGCAGCGGGTGCTGAACAACAGCCACGACCTGTTCGTCTTTCAGGTGACGCCGGCGGCGCGGGCGTTTCTGCTGCGGGAAGGGACGGACCTGAAGTACGGGGCGCGGCATCTGAAGCGGGCGATTGAGCGGCACGTGGTTTACCCGCTGGCGAACTTGCTGGCGACCGGGCAGGTCAAGTTGGGCGACATGCTGTGCGTCGATTGGGACAGCGTCGCAGGGCGGCTGGTATTCCACAAGGAAGGGGAGGGAGTGGTGGTTCCGGTGCTGGCGCCGCCGCTCAGCGTAGCGGCGTAGAGGCAAGAAACACAAGTTTCCTTTCCCGGGTCAGGACTTGAAGCCACCTCCGGCGGCTCAGGTGGGCCGCTCTTCAACCATCACGGCCAGTCGACCAAGGGGTTAGACTGTGACATCGGCGCGCGAAAGAATCCTGATCATCGCGGGCGACGCCGCGTCCGGCAAGAGCTTGCTCGACTTGCTCGGAACGGCGGGCTACGAGGTGTCCGCGACCGCTTCCCCTGAGGAGGGGTTTGCGGTGATCCGGAACTTAGGCTTTGATCTGCTTCTGCTCGATGCGAATCTGTCGGACCTGGATTGCTGCAAAGTGCTAAAGGAGATCAAGGGTTCTTCCAGCACGGAAGCGATTCGCGTCATCTTGCTCTCCGCTGGAGGTGCTCGCGAACGTGGCCGTGGACTCGACCTCAGCGCAGACGATGTTCTCTCGCGCCCATGGGAGCCCGCCGAGCTGCTCGCGCGAGTCCGCGCGCAGTTGCGCGTAAAGCGCGCCCTCGACCAGTGGCGCGAGAAAACGCGGCTCGCTGAGGAAGCGCAGGAAATCGCTCATTCCGCTTTCCAGGCGGTCGCGGTCACCGAAAAAATGACGCGCGATGCTTTTTCGCTTGGCCACATGCTGAAGGTTGGCGTGATTGCCCTCTTCGTGATTGGCGCGATAACGGCAGGAATCTTCTTCCTCTATTCGCGGCGCGCCGAAAGGGAGACGAAACGTGCTTATGCGGTGATCAGGCAGCTCGAGCGCGGCGTGGCCAAACAACAAGGATTGGTCGCGCAGTCCCGTAAGATCCGCGAAGAAATCGGGCAGTCTAAGTCCGCTGCCGCGCCTGAGCAGAAACAGGAGCTGGGGAAGCAGTCGGAGGAGCTCCGTGGGAAAGCCGCCGGGGATTCGGGTGATGTGGCTGCCTTGCGCCAGCAGCTCGCCGAAACCACCAGCCGCCTCCGACGCATCGAAGAGGAAAGCCGCGTCGCCCAGGGCATCATTCGCTCCTACGCACCGAGCGTCTGCCTGCTGCACGTCGTGGTGGCCTTCCGCGACAAAAATTCCGGTCAGCCCCTGCGCTACGCCGGCCTCAACCCACAAGGTGAACCCTTGCAGGATAGCGAAGGAAATCCCATTTTCACTCTCTCCGGAAGTGGCCCCGAAGTCACCGCCCATTTCTTCGGCACTGGTTTCATTGTGGCCGCCGACGGCCGCATCTTGACCAATCGCCACGTGGTCGAGCCCTGGTGGAAGAGCGACGAGCTCAATCTAGTCCTGCAACAGGGAATCGAGCCACTGATCACCGAGATCAGTGCCTACTTCCCTGATTCGCCGCGCGCCTTCCGAGTTGAGATTCAGAAGATTTCACCGGACGCTGACCTCGCTGTCATCCGTGGCAACCTGGGGGACTCGAAGCGCCCGATGCTCCCTTTGGATGACAGTAAGGGAGCAGCAATCAGTGGCCAGCCGGTCGTTTCGGTAGGTTATGCCACAGCTCTCGCCGGAATCCTGGCACGCGCTGGTGACGACACGGCGAGAACCATCGTCACGGCCACTAACGGCAACCCGAGGCAGGTTCTGGTCGAACTCGCGCGGCGCAATCTCATCCGCCCCGTGATCACGCAGGGACACATCGGCGACGTCCTCACCGACAGAATCGTTTACGATGCGCAAACCACCTCCGGCGGCTCGGGCGGGCCAGTGTTCAACCACCATGGCAGGGTGATCGGTGTGACCTTCGCTGTGATCAGGGGCTTCGGCGGCTCAAACTTTGGCATTCCCATCCGTTACGCTACCCAATTGATCGCCCGGTAGCCGTGCTTACTCCCATCCAGATGAATCGTTTTGTGCAGCCGGCGTATCCCATGGGTGGAGACTTAAATTTAGTTCGAGGAGAAGTGCTGTGAAGAAGCTATTTTTTGCTGGATTCGTAGCTACCGCTGCAATGACCGCCTTGATGTACGCGGCTCCCATGATGGGCATGCCCAAGATGGATATAGCTACCATGCTGGGCACGATGTTCCTGGCGAGCCCGGGACCCGCCTTCTGGCTCGGAATGATCATTCATTTGATGATGGGCACAGTCCTGTTTCCGGCGGTCTACCGCATTGCGCTTCAGCCCGGCACCGGCAGCGGAACTGGTAAAGGTGTGTTGTTCGGGCTACTTCTGTGGGCCGCAGCCAACTTGATGGTCATGCCCATGATGGGCGCCATTCATCCGATGGTGAAAAGCGGCATGATGCGGGCACCTGGTTTTCTGATGTTGAATCTGGGAGTCATGGTGCCAGTGGGGAGCCTCATCGGACATCTTCTCTATGGTGCGCTGCTTGGGAAGTTCGCCGGCACGAAAGCGTCTTCGTTGCAAGTTCGGGGGGCGTAACGGCAAACGAAACAAGTTTGTCTTGGCTGGAAGGAAGCGGAGCGCTCGGTGAGCGAGAGGGTGAGAGACACAAAAATGTCGGCGGGCCTCTTGGCTCCGGATGACGATTTGCCACTATTGGATCGAATTGTGGCAGGCGATGCACAGGCGTTCGAGGAACTTGTTCAACGACACGAGGAGCGCGTATACCGCGTCACGATCGCCATCACCGGTAACCACGAAGACGCAGAAGAGGCTATGCAGCAAACGTTTTTGAAAGTTTACCAGCACCTGGGTGGCTTTCAGCGGGCGTCCAAATTTACGACTTGGCTTACGCGCATCGCGGTGAACGAAGCGCTCCAAAAACGTCGTCGGCAGCGGGTAACGGAGTCGCTGGACGACCCCCGGTTGACGGACGAAGCAGTGATGCCGAAGCAGCTGCGGGACTGGCATGACGATCCCGAGAAGATCTATAGCAAACAACAGATGCGGGAAATCGTGGAGAGTGCCATCCAATCCTTAGCGCCGATGTATCGCGAGGTTTTCGTGCTGCGTGACGTACAAGGTCTGACCACGCAAGAGGCAGCCGAGGCGTTGGGGATAGCCGTTTCTGCACTCAAGTCCCGGCTCCTGCGGGCGCGACTCATGATGAGGGAGGCGCTCGCTGGGCATTTCCAGCGACCGATAACCCTGAAATCAAGGATATTTCAGGTTCGATGGAAGATACAAGACGCGCTAGTCGCAGGCTTCCGGTGACCCGCCGGGAAGAAGGGAGAAATGTAGCGATGCTCGATTGCAGACATGTGTTGGCTGAACTTTCGAATTACCTTGACGGCGAGGTCTCCCCCAAGTTGAAGCAGACCGTGGAAGAACACCTTGCAAGTTGTCGGCGGTGCTCGCTCGTCTACAACACCACGCGGAAGACGCTGAAGCTTGTCACCGAGGCAGGGGCGCTTGAAATCCCACTCGAGGTCAGCGCCCGTCTGCGCGTGCGGCTGAACCTGGGGAAAACTGAACAAAATACTTCCGGCCGGTGAGTTCTCCGATACCCCCGAAGGCGGAAGCCTAGGACCGTGCTAAGCGACCAAGGGAGATGGCCGGACGTACAGCACCTGGATGAGCCAGCTGGTGTTCCGGAACGTCACCACGGGAGAATTATAGATCTCCTTGTACTGCACAATCATCGGTGAATCGGATGCGCTGGTGCGCGTGCGCATTGAGGGCCAATGGGACGTGGATATCTATAAGGAAATGGTCCTGGCGCGTTCGCGCTTGCTTCGGGGCCGGCTGCGACTGCGCGAGAGCTTTCAACAAGTACTTGAATCCTTTTGGCCACGAGGCCACTCAAACAGAGTGAATTCCAATATCTGCTGCGGAGAGAACTTGGCACCGGGAATTCCGTCGATTAATTTGTCTGGAAGGGGTCCTGCATCATGCGGTCACCGCACGGTAAGGCGGAAGGGACGCCGGGCGTTTTGCCGCTCATGGTCATTTCTGCGAATCCGGATGACCGAGAGAGAATCGCGACAACGATTGTGAAGTGCAATCTACGTCCGGTTCGTTGCACTACCCTCAGCAGCGCTCGCGCGTTGCTGACCCGACAAATGTTCACCGCCGTGTTGTGCAGCGACCTTCTGCCGGACGGCGACTTTCGAGCTCTGTTAGAAGTCATGGCCGAGGCAGCGCTGGATGTTCCGGTTATCGTCCTCTCGCACCTCGACGATTGGGACTCTTATCTGAAGGCGGTTCGTGCCGGAGCATTCGACTACATCTCCTGTCCGCCCGATGCCGCCGAAAGCGAACGAATCCTGCGCTTGGCAGTCGAAGAGTCTTTCCGCCGAAATGGGCTGGCAGAGGCGATGGCCTGAGCGAAGGTCTGTCAGGATGGAGAACGCCATGAGCACGGTGGCAGTAAGAGTTCTTTTGGTAGGTAAGAGCGCAAAGGGATGCTCACTTCTTCTGGAGCACTTGGAAAAACAGGGATGCGAGTGTCGCATGGCTACATCAAGCCCAGAAGCGGCGCGACTCTCCGCTGAGCACGCCTTTGACCTGGTTCTCTGCACAGGCCAAATGGAAGGGATCAACGGATTGATCGCGTCTCTCATAGGGTCCCCAACCACCCTGTTTCGTTGCTATCCAGTGGAAGACAGTTGCTGGTGGTTGTCCGCCGTTCGGCGCGGTGAAGAATGCATGAGAGCGCCGGCGCTTCGACCAAGCGAATTTGCTGTTGTTCTGGACAGGCTCGTTGACGAAATCAAGTCGGGCAAACGCCCATTCGGGGAATCAACCTCGCGAGCAACGGCTGCTGTATTTAGTCTGTAGCGCACGCACCCTGGGTGAAGCAGAACTGCGAATCGTCGGTCGAAAGCCCACGCGATTATCTTCATCGAAGAACCGCATTCAAGGGACAGCAATAGCAATCAGTTTGATGGATAAAATGCGTATCACCTGCGCCCGGAGCGACGGCCGGGCGTTGTTCGAAAGGGATGTTGTGTGGAATCTGCACCTGCTTGGCGAGAACCCGCCAAGTCTCTGAGAATGAAGGGCGAGAAGCACGCACATGTCCACCGCAAGCGCAGCGACGGTTCTACAGTTCTTCTCCGAGACGGGGATCGCGGTCCCTGCGGTCACGGCAAAGCAGATGCGCGAAGTAGATCGCATCGCCATGGAAGAGACGGGCCCGAATCTCTATCAGATGATGGAAAACGCCGGCCGCGATTTGGCATTGCTTGTGATTGAGCTCTTAGGAAGAGATTGGCAGAGCGCAAGCGTAGTGGTCCTGGCTGGAGCCGGCGGCAACGGCGGCGGCGGCATCTGTGCCGCGCGCCATCTCGCCAATCAAGGGTGCAACGTGACGCTATGTCTGGCGGATCCCGCGCGGCTTGGAGAAGTCCCTACCTTTCAAAGGAAGGGATTTCAATCGACTTGTGGGAAGGTAGTCAAAGCAGCGGCCTTGCGCACGGCGACCTTTGGTCTGATTGTGGATGCGCTGATCGGCTACGGGTTGCGGGCTGCTCCACGGGAGGCCGTGGCGGAACTCATTGGCTGGGCGAACGGAGCGAAGACTCCGATTCTCTCATTGGATGTGCCCTCCGGGATGGATGCAACGACCGGGAAGGCTCCGGGAGGATGCATCCGCCCTCGCTGGACGATGACCTTGGCCCTGCCAAAGACCGGCCTCTTGCCGGAACGGACGGGTGAGCTCTTTCTAGCGGACATCGGAATTCCCCAAGGCGTGTATCGTCGAGTAGGATTGAATTACATCGCCCCGTTTGGAGGCCGCTCATGGGTTCGTCTGGATCACCGGTAGCGCGAAGCGAAGCAGGCATTTTGAGCGGTCACGAGCTCGATCGGCTTTGCATCAACACAATCCGCACGTTATCGATGGACGCGGTCCAGCAGGCCAACTCCGGCCACCCGGGCACGGCTATGGCCATGGCCCCGGTGGTCTACTGCCTCTGGCAGCAGTTCTTGGCTTTTGATCCGCAAGATCCGATCTGGCCGGGCCGCGACCGTTTCGTACTCTCCATCGGGCATGCATCGATACTTCTTTACTCGATGCTCCACCTGTGCGGAGTTAAAGCGGTCAACCCACAGTATGAAAGACTCGGCGAGCTCTCAGTGCCCCTCGAAGATATCAAACGGTTTCGTCAGCTCGACAGTAAGTGCCCCGGGCATCCTGAATACCGTTGGACCTCCGGCGTAGAAACGACAACAGGCCCGTTGGGCCAAGGCGTGGCGACGAGTGTGGGCATGGCCATGGCTGGACGCTGGATGGCGAGCTATTTCAATCGCCCGGGCTTTGAAATGTTCGATTACGATGTTTACGCGCTCTGTGGCGATGGCTGCATGATGGAGGGTGTCTCGAGCGAGGCTGCCTCGTTGGCGGGCCACCTCAAACTTTCTAATCTCTGCTGGATTTACGACAACAACAGAATCACGATCGAAGGCCACACTGAGCTAGCCTTCAGCGAGGATGTGGCCACGCGATTCATCGGCTACGGTTGGAATGTCACCCGCGTGGGCGACGCGAATGACCAGGACATGCTCGGCAGAGCCTTTCAAACGTTTCGGAACACGCAGGACCGGCCGACGTTGATTGTTGTGGATAGCCATATTGCCTACGGCGCACCAAACAAGCAGGACACCAGTGCGGCGCATGGAGAACCTCTCGGCGAGGAAGAAATCCGTCTGACCAAGCGCAACTATGGCTGGCCGGAGGATGCAAAGTTTCTCGTGCCGGATGGAGTCCGCGAACATTTTCACCAAGGGATGGGCCAGCGGTGACATTCGCTGCGCGAGGCGTGGATCGCAAAATTCAGCGAGTACAAGGCCAAGTACCCCGTGCTGGCCGATCATCTCCACCAGATGCAGCACCGTGAACTGCCCGCGGGGTGGGACAAAGACCTCCCCGCCTTTCCGGCGGATCCAAAGGGGCTCGCCGGCCGCGACGCTTCGGGCAAGGTCCTCAATCGGCTCGCGCAGAACGTGCCCTGGCTGATCGGCGGTTCTGCGGATTTGGCTCCCTCCACAAAGACGCGCCTTACTTTTGATGGCGCCGGAGATCTTCTGGCCGGCCAGTATGGCGGGCGCAACTTCCATTTCGGTATCCGCGAGCACGCCATGGGCGC
>JACQDH010000256.1 GCA_016201215.1 Acidobacteriota bacterium | reverse complement strand
GGCAAAAAGAAAATCGGGCAGGCGGCCTGCGGCGGCAAGAATCTGCGCTCGCGCTTCGCGCCCGATGACGGACTGAAAATCGCGCACCATCCGCGGGTAGGGATGTGCGCCCAGCACCGAACCGAGCAGGTAGTGACTGGTGCGCACGTTGGTGACCCAGTCGCGCATGGCTTCGTTGATGGCGTCCTTGAGGGTGCAGCTGCCGGCGTCCACGCCGACCACTTGGGCGCCGAGCAGGCGCATGCGAAACACGTTAAGGCGCTGGCGCTCCATGTCCTCGGTGCCCATGTACACGACGCACGCCAGGCCCAGGCGCGCGGCCACTGTCGCGGAGGCCACGCCGTGCTGGCCCGCGCCCGTTTCCGCGAGAATGCGCTGCTTGCCCATGCGCACGGCGAGCAGCCCCTGGCCCAGGCAGTTGTTGATCTTGTGCGCGCCGGTGTGCAGCAGGTCTTCGCGCTTCAAGTAGATGCGCGGCCCGCCCAGGTGAGACGTCAGGCGCGCGGCAAACTGCAGCGGTGTGGGCCGCCCGGCGAAATCGCGCAGCAGAGCATGCAGCTCCTCCCCAAATTCCTCGTCGGCGCGGGCTTGGGCGTAGGCGCGTTCGAGCTCCTCGAGCGGCGCCATCAGTGTCTCCGGTACGTAGCGGCCACCGTACGGGCCGAAGCGCCCGCGAGCATCGGGCCAGGTTGGCGTCGCGGTGGTCATCTGGTTGTGTCCCAACGCGATGCGCGGCCGAATCTTTCCACCTCGCGCATCAACGCACGCACCCGCGCAGGGTCCTTTCGTCCGGGCTTCGCCTCGACGCCGCTGCACACATCAATGGCGAAGGGCTCTGCCTCGCCGATGGCCTGCGCGACATTTTCCGGCGTGATCCCCCCGGCCAGAATGACTTTACCGTACCGCCGCGCTTGCCGCGCGATGTGCCAACTAAATGGTGTTCCCGTGCCGCCGCGCAAGTTCGCGCGGAAGCCATCGAGCAAGAACGCCGCCGCCCGGCGATAGCGGGCCAGGACGGCAGGACGAAAACCATCGTGCACGCGAAAGGCCTTGATCACCGGATGGGCAGCGGCACAATTCGCGACCGCTGCGGGGGATTCATCGCCGTGGAGCTGAACGGCGTGAAGCCGCAACGCGCGCGCCAGGACATCGATCGCGTCCGCCGTCCAGTTGACGAAGACCCCCACGGCCTCCACGAACGGCGGCAGCCGCCGGAGGATCTCCCACGCCTGCGCCGGAGTCACCGCGCGCGGGCTGGGCGGATAAAAATTAAAGCCCAGGGCGCTGGTGCCCGCATCAATCGAAAGCCGGGCGTCGGCCCAGTTGGTGATCCCGCAAATCTTCACTCGAACCATTTGGGCAGGTTCCCGTACTCCCTGCTGGCTGTCATTCCGGGCGCAGCGAGGAGTCTCCCTGAGACACACTTCGCTCCGTTCAGCATGACGAGCAAGTTCTGGCGCTAGCCTATCGTCCCGGTGCCGAGCAGGCTCCGTAGCGCCGCGGCCGGTTCGGGCGACTGCATCAGATGCTCGCCGACGAGAAACGCGTCGAAGCCGGCGGCACGCAGCCTGACCAGGTCCGTGGCGGATCGCATCCCGGACTCGCTGACAGCGATGCACTCGTCGGGTACGCTCTCGATCAGCTCCAGCGAAATATCGAGGCGCACCTCCATCGTGCGCAGGTCGCGGTTGTTGACGCCCAGGATCCGCGCGCCTGCGTCCACCGCCCGCGCCAATTCTTCCCGCGTGTGGACCTCGACCAGGGGCTCCATGCCCAGTTCGCGGCCGAGCGCGAGCATCTCGCGCAGCGTGACATCACGCAGAATAGCCGCAATCAGAAGGAAGGAGTCAGCGCCGGCGGCGCGCGCCTCCCAGACCTGCCAAGGCTCGAACAGGAAATCCTTGCGCAGCACCGCAAGCGAAACGCCCGCCCGGGCCAGCCGCAGATCTTTGAGCGAGCCCTGGAAGAATTCTTCCTCGGTGAGCACGGACAGCGCGGCAGCACCGGCTCGTTCGAGCTGCGGCGCCAGCGCTTTCGGATCGAAATCCTCCCGCAGCAGGCCGCGCGAGGGGGAGGCCTTCTTCAGCTCGGCGATAACGTTGACGGCATCGCGGCTGAGAGCAGCGGGGAAGTCGCGCGCCGGTTCGGCTTTGCCCGCCGCCAGCCGCAGAACGGCTTCCGGCACGACGCGCTTGCGATGGTCGATCGCGGCGCGGCGGACCTCAACGATGCGGTCGAGCAGGGTTCCGGATTTCATCTCCGCCTTCATGTGCCTGCGCCTATTGCGGCTCCCATTGGCCAAAAGGGAAACTCGTATGCTAGTCCCCGCTCCCGGCGATGTCAATTTGAGCGCCCGCAGTGGGCCGGCCGGAGCGGGTCAACCGGGCGGGCGGCCAAAACTCCGAGGTTGCTCGCACAAGCACGTCAGGATGAGCTCCGAGGCGCATGGCAGCAGCCGGGCGCTCGAAAACTGTAGCGGAGGCCGCGGCTGCGAGGCACGGCTCCGCTTGCCGCCTAGAATAATCTTCCGGTGCGGTTCGAGGGGGACCAACGCCCTTGTGAATGCCACTCTGAGCGGAGGCCCGACGAAGCCGGAGCGAAGCAAAGAATCTCGACTTTGGTATGCTTCCATAAGGTTGCCATGATCAAGGCAAAACGCATCTACGAACCGCGGGAAAGGAACGACGGCTTCCGCGTTCTCGTCGATCGGCTCTGGCCCAGGGGAATCTCAAAGGAGAAGGCCCGAATCGATCTGTGGCTGAGGGATGTCGCCCCATCGGACGCCTTGCGCAAACGGTTTGCCCACAATCCGAAGAAATGGGCTGGGTTTCAGAAAAAATACCGGGCGGAACTGAAGGCGCGGCCCACCGAGGTCCAGCGAATCAAGCAACTGGAGAAGGAAAACAGCATGGTGACGTTGCTCTATTCGGCGCACGACGACGAGCACAATCAGGCCGTCGCCCTGCGCCGTTTCCTCGAAGGCAAGGCGTGACGACAAAGAAAGCCGCGCGACTTGCGGTGCTCAACGAGGAGATCGTTTCCTGCCGAAAGTGTCCCCGTCTGGTGCGCTACCGCGAAAGCGTCGCGCACACCAAGCGCCGCGCCTTCCGTGACTGGACGTACTGGGGGCGGCCTGTGCCGGGCTTCGGCGACCCGCGGGCGGCGCTGCTGATTCTCGGCCTGGCACCTGCCGCGCACGGCGCCAACCGCACTGGGCGCGTGTTCACCGGCGACCGCTCGGGCGATTTTCTTTACTACCTGCTGCATCGCTCCGGCTTTGCCAATCAGCCCGTTTCCACCCGTCGCGAGGACGGCCTGGCGCTTCGCAATGCTTACGTCACCGCTACCGTGCGCTGCGCTCCGCCCGGCAACAAACCGCTGCCCGGAGAAATCCGCAATTGTCTGCCGTATCTCGAAAGCGAATTGGAGCTGCTTCGGCCATGCGCCGTGCTGGCGCTCGGGCGCATCGCCTTTGACGGCTACCTGAAGCTCCTGCTCGAGCGCAGCGCCATCGCGAGCCGCGCGCCATACAGGTTTTCTCACGGGGCGAGTTTTCAGTTGCCCGGCGGTCTGCCGCGCCTGTTTGCGTCCTACCACCCCAGCCAGCAGAACACGCAGACCGGCCGGCTCACGTCGGCGATGTTCATGCGCGTGCTGCGGCAGATTCGCCGCTTCCTGAGCCGGTAAAACTCGCAACGCAGGGAGCCTCGCAGGCCACATTCGATGTCGGGCGCCCAGCCGGTGGCGCTACAATGTCTGACCTGCAGCCAGGATGGAAGCAGCGGCACCGCAAAGGGGGATCTGCATGCGAAGAGTGGTCTCTGTTCTCCTGAGCCTCAGCATTCTCTGCCTTCCCGTGGGCGCCGCGCCCACTGCCGCCTCAAACCTCGAAGCTCGCCGCAAGGTGCTCAATGACCTGCTGGCCGAACAATGGGAATACACGCTGCGCACCAGTCCGGAGTACGCATCCATCCTGGGCGATAAGCGCTGGAACGACAAGCTCAGCGATTTTTCCCAGAAGGCCATCGACGACGACCTGGAACAGGCCCGGAAGTTCCGCACGCGATTCGAGGCCATCGCTACGACGGGCTTCCCGGAACAGGAGACGCTCAACAAGTCCCTGATGGTGCGCATGCTCAAAGAGCAGCTCGACACTGCGCGTTTCAAAGACTGGGAGATGCCCGTCAATCAATTCTCCGGCGTCCACCTCTCCCTGGCGCAACTTCCCTCGCTGCTTTCTTTCACCAGCGTCAAAGACTACGAGGACTACATCGCCCGGCTGAAGCAGATCCCTCGGTTCCTGGACGAGACAACGATTCAGATGCGGAACGGAATGAGAGACGCGCTCATGCCACCGCGGATTCTGCTCGAAAAAGTGGCCCATCAGGGCGAAGCCATCGCCGCGCAGGAGCCGGAGAAAAGCCCCTTCGCCCTGCCGCTCGCGAAGCTGCCGGAGAGTATTCCGCCGGCCGATCAGAAGCAGCTGAGCGAGCAGCTCCTCAGCGCAATCCGCGATCTTATCCTGCCGGCCTATGCCAGGTTCACGAAGTTCGTCCGCGAGGAATACGCGCCGAAAGGCCGCAGCGAGCCGGGCGTCTGGTCTCTGCCGGAAGGGGC
The DNA here is from genome assembly GCA_016201215.1 of Acidobacteriota bacterium. GTDB lineage: Bacteria > Acidobacteriota > Terriglobia > Acidiferrales > UBA7541 > QHYU01. The sequence goes on along the minus strand of JACQDH010000256.1, from coordinate 26,934 downwards.
GGCGCGCTATGCCGCTAAGGTGAAATCCTTCACCACCACGGACATGACTCCGGAGCAGATCCATCAACTGGGTCTGTCGCAGGTGGCCGAGATCGAATCGCGCATGAAGGAGATCGCCGGCAAGCTGGGCTACGCGGACCTGAAGAGCCTGAACGCCGCCATCGCCAAAGACCCCAAGCTGCACCCACACTCACGCGAGCAGATGCTTGAGCTGTATCGCGGGTACGTGGATCGGATGTGGAAGGAGCTCCCCAAACTTTTCGGGCGGCTCCCGAAAGCGAAACTGGAAATCATGCGCGTGGAAACCTTTCGCGAAAAGGAGGCCGCTGGAGCGCAATACGCCCAGGGCACTCCCGACGGATCCCGCCCGGGACACGTGATGGTCAATACGGGCGATTACGAGCACCGCACGACCATCAGCATGGAATCAACCGCCTACCACGAGGGCGTCCCCGGGCATCACATGCAGATCTCGATCGCGCAGGAGTTGCCCACGCTGCCGCCGTTCCGCCAGCAGGCAGGCTACTCTGCCTTTGTCGAAGGTTGGGCGCTCTACGCGGAGAGACTGGGCAAGGAAGTCGGCTTCTACCAGGACCCCTACAGCGACTACGGCCGCCTGCAGGAAGAAATGCTGCGCGCGATCCGCCTGGTGGTGGACACCGGCTTTCACTACAAGAAGTGGAGCCGGGAGCAGGTGGTGAACTTCTTCCACGAGCACTCGGGAATCGAAGAGGTTGAGGTCCAGGCCGAAACCAACCGCTACATGGCTTTTCCCGGGCAGGCTCTGGCGTACAAGATTGGCCAGCTCAAAATCCTCAAGCTGCACGAGCGCGCCAGGAACACGCTGGGCGAAAAATTCGATCTTCGCGCGTTCCACGACGAGGTCCTCGGCGCGGGCGCCCTGCCGCTCGACGTGCTGGAGACCCGCATCAACGCCTGGATCGCCCGCCAGAAACAGCCGAACAAACCGGCCACGTCCCCCGCTTCCCGCGGGGCCGCGCGGCTCTGAGCATCATGATTTCTGCGAGACGAGAAATCACTCTGACAGAAGGATTCCAGCAGCACCTCGCACCTCCGATCCGGGGCGGACTGGGCAGCGCTAATCCCATTTCTTGAGTCTTGGCCAAACTTCTTGGAGGTTCCACTTCAGGCCTCTGCACACCAGGACTGGATTATTCTCCATGGGGTTGTAAGGGTGGTTTAACTCGGCGCCAATCTCGACCTGATTGCACCACCGGCGCAGCGAATCAGGACGATCTCCCAGGACGATCATGATTTCGCCCGTGTAGTTACGAGGCCCCCAGAGAAAATAGTTCTGGTGGACCCCAATGGATTTTGGAAGGCCGTACTTTTTCCCAAAGAAATCAATGGCGCCCGATTCTCCAAAGTTGTTGCCAATTATGGCGGTCCTGGCACGCTCTTCCGGAGGCAAGCTGTTATAGGTGCGGGCCACCGCGGCCGTCATCTCTTCCCAGCCAAAGTTGTCGGCGTAATACTGCGGCAGAGCTGCTGCCAGGTGACTCCTTAGCTTTGTTGAGCTCCTGGCCGGAAGGATCGAAGCCGACGAAGTCGTCTGCTGTAAGGCGTTCCAGCGTTGTGATGTCGCGGCGGTTTGCGGCTTCAGCAAGTTCGTGTTCCATCCTGACCAGTTGGTGTTCCGCTTTGCTGTTTCGGTCCATCTCCTGCCTCCCTGCTTGGCTGATACCGAGAGCCAGCGTCGCAAGGAGAGCTCCAGTGATTCGGAAAATGTGACCCATGATTTCACTCCTTGTCAGGGATTTCTTACGCGGGGGGAATGAAAGGCGGACACTCCTGAGGCAACAGACTTATGCCTGAGTCTTGGCGAGAGTGCAAGAGCAGCGTCTTGCCAGGCAGAAAAAGGAACTCGCGTGTCCGGCCGGGCTCACGCCCGCGGGGGCTCCAGATTTTTCAAGATGCCGTCCAGGCTTCTACAGGGAATATGTTGATGCCGCGGCGTCTTTTCCAGGTATTTGCGTGCTTCCAAGAATCTCAGGCGCGACAACTCGTCGGTGGGAACACGTGCGTCATCGGGGACCCGATTCATGCGATACGTTCGTGCTCCCGGTGCAAAATCTCGAATCGAGTCCAAGTCCACCGGGTTGTTATCCACGACGACCACCGGTTGTCCACTTCTCTTGGCCTGTTTCTGGACGAGTTTGCTTTTTCCGCCCGGACTCGCTGTAAAGAACATGTCATCGAAGTAGCCGCTCAAAGCAGAAGCCGCCACTTTAGAGCGTTGCCATTCGTGGTCACCAAACGACAGAAGGTACAGGCGGGCACTCCTGCTCTTCGCCTCCTGAAGAAAAGGCAGGACATCAGGGAAAAGATACTGTTTCAAGTCGGAGAAGGAGTTGTGGAGAATCCGTTTCATCTCCTCCAGTGGCAATTGGTTTCCTGACTGTCGGGCAACTTCCTCCACGTGTTTCTCAAGGGTATAACCGGTCGGCCACACGGCAGCGTAGCTCTGCTCCCAATGTGCAGCGTCAATTCCAAGACGAAGGAACGCGTCCCTTACATCCACGTGAAAGAACTGATCCGTGTGGAAGAGCGTGTGATCGAAATCAAGAAAGCAGGCTATGTTCGATGAACGCATACTCTATCTTCGGCCACACCGCAGGACGCATTCGGATTCAAAGGCAACGCGGCTCGCCAAATCCCCGACCCGCGAACGCCTTGTGCACGGTAGGTACCCCTTGTTCTGCTGGAGCAGTGCTTGGGTTCCGAGGGCGAGAACCCCAGCCAGCCCCATTGTGCACGGCCAGCTCCTATCAAACTCAAGCATCCTCCAGCTAGCGAGGGGGTCTCTGGGCCAGATAGTAGATGTCGTACCCGGGACGGCTCCCGGAAAGACGTGGCCGGACCTCGGCCCCATCCCAGGAGCGGAGGCGCGAAAATCCGGCGCGCCGCAAAGTGCTGCGAACTTCCCGGTCGGTCCACCAAAGGTTTTCAATGCGTTCGCGATGCCGTCGCCAGAATTTCCCTGCTCGCAGAAACCACTCGACGTCCGACCAGCCTTTCTTCCGCCGGGGATCATATCCGCCGTGCAAAGCCATGCAGAAGTTCTGCTGCTCGAACCAATGCGCGGAGGCGTGGAACTCTTCGAGCGCCCGGCGCGTGTTCACGTCGAAGTAGAAGTAGCCTCCCGGCTGGAGAGCCCTCCTGACTGCGCGTGCCGCGCCGGCCAGATCGGTGCGTCGCGGCAGGTGGTTCAGCGGATTGAATTCGCACGTCACCACGTCCACCTGCTCGGGCAAGCGGAACGTGCGCATGTCCGCGCAGATCACCCGCACCGGGAGTCCCGCGCCGCGGGCTTTCTGCCGTGCGAGCCGGCACATCGTCGGCGACAGATCCACGGCGTACACCCTTAATCCCTGGCGCGCCAGTTCCAATGCCGTCGTGCCCGTTCCGCAGCCCAGGTCGCACACCGAGCGGGCTCGCGAGAGAATCCTGCCCAGCACTCTCGCGCGCGCCGCACGATTCCATCGCGCAGCGTCCCCATGCAACTGGTCGTAAAAACGCGCGAGCAGTGTGCAAGACCGAGGACCTAGCGTCTTACGCATTCTGGGCTCCATGCGCCGCAAGTGTACACGATCCTTGCCACCCTGGAGGACGGCTTCCACGCGTTCCCGCCCCGCAAGGCGAGGATCCATACGGAAATCCAGGCGCCACCTCTCAGCGGCTCGGCAGCAACGACAAGATCCAGAATCATGTTGACGGGATGCTCCCTCGTCCGGGATGCTCTTACGGGCAAGACGACTAGGGACCAGCGCTCAGGGACCGAAACTCAGACTGCATGGAGGGAAGTATGCGCCGCATGCTTTTCGTGGTTTGTGTGTGGGCTCTTGCCACCAGTACGGTACAGGGACAGTCTGCGCCAGCGACCGAGCAGACCCCGCCGATCAACGCTTTGCTGGAGCGCATCGAGAAACTGGAGAAGCGCGTCGAAGAGCTGGAAGGCAGGCAAGCGCCCCAGCGCGTCGCTTCCCCCGCCGACCCGAGGCTCACACCGCCGCCAAGCGGCCCAACTCCAGCTTCCTCAGCGGCTGAGCAGCCGAGAAAGACTCAGGGACACGTGGAGCACGCCCAGAGCCCACGAGTGGACACGACCTATCCTTCCCTGCAATTCCGGGGCTTCGCCGACATGAATTTCTCCGTCACCGACCAGAAAGGCTCCGTGAGCGGGTTCAACCTCGGCCAGTTCGTGCTCCATCTCGCCTCGCCCCTGTCCAAGAAAGTCAGCTACTTCGGCGAAATCAGTTTTTCCGCCCGGCCCACCGGGTATGCCCTGGAAGTGGAGCGCTCCGTCATCCGCTACGACTATAACGACTACTTCAAACTCTCTTTCGGGCGCTACCACACGCCGATCAACTACTGGAATACCGCATTCCATCACGGGCTGTGGCTGCAAACCACCATCAGCCGCCCGGAGATGATTCAATTCGGGGGCATCCTGCTCCCCACGCATTTCATCGGAGTGTTGGCCGAGGGCAACATCCCTTCAGGAGGACTCGGCCTAGGCTACAACGCGGGGCTGGGCAATGGCCGAGCCTCACTGATCAGCCGTGCAGGCGATGCCGGCGACGCCAACAACAACCGTGCCTGGGTGCTCAACCTGTTTGCGCGGCCGCCTCGGCTCTACGGTTTGCAGGTGGGCGGCTCGATTTATGGCGATAAACACTCCCCGGAGACCGGCCCCAACGCTCGTGAGTTGATCACTTCTGGCCATATCGTTTGGGCCAAAGAGAATCCTGAGTTCCTCGCGGAATCTGCCAATGTGCGTCACCGCGAAATCCCCACCGGACGTGTCGTCAACAGTCAAGCCTATTACCTCCAGGTGGCTTACCGGCTCCCCTGGCTGGAAAAGCGCTGGAAGCCCTACTATCGCTTCGAGCATATTCATGTACCGGACAGCGATCCGGTGTTCCGTGGCCCGAACGCGGTGGCGAACCTGGTCGGCTCGACAGTCGGTCTGCGATATGATATTTCCGACTTCGCGACCTTCAAGGGCGAGTACCGGAACATTCGACGCCGGGCAGGGGATCCGCGTGTCAACGGACTGTTTGTTCAGACCAGCTTCACCTTCTGACGGAGTCGACGCGTGAAAGCTCCAGGCAGATACCGAGTAGCAGCGCTCTTGATTCTGTGTTGGCTATGCCTGCTTTCCTTCAGCCGGCTGGCGGCCCAGACTTCTCGCGGTTCGGATATCGCCGTTGTGGTTCATCCGGACACCCCCCTCAGCAATCTCAGTCTATCCGAGGTGCGCAGATTTTTCCTTGGCGAGCGGCAGTATTGGACGGCCAAGTTTCCTGTGACCCTCCTGATCCGTGCCCCTACTGCTCGGGAACGGCACGTGGTTTTGAAGGTCATCTATCAGATGAGCGAAGCCCAGTTCAACCAGTACTGGATTGCCAAGGTCATTCGGGCCGAAGCCGCTTCGCCCCCGAAGATCGTCTACTCGAATGACACCGCCAATGAACTGGTGACGGCCATTCCCGGCGCCATCGCCTTCATGGACGCCCGGGACGTACGCCCGGGACTCAAGGTGCTCCGCGTGGACGGACTTCTGCCGGGTGATCCTAATTACCCCTTGCGGTAGTCGTGGCTGCTACGGCGTCAGCCCCAGGCGGCGCACCAGGTCCTGGAAGCGAGCATCCGAGCGCATTTCGTCGAATACCGGCTCCACGTTGAGGGAAACGAGCTTGCTGTCGCGCTCCTCGTAGGCTCTTTCCAGCCAGGCAAACGCCTCGTCTTTCGCGCCCAGGCGCGCATGGGTTTGCGCGATGGTGTAGGAAGAAACGTAGCCTCGCTTGGAGAGTTTCAGCCCCTCCAGCCAACTCTGCAAGATCCCGCGATACCCTGCGGCGGCGTAGTACTGGCCGAGCGAGGCTGCCAGTTCGGGGGTTCCAGCCAGGGTCAGTGCTTTCTGCCATTCTGCGGCAGCTTCCTTGTGCATTCCTTTTTGCGCGTAGACCGTCTCGAGCATGCGGCGCGCCGGAGTGTAGTTCGGGTCCATGTCCAGGGTCTTCCGCAGTTGTTCGACGGCCGGGTCGTATTGGCGCATGAGATAGAACTGCCATCCCAGACTGGTATTAATCATAAGGGAGAGCGGGTCGAGTTCCTGGGCCCTGCGCAGCTCTCGAGTGGCCTCTCCGAAGCGACCCATCTTCCCCAAGTAGTTTCCGTACCAATGGTGAGCAGTTGCCGAGTTCGGGTTGAGTTCAATGGCGCGCTGGAATTCTCTCTCAGCCCCGGACCAGTCCCAATCGTAATACTCTTGGACCAGCGCCAGCGACGTGTGCGCTTCCCCCAAGGTGTCATCCCGCTTCAAAGCCTCCATCGCTGCTGCTTTGGCCTTGACCCAGGCATCCTTGGGCGCAAGATAACCGGAGTCACCCAATAAACTGTAGGTGTCGGCAAGGCCGGTGTAGGCCAGTGCATAGTTCGGGTCCTTCTGGACCGCCTGCCCGAAATACTCGACGGCCCTGCTGAAACCCTCTTCGGTCCACTTGTTCCAGAAGTAGAGACCCCGGAGATAGAGCTGATATGCTTCGGTATTCGCGGTGTGCCGCTTGGCCAGTCGCTTCTTCTCCTCTCCGGTAAGCCTTGGCCGGAGCCGATCGCGGATCTCTCGGGCGATCTCCTCCTGCACCGAAACCAGATCGGCAAGCTTTCGGTTGTACTGGTCGCCCCAGATGTGGTTGTTGTCCCGCGCATCCACCAGCTCGATGCTGACTATCAGGCCGTCCCCCCGCTGAACGACCTTTCCGACAAGGACAGTGCGGACGTTCAGCTCGCGCCCGACCACCTGCGGATCGGCGTCTCGTCCTTTGTAGCGAAAGACGGAGCTGCGCGATTTCACCGCGAGTTGAGGCAACTGCGAGAGGCTGTTGATCAGGCTGTCCGTGAGGCCGTCGCTGAGGTATTCCGTTTGGGGGTCGCCGCTGGCGTTGACCAGTGGCAAGACCGCCACTGAATCAATCGTCTGGCCGCGGCCGGCAAGCATATAGAAAGAAACCGTGAGAACCACCAGCGCTGCCAGGATCAGCGCCGCGATCCCGGCCGATACCCTACTCCGCCACCACGTAGAGGGCTTCGCCGGGAAAACCGCACGACTCGATGCGGTCATTCGCGAGGAATCCGTATCGCGTTTCAGGCGCTTGAGATCGGCAGCCAGGTCGGAGGCCGTCTGGTAGCGCAGCTTGCGATCCTTCTCCAGGGCGCGATTGATGATCTTTTCCAGCTCGACGGGCACCGCCGGGTTCAAGCGCACCGGCGGCGTAGGCATCCGGTTCAAGATGGCGTCAAAGATGACCCCGGAAGAGCTCCCGGAGAAAGCTTGCCGGCCCGTGACCATTTCATACAGCACGACACCCAGGGAAAACAAATCCGTGCGCCCGTCGAGTTCCTCCGCGCGCACTTGCTCGGGCGACATGTACGCCACCGTGCCCAGGGTCACACCGGGACTGGTCAGATTCTCCTCATCGGTCGTGGTTGGTTGATCGGAGCCTCCCACCAGCAGGGTTGCTCGCCTGCGTTCGGGCAGCAGCTTGGCCAAGCCAAAGTCCAAAACCTTGGCCTGCCCGCGATTCGTCAAGAACATATTGGCGGGCTTGATGTCCCGGTGGATGATCCCCTTCGAGTGCGCAACGTCGAGCGCGTCCGCAATTTGCACCCCGCATTCGAGCACCTGCTCGACCTCCAGGGGCTTGTCCACAATGAGGTGCTTGAGCGTCTGCCCTTCGAGATACTCCATGGCGATAAACGGCCGGCCATCGTGCTCATCGATTTCATAGATGGTGCAAATGTTGGGGTGGTTCAGAGCCGAGGCGGCGCGAGCTTCGCGTTGGAAGCGCTCCACGGCTTGGCGATCCCTGGAAAGCTCTTCGGGCAGGAATTTGAGGGCCACCAGGCGGCCGAGCTTGGTGTCTTCGGCCTTATACACCACCCCCATGCCACCGCCGCCTAGCTTCTCCAGGACGCGATAGTGCGATATCGTCTCAGCAATCATGCAGAGGAACTCGCCCTTTGGCAGGCATCTTAGGCCGTGGCCGCAGGCAAGTCAACGCGGCCCGGGAAGCTCGTCGCCGCCCTCCGCGCGACTTCCCCCCGAACGTGCCGACGCCCTTTCCCTTTTCCCGCCGCTCGAGACGTCTATGAAGAACGCCTGGATCTTCACGCGCTTCCCTCTGGGCAAACAACCAACCGCTGGCATGGCCGTCGGGCACATGAGCCGCCTCCTTGCCTCCTTTGGCGGTGGCGGGCGTTGAGATGGTGGCCCCGTGTGAGCGGTTTGACGCGGAATTGTGACATATCGCTCAGCAGTTGTTACCTGACCGTAACAGGAAACAGCACGGCCGCCCTCTCTAATCCCTTTGATAGGCATACTTTAACAAGGAATCGTCCCCCTGCCCAGCTACGGGCAGCGCCGTGCTCTACGCACAGCCAGACGATCGACGGGCGAGTACCTAATGGAATCTTTGTTCTGGCTGCTGGCGAATCGTACGGCCGAGACCCAGTTCATCTTCAACCTTTTCCATTTGCTGTTGGCTGGGTTGACGCTGCTGGTCTTACTCCATCAGCTCCGGGCGGCCCGAGGGGATGGAGCCGAGGCGCGTAACTGGCTGTTGCCGCTCGGCTTCCTCCTTCTTGTTTTTCACTTCGCCGTCCTCACCCTATATTTCGGGGCTGGGTTTTTCTTCCGGCGAGAGTTGGCGTGGGCGAACTTCGAGCGACTCTCGCATGGCCTGTTAGCCTGTGCTTTCCTGGTGGTAGTTGCTGGCTGTGTGAGGGCCTGGGCTCACGGGGGAAGGCAACCGGACCGGTGGATACTCAGTGGCTGCGCCGTCGTTGTAGGGGCGGTATTGCTCGACATCTTGCGGACGTCCCCGCGGCTGGCCTCCAGCGAGCGTCCCGATTCCTTTGCCATGTTCGTCCCTGATGTTCTGGTCCTGTTAGCAGTCGGGTTGGGGCTGCAGGCCGTTGGCCGAGGCCAAATAGAGGGCCGGTTCGCCAGCTTAGTTGCCCTGGCCACGGTGGGCTTGTTCCTCATCTTGAGCAACGTCTCACTTTTCTTGCCGCGGCCAATGGGAGTTTTCCTTTGGAACGCAGATCAGCATGTGCTCTCGGTTTCGCTGTTCGCTTTTGCCTGGGCAGCCGGAGAGCGTTCGCGCAACCTGCTGGATCGTATCTTCGTGCGCCTGAACTTGACCTTTATCGTCCTCGCCAGCCTGATCATGCTGATCACGGCCGGCATGGAAAAGTACCAATACTTGCGCCTAGCCGAAGAGCGCTCGCTGAACCTAGCCGAGTTCCTCCGCGGACACATCGTCTATTACCGGGAGCGTGGGGAGAGCCTAGAAGGCATTTTCCGGCACTCCGAGGTGCTGAGGAGAGTGGTCGTGGAGTTCGGGACGCTGCCTGAGTTACGGGAAGTCAACGTCTATTTGGATGGGCAGCGCGCGAGCTTTCGCTCAACTCCGGACTGGGAAATCAAGGAGGAAATGGTATCGCTGCCCGGACATGATCCTCCCGAGGCGGGCGCAAGGATTGCCAACGGCTTCCAGATGATCCGCCTACCCCTCGGAAGCGGAACCAGTTTCCGCAACCGGATCGAATTCTTGGGGACCATGGACTACATCAACGAATACATCGGAAAGTACATCATCCTGATCTATTCCTTGTTCACGATCATGGTGGGGTTGGCGAGCGGCATTGTGGGAATCATCGTGAACGACGCCGACCGGCGGCTCCGTCGGCAGTACGCCGAGTTGCAGGAAACACACCAGCAGCTCGCACAGGCAGCCAAGCAGGCATCGATCGGGCAACTGGCCGGGGGAATGGCTCACGAAATCAACAATCCCATCACCAGCATCCTGTCGTTGGCGAGCCACCTGGCGGAGGAGAAGAGCGCCGCAACGCTGGCCCCGCGCCAACGCAAGAGTCTGCAGGTGATTGCGCAACAGGCTGAGCGGGTGTCCCGCATCGTGGGGAACTTGTTGACTTTTGCCCGGCAGTCAAACCTGGACTTGGGCCGGGTCGATGTCACCGAACTCCTGGACACTGCGATCACCCTGGTCCAGTACCGGCTGACGGACAGTGCCATTCGCCTTCGGCGGGAAATGGACGCCGATTTGCCGCTCGTACTGGGTGATGCCGGCCGCCTCGCCGAGGTCTTTGTCAATCTGCTCAACAATGCAATCGACGCCATGCCCACCGGAGGGACGTTGGCTGTGCGCGCATTCCCGAATCCAGAACCGGACAGCGGGGTCCGCGCGGAGGTCCACGACACCGGCTGCGGGATTCCGTCCGAGCAATTGCTTCGCATCTTTGACCCTTTTTTTACCACCAAAGAACCCGGGCGGGGCACGGGCTTGGGTCTTTCCGTCAGCCAGGGCATTGTCAAAGATCATGGCGGCCAGATTTGGGCCGAAAGCCAGCCAGGCGCGGGCACCACGCTAGTGGTGATTCTCCCAAAAGGAGGTGAATGGAGATGATGGGGCACGTCTTGGTGATCGACGATGACGACGCGATCTTGCAAAGTTGCCGAACAATTCTCGAAGACGAGGGGCACCGAGTCGAGGTGGCTTCCGGAGGCGATGCAGGGCTGGCACTGTTGCGCCAGAAGTCGTACGACTTGGCTTTGATCGATTTGAGAATGCCCGGGAGGCACGGACTCGAAGTCCTTGAAGAAGCAGCAGCAATTGATCCCGATCTGGTCTCCCTAATCTTCACCGCTTACGGAACCATTGAGTCCGCTGTAGAGGCGGTCAAGAAAGGTGCGTTTAACTACCTTACCAAACCCTTCACTTCCAGCCAACTCACCGCTGCCGTGGCCAGAGGGCTCGAGCACAGAAACTTGTTGCGGGAGAATGTGCGGCTGCGTCGAGAGTTGAAGCAGTGCTGCCCCGTGCACCAGATTATCGGGCATAGCGCCGCGCTGGAGATGGTCTTGGCTACGCTGGCCAAGGTGGCGCCCTCGGACGCCAATGTGCTGGTAACCGGCGAGAGCGGGACGGGCAAGGAGCTGGTCGCGCGGGCGCTCCACTCCAACAGTGCCCGGTCTCCGGGGCCACTCGTCGCGGTGGATTGCGCCGCCTTGCCCTCCAATTTATTGGAAAGCGAACTGTTCGGACATGAGAAAGGAGCCTTCACCGGCGCCAATCAGGCCAAGCGGGGCCTGCTGGAGCTGGCACACGGTGGGACCCTTTTCCTCGACGAGATCGGCGAGCTGAGTCCCGAGTTGCAGGCCAAACTGCTGCGAACCTTGCAGGAGCGATCCTTTCGACGCCTGGGGGGGGAGCGCTTGGTGAATGTGGACATCCGCATCATCTCGTCCACGAGCCGCGACCTGAACACGGAAGTCCAGCAGGGGCGCTTCCGTCAGGATTTGCTCTATCGGCTCAACGTTGTGAACTTGTCTCTGCCACCCTTGCGCGAGCGCCGGGGCGATGTAGCTATTCTCGTGCATTACTTCCTGCAGGAGTTCTCCGGGGCCACCAATAAGAACTGCGTGGCGATTACTTCGGAAGCTTTGCGTGTGCTCGAGCAGTATCGTTGGCCGGGCAACGTGCGCGAATTGCGCAATGTGATCCAACGGGCCGTTGTTTTCTGCGACGGCGATCGTGTGCGGGTGCGGGATCTGCCCGACTACATTCGAGAGCAGGCGCGGCTGGGGAAAAAGATCCACGCGGAGATGGGGTACAAGGCCGCACGCGAGCAGTGGGTGGAATCTCAAGGGAAACAGTATCTGACAACGTTGCTCCGGCGTCACCACGGCAACATCTCCGCGGTCGCCAGAGAGGCCCGGATTAGCCGCAAATCGGTCTACGAACTGCTCCGCCGTTTCGAGATTGAGGCGCGGGAGTTCCATTCCCAAGCCCAGACGGGTTGGTCTGGGACTGTCACTCCATCGTAACAGCCACCGGTCGAGATGTTACCTGCAGGTTACACTGGTGGACCTGTGTCGATACATCGTCCTACCACACGTGACCGCGTAACAGACTGATAGAAAAAAGGATAACCGCAAGTCCAAAGTGGTACGCGCTTAGGAATCCGGCTTGCCATTGCTCTCCCCGCAAGGTGGGAGGTCAGACCATGGCATGGCTGGTAAAGCAGGCGCTGTTGGTGGCTTCGATTGGCTTGCTGGCCTGCCAGCCCGCTCTGGCTGGAACCATCGAGGGCCATGTGCGTGGCACAGGGCCAACACCCGACCTATCTAACTTTGTGATCTCCCTGGAAGACATCGAGGGTCCATTCCCGCCCCCGGAACAACCGGTGCTGATGGAGCAAAAGGAGTTGCGCTTTGTCCCCCATGTGCTGGCGGTTCAAGTAGGGACCACGGTGGAATTCCCCAACAGTGATCCTCTCTCGCACAACGTATTTTCGATTTCAGAGGCGAAGCGCTTCAACCTCGGGCTATATGCGCGCGGCACCTCCCGCCGCGTGAGATTCGATAAGCCGGGCGTGGTGGAGTTGCTCTGCAACGTCCACCTGGAAATGTCCAGCTACATTGTGGTCGTGAAGAACCCCTATTTTGCAAAAACCGGCCCTGACGGCACCTATCGCATTGAGGGCGTACCGGCGGGTCGGCATCGTTTGCGCTACTGGCACGAGCGCCGTGCAGCTCAGGAGCGCACGGTACAGGTTCCCGAAACCGGTTCGGTGACCGTGGATTTTTCCATCGGAGGGTAAGTCCAATTCTTGAAAAAGAGGGAGCCGCATCCAGCAGATGCCCTCCCAGGAGGAAGAAATGAAGGGTACTTTTGCCAAGCTGACGCTGGTTAGTGTGGTTGTGGCCTTCGTGAGCTTGCTCATGCTTCCGAAGCGCGCCTCGGCCATCCCGGCCTTTGCTCGCCGGTATCAAACCTCGTGCACGACCTGTCATGTCCTGCCCCCGAAGCTGAATGCGTTCGGCGTGGCGTTCAAGAACAACGGCTATCGCATCCCAGGGGACGACGAGAAGTTCATCAAACAGCCCGACGTCGAACTGGGCGCGCCGGGGTGGAAAAAGGTGTGGCCCAAGGGCGTCTGGCCGGGAGCCATTCCCGATCGCGTCCCGCTTTCCGCGGCCGTCGAGCTGGCCACCACAGTCACACCCAGTGACCAGGTGAAGACAGACTTTGCATTTCCCGCCGAATTCGAGCTCCTGGCAGGAGGCACACTAGGCTCACGTTTTTCCTACTTAGGCGAACTGGCCTTCGAATTTGCGGGCGGTGTCACAGAGGTGGATTTCGAGCGCGGTCACTTCAACATGCGACTGACCAATTCCCCGCTGATGAATCTCCGGCTAGGGCGGATCGAAACCGGTGCCGTGCCGTTCTCCCGTTTCAGCCACAAGTTGACCGATGAGGATTTCATTGTCAGCGACTTCCGCACGGTCCCGGGAGGCTTCCGCTTCCGCGCGCGGCAACAGGGTTTCGAGGTGTGGGGCGCCAAGAACGGTCCGGGCGGCGGCGGCTTCCAATACAGCCTGGGGTTGGTCAACGGTAGTGGCAGCAGCAATGACGACAACTCCCAGAAAGACTGGTATGGGAGTGCCTCTTACAAGTTCCGCGGCTTTGGCGTGACAGGCCCTTCGGGGGCCCTGGACACACTGAAAGCCACCGAGAACTACATTGACAACTCCGTGGAAGTCGGCGCCTTTGGCTATGTGGGTCGAACAGGCGTCACTCCTGCCAATGAAGTGCGCTTTAACCGCGCCGGATTCAAAGTGAACGCCTACATCAGTCGGTTGAATCTCTTTGGCGCCTACGTTCGCGGGCACGACCTCATCCTCCAAAGCGGAGGGGAGGGCGGACCTCCACGTACAATCACCACTCATGCTTGGTTTGTCCAGGGTGACACGGTCGTGTTGCCCTGGCTTGTGGCCACGCTCCGGTACGATCAGGCCATTGGCGACCGCTCGTTCCTCCACGTGAAGCGCGTGGTCCCCGGGGTCTCCATGATGATACGAGCCAACGTGATCCTGAGCGCAGAAGGTCCCATCTATGTCGGTGGCGGGGATCGAAACCGCCTGTTGAACGGCGCAATTGCCAACGACAGCGCTGTGTTCCGCCTCGCTTTCTTCTTCTGAAGAGGAAGGAGTCTGCGACTGTGTAGGCACGGCAGAGGGAGGGCCGCCGTACGCGCGAGAGCGCAGCGGCCCTCCGAATGCACGGGGAGGAAAAGAAAATGACCAAGAGGATTCGTGACGTGAGCGTGGCGCCGGTGCTGATGATTCTGGCCGTGCTGCTCGTACCTTTCGCCGGGTTGAAGGCGGGGGACATCGTGGGCACGCTTGCTGTGGCCAAGCCCGACCAGGCTGTGGTTTACGTCGAGACGGTGGCGGGAACATTTCGCGCCGAGCGCGCCAAGATGAACCAGCAGAACAAGGTCTTCTCGCCCTATGTACTTCCTGTTGTCAAAGGCACCGCCGTAGAGTTCCACAATAGCGACGAGTTGCAGCACAATGTGTTCGGTGTTGGCGCGGACGAGTTCAATTTGGGTAACTGGACGAAAGGTATCGTGCGCGAGCACACCTTCAACAAGCCGGGCGAAGTCAGTATCCTGTGCAATGTCCACCCGGAGATGGAAGCCTACGTCCTGGTGCTGCAAAACCCGTACTTTTCCAGGTTGGAGAACGACGGCAAGTTTCGCATCGCCAACGTGCCGCCGGGTGAGTATGTGGTGAAAGCCTGGTACCGCGGCAAGGCCAAGAAGCAAACCGTCAAGGTGCCGGCCACTGGAAGCGTCACCGCGAGTTTCTAACTGTGGCCCGCCTTCTCCACGGGGCCGGCGCAGGAGGCCTCATGAGGCTGAGTCAGATTCCCAAGTATCTGTTGGTCTCCGTGCTCCTCGTGGTGGGCGGTTTGGGGGGTCTTGTGTCGGCCCATCTGGGGAGGGCGGCGGCTCACGAGCGCAGCTTTACCATTACGGCGCACAAGTATGCGTATGACCCGCCTGTGCTGCGGGTGATTCGCGGCGACCGGCTGCACATTCGACTCGTGGCCAAAGATGTCACGCACGGGTTTTACTTGGAGGGGTACAACCTGGATGCCAAGGCGCGACCGGAAAACCCCACCTTCTGGGCTCGTCATCCCTCGGAGCAGCAAGACTACAAAGAGGTGGAAGAAATCAGCTTCGTCGCCAACCGGACCGGCAAGTTCCGCTACCGGTGCTCGATCACTTGCGGCTACATGCACCCGTTCATGCAGGGAGAGCTGATCGTCAGTCCCAACTATCTCTACTCCGCCGCGGTGGGGGTGGCGCTGGCGTTGGCCCTGGCCATGCCGCTGATCTTCGGTCGCCCGGCGGCAGGAGGACAGTCGTGAGCACCCCGCACTTGGATGTCAGGCGTGCCACCTTGCTCCGCGCGATCCAGATTGAGACCCGCAATGCCAGGGTCTATGACTCTTTGGCCCAGCTCTTTCAGGGCTACGACGATTCGGTGACCGCAATCTTTCGCGAGATGGCAGCCGAAGAGCGCCAGCACGGCGCCGAGTTGGAGCACCGCTACGGCGAGCGTTTCGGCCCGCTGCCGTCTCCAGCGGAGGAGCCAAAGGAAGTGATCGAAGCGCCCGATCTGGACGACCCCGAGGCGCTGATCTTCGACTCGATGACGGTCGAGCAAGCACTGGAGGTAGGGTTGCGCGCCGAGGAGACCGCGCGGGAATTCTACGCCCGGGAATCCTCGCGCACGACCGATCCCGAGCTGCAAAAAGTGTACCGCGAACTGGCCGAGTTTGAGGAAACGCACGTGCGTCTGCTGAACGAGAAGCTGGCGGAAAAGCGCCGCACCCGTAGTTCGACCGTGAGGTAGGGCGATGGCCATTGCGAACCCGATAGCCCCACCGGCTGTCTCAGAAGAAACCCTGCAACGACCCTGGCGGTTTGACGTGTTCGCCCGCTGGCCCTGGCTGAAAAGGCTAGTCCGGATGCGCACCTTCCAATTTCTGGCTATCCTTCCCAACCTGTTGTTGTTCTATCTGTTCCTGATTGCGGGCCTGTTTGGGACACCGGTTGGCAATCGCAACATCATCATCGTGTTCGTGTGGATTCTGTGGTGGTTTGTGCTGATCACGGTGATGGTGCCCTTGGGTTCCCGCGTCTGGTGCACGATGTGCCCGTTGCCCTTTTTCGGCGATTGGGTACAACGCCGGGCCGTGGTTCTGGTTCATCCGGGAAAAAGCCCGGGAACCGAAAACCGTTTCTTTGGCCTGCACCGGCGCTGGCCCAAACAGTTGAGTAACATCTGGCTGCAAAACCTTGGTTTTCTCTTTCTGGCTACGTTCAGCGCCCTGCTCGTCACTCGTCCCATTTTCAGCGCCGTGGTGTTTGGCGTCTTGTTTGCCCTCGCTACGGGTTTGGCGCTGGTGTATCGCCTGCGGACCTTTTGCAATTATGTTTGCCCCATCAGCGGGTTCCTCAGTCTCTACGCCATGACGTCCACCGTGGAGCTGCGCTCCGTGGACAAGAACGAATGCCTGAAGTGCAGCTCAAAAGCGTGCATACGCGGGAGCGAGAAGGGCTGGGCCTGCCCTTGGAACGTCTACATGGGCAAATTGGACCGCAACAATTACTGCGGGCTGTGCTTTGAGTGCGTCAAGAGCTGTCCGAACGACAACATCTCGCTGTTTGTGCGGCCCTTTTCCACGAGTGATGTGATCCTGCGCGGCTACGACGAAGTCTGGAAGGCCTGTATCATGCTGGTGCTGGCGCTAACCTACTCGGTCATGCTGCTGGGTCCCTGGGGCCGGTTCAAGGACTGGGCCAACGTCTCAGAGGTGCGCAACTGGGGCGGCTTCGGGTTGTTCGCGGCGGGCCAAGCGCTTCTGGCGCTGGTGATTTTTCCCGGCTTGTACTACCTCTCGATTCGTCTGGCCAAATGGTATGCGAAGGCGGATTCCATTCCGACTAAGGAACTCTTTTTGAAATACGCTTACGCGCTTGTGCCGATGGGGTTGCTGGCGTGGATCGCATTCAGTGTTCCGCTGCTGATGGTCAACGGCTCGTACATCGTTTCCGTCATCTCTGACCCGCTCGGCTGGGGGATGAATTTGTTCGGCACCGCGGAATTCCCCTGGGCGCCTTTGTGGCCCGAGTGGGTCCCCTTCATCCAGGTCCCTATTCTGCTGGCCGGCTTCTACTACGGTTTCCGGGGTATGCACAAAGTCGGGCGCCAGCTTTTCTCGGATCCTGCTCAGCTTTACCGGAGCCTGCTCCCGCCGGCGGTTCTATTGCTGGCCGTGACCCTAGTTTTCTTGAAACTTTTTGTCGGGTGACGCCATGGCAAGGAAAATGACGTGGAAGGAAGCGGCCGGCGTGCTGGCGGTGCTGGTGACGCTGGCCGGCCTGCCCTTGCTCCTTTGGCATTGGCGGGTCGGTGTGCTGAATCGCTACCCGCCGGGAACAAAGGTCATCACCTTGACGGCCATCGCCAACGGTGGCATCTGGACTCAGGAGGAGATTGTTGGCGCGAACTATTGGTGGAGAAAGCCAGTGCGGACAGAGGAGATTTCGCTCCAGCAGGGAGACCACGTCGTGCTGCGTCTGCGCAGCGTGGATGTCCTGCACACTTTTGGGATTCCCCTCCTGCGCCTCGGGCCAGTGGATGTACCTGCGGGCCACACCGTCGAGGTGGGCTTCACCGCTGAACGCGCGGGGGTACTCACATTTCTGTGTTGGCAGGTTTGCAGCCCCGATCATCCCGGTCTTCGAGGACGCTTCTTGGTGAAGGCAGGCAAGGCGGTGGAGACTTGGTAGGCCAGCCCGCCGTGGCAAGGAGATTCCGATGAGTCTCGAAGAACTGCAGCAAAATGTAGACTACTTCTATTGTGAGGAGTGCAAGAAGCACGTCCCGTGCATTCGTCTTGAGCCGGGCGTGTGGGAAGTGCAGTGTCCCCGCTGTGTGGGCGAATGTGCCCTGTGCGGCTGCCACCTGGCCGGCTACTGCTTCGGGAAAGGGAAAGTACCTGTGAAGGCGCACATGTACGTAGTCAAGGCCCCGGAAAAAACGTGACCGACCGTTGACCCGCTTCCGAAACCACACGCCCTGAGTTCGCGCGGCGCAAGGCCTGCTGCTTGGTGCATTTGCGCCCGTGCAGAAACCGTCTCTAAGCCGTTTGGACTCCCCCGTGCTATCTCTCTCGCAGCCACCCAACCCAGCTTTCGTGCTGCCCACTTTCTGTACGGAACAGGAGACCACCAGAGAGAGGGCTAGGAGCCAGCCAGCCTAAGAAGATACCCAGCGAAAGCATCCGGGACCGCATAAACACTGGGGAAAATAGCTACTTCGAGGATTTGGCAGTGGTACCGGGAATCGAACCCGGGTTTCCAGATTGAGAATCTGGCGTCCCATAGAGGCAGCAAAGACAGGATAGACTCATCCCACGGAGAGGTGTTCCACTTCCTTCGGTTCGTATGAAGGCTGTCCGCTGACCAGTATCACACGCCCCCCCCACTTCGCATCGGCATTCGTGTCAGGAAGGGAGCTGATCGCGCAAGACTCACGGCAGTCTTGTCCTCATTTCCGGCGTAAATTTCATTGACTGGTTCTCTGTTATGGCTATAACATGATTCCGAAATGAGGCTAGCTGCCAAGCAAAGTGTTGCGCCATGGCTGCTATTGTCATTTAGCCTGCCAACAAGCCGTGCAAGCCAACGGGTTGAGGTATGGCGCAAGCTGCAACGGTTTGGGGCCGTCACGCTGGGCAACTCTGGCTATCTTCTGCCAAACGATCCGATAAATCGGGAACGTTTTGAATGGCTGGCGACGGTGATCCGCAACTACCGCGGAGAAGCCTCCGTCGTCGAGGTGCAATCGATCGACAACTTGTCCACAGGGCAATTGGTGAGGCGGTTCGCTGAGGCCCGTGCCCGTGACTACCAGGCGCTGATTCGTGACCTGCGCAATAAGGTGATCTCTGTGCCACCACAGAAGCGTTCCACTCGGCTCAGCCGGATCCGCCAGCGCTTTCAGGAAATTGTGGCGATCGATTTCTTCCAAAGCCCTCTTCGGGGCCGCGTTGAAGAACTCCTGGAGAGGGCAGCTTCCACAGGCTCTCCCGCAACCATCACAGCTGAGTTCGAGAAAGTCTCCCGCAGGGACTTTCAAGGAAAGCTGTGGGTCACACGCCTCCGGCCCGGGGTGGATAGGGTGAGTTCAGCTTGGTTGATCCGGCGATTCATCGACCCGAAGGCCCGGTTCGCCTTCGCTGACGAGGGCGGCGTGCCTCCCGGGGCCGTGCCCTTCGACATGTTCCAAGGCAGAGGCGGGTTTGCGCATCGGGGCGAGGACTGCACCTTTGAGACGCTGCAGAAGTGCTTCCGTATCGGCAATCGCAAAGTTAGCGTCCTCGCGCAGATTGTTCACGACGCCGACCTTTGTGACGAAAAGTTCGGCCGCCGAGAGGGCTTCGGCATCGATGAAGTCCTGAATGGGTGGGACAGGCAAGGTCTCGCAGATCGCGAAATCCTCGAGCGCGGCCTCCAAATGGTCGAGGGGCTCTATTACTCACTGCCTTGAGGAAGCGAGGCGGATCACAGCGCCACTCGAAGGAAACAAAGCAAAAAGTTGGGGCTGCAGAGCTGAAAGACTAGGGAAAACGCAATCCCGAAGACGCTGGGGATACAACAAACACGTCAGAACCAAGGAGCCTGTCCTATGAACACAAGGAAAACCGTCCGCGTAGTAGCGATCCTCGCCCTGGCTCTGGGGTTGGACACGCTGCGCAGCACGGCGCAAGCCGGCACGCGTCCGGAGGGCTCTACCAAGGCGGTGCGCGCCTTCGTCACTAACTTCGGCGGCGACGGCGTGTCCGTGATCAATCCAGAGCGCGCGCAGCCAGTTGCCAACATCAAGACGGGATCCAAACCGCATGGGGTAGCCATCGCTCCGGATGGGACAGCTGTCTACGTGTCAAACGAGGGCGACGGCACACTTTCGATCATCGATCCCACGAAGAACGCGGTCGTTGCCACGATCGAGGTGGGACGGTCACCAAATCAAATCGCCGTATCGGCTGATGGGCGCTATGTCTTCGTCACCCTCAACGGCGCGGATGGCCTGGCCGTGGTGGATGTGGCCACTCGAAAGGTATCCAAGGTTGTGCCTGTGGGGCGCGCTCCCCACATCGCCCTCCGTAGCCCCGACAGCAGGACAATCTATGTCACCAGCGAAAACGATATGAAGCTCGTGGCGCTCGATGCGTTGACATGGCAAATCACCGGGGAGATCCCGCTCTTTGCGTTCCCTCGAATCCCGGCCATCACCCCGGACGGCAAGAAAGCCTATCAGACCATCCGATGGCTGAACGGTTGCCTAGTCGTCGATCTTGCGAAAAAAGCTGTGGTGGATCGCATTGCCTTGGGCGAGCCAAAGTTCCCGGTCGAGGGTAAAGACACACATGGGCTAGGCATCACGCCAGACGGGAAGCAGCTCTGGTTGACGACACAGACCACCGATGTCGCCACGATCGTTGACACGCACGACCACAGAATTCTGGGCCGTGTCTTCGTCGGTCGGGACCCCAATTGGATTGACTTCACACCGGACGGGAGGCTAGCTGTCGTAAGCAACACCGGCTCGAATGATGTGAGCATCATCGATGTGGCGCAACGCAAGGTAGTCGGGACTGTGAAGGTCGGTCCTTCTCCGAAGAGGCTTGCTGTGGGTGCTGTTGTCCAATGACACGAAGCCAGACTAAGGAGGGAACAAAATGCAACGAAGAATCAAATCTATCATTCTTGTTAGCTTCGCCCTGCTACTTGCTCCTAGTCTTTGGACACGTACACGGGCAGAGGAGATGCCGGGCGATTATCAGGAGGCGCTGAATCTGCTCGGTCAGCAAGGCGATTACAAGGCCGGCGTTCTCAAGGTCAACGTGCCACGAAATGACCTGCAAGTAATTGTCGCTGGCGTGGCCACGCCAACGCCGTTCGGCTTTGGCGGCTGGGTGGCGATGACGAAAGGCGACAGCCGACAAGACGTAATGACGGGTGACCTCGTGCTTTTGCAAGAGGAAGTGAACCCTGTTATGTCGGCATTGCTCGAGCAGGGGCTGGATGTCACCGCGCTGCACAACCACTTCTTCTGGGAAGAGCCACGAATCTTTTACATGCACATTCACGGTCACGGGAAGGCGGTGGAGCTGGCGCGCAAGGTCAAACCGGCGTTAGTCCTCATCGGTCATGTGGCGCCCGGCAGCGCGCAAACCAAGAATCCGCGGACAGGTGACGCACCGCAAGGCACACTCGATACGGCGAAAATTGCGGCAATCGTTGGGCATCCTGGAGAGCGGACCGGGGCTGTCTACAAGATTACTCTAGGCCGCGACGACTTCGTCTTGAAAGAAATGGGCGCGACGATCAATGCGCGGATGGGGCTGAACACCTGGGCCGCCTTCTACGGCACAGACGAAAATGCCGTGGTCGCCGGTGATGTGGCCATGCTGGAACACGAAGTCACGCCAGTGCTGAAGGCTCTCCGCAAGAACGGCCTGGAGGTGGTTGCCATCCACCACCACATGACCGGCGTGCGCCCTACGGTTATCTTCTTGCACTACTGGGGCAAGGGGCCAGGGGAAAAGCTGGCTAAGGGCTTCAAGGCCGCACTCGCTGAACTCGGGAAAACGCGAGCTGCAAGCAAACCGGGCGAGTAGGCATGAAAGACAATGCACCTTCTCCGGTTGCAGAGGCGGGAGCAGCCCCCGGCACCCCGCGCGATTACCTGCTCTACTTCCTTCGCCTCGGAGCCCTCGGTTTCGGCGGCCCGATTGCGCTGGCGGGCTATATGCAGCGCGACCTTGTCGAGGAACGACGCTGGGTAACGCAGCAAGACTACGGGGAAGGCCTCGCCTTGGCGCAACTCGCGCCGGGGCCGTTGGCCGCGCAGCTCGCCATCTACCTAGGTTGGGTGCGCGCCGGCGTGCTCGGCGCAACCCTGGTGGCACTTGCGTTCATTCTGCCTTCCTTCTTGATGGTACTGGTAATCGCCGAGCTGTACATGCGTTTCGGGGGCCTTTCTTGGATACACGGGGCTTTCTATGGCATCGGAGCGGCGGTGATCGCCATCATTGTACGCAGCGCCTGGAAACTCATGCGCATAACCCTGGCCAAAGACTTGCTGCTGTGGTCGCTCTTTGGAGTCAGCACCATTACCACTGCCTGGACGGAAACCGAGATCGTCTGGCTGTTTGTGCTATGCGGCGTAATCGCACTTCTGGTGAAGGCCGCGCCACGCTTTGGCTTGAGGTCCGCTGCGCTTGCACTCCCCCTCGGCACGAGCTGGTGGGTTACCGGCCTGCATGGTCCGGCCTCAGCCGAAACGCTTATGCGAATCGGCCTTTACTTTGCCGCCGCAGGCGCGTTTGTTTTTGGCAGTGGCCTGGCAATCGTGCCATTTCTCTACGGTGGAGTGGTCAGCAAATTCCACTGGCTGAATGAGCGCCAGTTCCTTGACGCTGTCGCAGTCGCCATGATCACGCCGGGACCGGTGGTCATCACCGTCGCGTTCATCGGCTATCTGGTGGCAGGACCGCTGGGCGCCACGATGGCGGCCATCGGCGTCTTCCTGCCGTGCTACCTGTTCGTAATCATCCCCGCTAAGTACTTCCGGCGGTCAGCTCAAAACCGAATGGTCAAGGCTTTCGTTGACGGTGTGACCGCCGCGGCGACGGGGGCCATCGCGGGCGCGGCAATTGTTTTAGGCCGGCGCGCTTTGGTGGACATTCCCACGGCGCTCATTGCTGTGGCCTCGCTCGTCGTGTTGGTTAAGCTGAAGCGTGTGCCTGAGCCCCTGCTTGTCCTCGCAGCAGGAATTCTGGGCGTGCTACTCGGTAGGTGATGCTGATTCGGAGAAAGCGCCGGAGCGTTCTGCTCATCCTGAGCTTGCTCATGCTCGCGGCGCAGGCAGCCCGTGCACAGGGCGGGCCTCCGCTGCTGACCGACGATCCCGGGACACCGGGAAACCGTCGGTGGGAAATAAACGTCGGCTTCACCTTCGACCGCAACCGCGCCGCCACAGTGTTTGAAACTCCGCGGGTGGATTTCAACTACGGTCTCAGCGACCACATTCAACTGAAGTACGAATTGCCGTGGGTCGTGGTAAACCCCAACGACCAGCGGAGACGGAACGGGCTGGGCAACTCGCTCATGGGCGTGAAATGGCGATTCATAGATGAAGAAAAGCGCAGGGTCTCCATTTCGATCTATCCGCAGCTCGAGTTCAACAATCCCACTTCTTCAGCCGACCGCGGTTTGGTGGAACGCGGCACACAATTTCTGCTGCCGATAGAAATGGCTCGACGACTAGGCCCGTTCGATATGAACTGGGAAGTCGGCTACAAATTCCGCAAGCACGAGATGGACGAGTGGGTTTACGGCCTCGCCTTCGGACATCGCCTGAGTCCCCGGCTTGAGTTGCTCGGAGAGCTTCATGGGACAGTGCAGCGCGACCTCGGAGAGGACCAAATGGTCTTCGACCTAGGCGGCCGCTGGCGGCTGCGCGGCCCCCTGGTCTTCCTATTTACGACCGGCAGGGCGCTGCGGGGCCTTAGCGATGAGAGGCCGACTTGGTTTGGCTATGTGGGGATGCAGTTCAACTTCTGAACGCGAAGGGACGGTTCGGCGGACGACAAAATTCTTTTTTCAAGGAGGAACAAATGGAATCTGCTTGGCGACAAGCCGGAAGGTTTCTGATCTTCTGGCTGTGTCTCTTCGTTGTCAGCGTGCAGGCCTCGGCCCAGTCGGCCGAGCGCATCTGGAACTTTGACCGGGACACTCAAGGGAAAGCGCCGGCGGGCTTCACGTCGGCGCTGACCGGCCAGGGCCATCCAGGCCAATGGGTGGTGACGAAAGATTCCTCCGCGCCCTCTCCCCCAAACGTGCTGGCCCAGACATCGACAGACAAGACTGACTACCGCTTCCCGCTGGCCATCGCCGAAGGGACCAACTACCGGGATTTCGTGCTCCGCGTGAAATTCAAAACCATTTCAGGGACGGTTGATCAGGGCGCCGGCCTCGTGTTTCGGCTGAAAGACAAAGAAAACTACTACGTCGTGCGCGCCAACGCCCTCGAAGACAACTTCCGTCTCTATCGCGTGGTGAACGGTCGGCGCATCCAGTTTGCCGGCGCGAACTTCCGGGTGACGCCGCAGGTCTGGCACGAAATCCGTGTGGAAGCCCGCGGGAACGAATTCAAGTGCTACTACGACGGGCAACTGGGGATCACTGCAAAAGACAGCACGTTCGTAGAGGCCAGGAAAATCGGGGTGTGGACCAAAGCCGACTCCGTGATCTACTTCGATGACCTCGCAGTGCAGGAACTCGGCAGTGGCCGAGGCTCATCCCCATCGGGCAAAACCTTCGCCCAGAAACTCGTGGATGATCTCGTTGCGCGGCATCCTGAACTGATCCGCGTCGGATTGCACGTCACACCACGAAACCGTACGCAGAACCTGATTATCGCCTCGAACGTCGCCGAGAAAATCGGCAAGCGATCAGACCCCGAGGACTTGAAAGCGATGCGGACGGGCCAGCCAGTGGTGCTGAGGGAGGGCGCGAATTTCGATATCACACTTCCGCTCCACGACGCCACGGGAAAGATCATCGGCGCCATGGGCTTGACCTTCAAGCCATGGCCTGGCGAGGCAGAAGCAGACGCCATCGGGTGCACCCGGGGTCTTGCCGCTGAAATAGAGAAGCAGATCCCCTCCAAAGCAAAACTCTTCACCTCCGCAGAGTAAAAGGAAATGTAATTATCCAGCCCCTGCCAACCCTGGGCGCACGTCCTCTGACCCAAGTATACCAGCCATACTGTCCATTTACTGTCCATAACTCCAGAGCACGAGGAATACAGACAGGAATCAGCGAGACTAAAAAGACAGCGAGCAAGACCTCACAGAAACCACATAAATACAGGCGAAAATCGCTAAGTGGAAGATTTGGCAGCGGTACCGGGAATCGAACCCGGGTTTCCAGATTGAGAATCTGGCGTCCTAACCCCTAGACGATACCGCCGTCCCTGTAGAATCAACAGCTTGGCGCTGTTTGGCGCGCGGTGCTGGTAGCATTTTCACTGTCTTTTCACTGTGGGTAGCCAGACTTTCCACGCGCCGCATGGCCTTCACTACGTCAGCGGCATCGACGATGTTGTAGCGGTCGAAAACCGCGCGTGTCTTGTGGCCCGAGATCGTCATTGCTACTTTCTCTGAAACCCCAGCCGCTATCAGATTGCGAATGGCCGAGCGGCGCAGGTCGTGAATGATGAGCCCATTGTAGCGTTTGTCGTAGCTACCTTCAACCTCCTCAAGTGTGCCCAGCCCTACAGCGGCGCACGCCGTCTGCCACGACTTGCGGAGGTTCGTGCTGTCGAATACTGTGCCCACCTTTGGCTCTGTCTGCTCGAGCATCCTTATCAGCGCGTCGGGCAAGGGCACCGTGCGGGGTTCCCCGGTTTTAGTTTGCTCATCCTCCAGCCGAATCAATCCCGCTTGCAAGTCAACCTGTGCCCACTGGATTTGCAGCGCTTCTCCCAGCCGGACGCCGCAGTAGTACAGGAACGTGACCAGTGGCTTCAGGGTGTCCGGTAACGCGGCCAGCAGTTCCTCGAACCTGTCGCGCGGTAGGAAGCCCTTGCGCGCAGTACCGGCCTTCAGCAAGCGGATCTTCGGCACGACCTGAATCTTCCGGTCTTCGTGGGCGATGCGGAGCATGCGCCGCAGACAGGCGAGTGAGCCGTTGATAGTGCCGTTCGCCGCACCTTCCGCCTGGCGCTTGCGGACAAATTCCCGAGCCGCATCGGTCGTCATCCGCGTGACCGGGACGCCGGGGGCATCCGGCCCCTTGTACTCGAAGAAGTCGTCGAGCGCCTTCAAGCCCCATATTGTTTCTTCACCGTTGGCGAGAACCTGAAGAGACTTGTTCCCGCGCTCGATGTAGTTCTGGATCAGGGCTTGCCGAAGGTCGCCGTACCGAACTTTCTTCAGGTCGCCGACGAAGGTGACGCCCCGATCCTTGTCAGTGAGCAAGTTTCGCAGGATGGCCTGCGCTTCCTGCTTGACCTCGGTGCGTGTGCTCACCCGTCGCTGCCGTCCGTTCGCGTCATAGAACTGAGCGTACCAGTAGCGGCATCCTTTGATCTTTATCAAGCTTCCTGTCCCGCGATCACGCTTCATTCTCGTCCTCCTCTGGCTCCGGTGTCCATTCCAGCTTCAGGGCCTTCTCAACTGCCATCTGCGCCCCGATGCCGAACCGCTTGCCCACCGCAATCAGGATGCTGTCGCTCAGCTCCGGGTTCACTTTCTTCATCCGGCGGGCGAATCTGATGGCCACCCGGTTCCTCTTCGCTTGTGCATCTTGCTTTGCCACAGTGAAAGGATTCCAGATTTTTCGGTGAAAGGACAAGAGTACTAAAGGACTACTTAGCCATTTCTTGAACTTTGGGTTGACTTCAAACCAGAATCCATGTAAACTTGTTGGCAATTGATGGGTGCCACGGGCCCCGTCATGCTGCGAAGTTAAGCTGTACCGGGTCATCGCAGGCCCCCAGGCCCAACTCCCGCCTTCAATGGCGGTCACTAGTGGCTCCGGAATTCAATACGGAGTCACAGCATGCCCGCCAAAAAGATCGTCATACCTACACCGGAACCTCGTCTGCTCAATATCAAGGCGGCAGCCCTGTACCTGAGCTGCACCGTTTGGGCGCTGCGTCAGTTGGTGTGGGCGAAGGACCTACCGCACGTTCGCATTGGCCGCAGGCTCTTGTTCGACCGCGCAGACTTGGACAAGTTTGTGGAATCTAAAGACTTCTGCATAAATAGATTGACAGGCAGTCAAAAAGAGAGAGGGCAGCGTTGAAAGAAGGAACGGATCACCTGAGGGCGTCTTCGGAGGCGGCGCAGGGCCAGGCGGATGTTCTGTTCGAGAACCTGCAGATGG
>JACQDH010000265.1 GCA_016201215.1 Acidobacteriota bacterium | reverse complement strand
TGCCGTCCTGCCAGGCTTCGGCGAGGATGCGGTCGAGCGTGCGCAGGGCGAATTCGCGGCAGTTCTCTCCGGTCGCGCCGCCGAGGACGCGATAGGTTTCCAAGTACGCCGAAGCGAACATGGCGTTCCAGACGACGTAAAGGGTTGTATCCACGTAGGGCGTGGGGCGCGGCAGCCGCGCGGCGAGCATCTTGCCTTTCGCGCGCGCGACGCTCAGGCGCGCGTCTGCTTCGCTCATCCCCAGTGTGGCGGCAATCTCGCCGGGCTCGCGCGCAATCCACAGGACATTCTTCGCCGGGTTGTGGTGCATCTCGCCGCGCGCTTCTACGTCGTAATACAGCTCCATCACGCGCGCCTCTTCGGGCGCCAGCGCGTTGCGCAGCTCGTCGAGCGTCCAGGTGAAGTAGTCGCCGTCGTCCTCAAGCGAATAGTCGGCGTCCTGGCTGGCGTAGAAGCCGCCGCGCTGCTGGTCGGAGAGAACCGCGTTCACCCAGCCGATGATTCCCTCGGCCACGTCGCGGAAGAATGGCTTCTGGGTGACTTGGTAGCCGTGGAGGAAATTTTTGAGCAGCTCGGAGTTGTCGTAGGACATCTTCTCGAAGTGCGGCACCTGCCAGCGCTCGTCCACCGAGTAGCGATGGAAGCCGCCGGCGAGCTGGTCATAGACGCCGCCGCGACCCATTTTCTCCAGCGTGGTTTCCGCCACCACCAGCATGTGCTTCTCGCGCGTGGCCTGGTAGCGCTCGAGCAGCAGGTCCAGCGCTGCGGGGTGGGGAAATTTGGGCGCCTGGCCGAAGCCGCCGTTGCGCAGATCGAACATGCGCACGATCGAGTCCACCATGCCGTCCACCACGCGCGCATCGAAGCTGGCCTGCGCACCGGCGAAGGTTTCCGCCTGGGCCACTGCTTCGGCCAGCGCGTTGGCAGCCTTGTCCACTTCGGCCCGGCGGTTCTTGTAGGCTTCGGCGATGGTCAGCAGGATGCGCTGGAACCCCGGGCGGCCCATGGCGTCTTCCGGGGGAAAGTAAGTGCCGCCGAAAAAGGGTTTGCCGTCGGAAGTGAGGAAACCGGTCAGCGGCCAGCCGCCCTGCCCGGAGATGGCGCTGATGGCGGCCTGGTAGCGCGCGTCCACATCCGGGCGCTCGTCGCGGTCCACTTTCACCGGGACGAAGAGCTGGTTGATGAGCGCGGCGATTTCGGGGTTCTCGTAGCTTTCGCGGTCGATGACGTGGCACCAGTGGCACCACACCGCGCCAATATCGAGCAGAATGGGTTTATCTTCGGCGCGCGCGCGGGCAAAGGCCTCCTCGCCCCACTCGTACCAGTCCACCGGCTGGTGCGCCGCCGAACGCAAGTAGGGGCTGGCCGAGTTTTTCAGACGGCTTTCGTTTTGATCGGTCACAGGAAATCCTTTCCCTTGGCGCGGGCCTCTGAATGCTGCGCCGCACACATCGGAGCCCTGCCTCGCAAACCTGCGCGGCATCCAGCGCTGCTATAGCCCTTTTTTCCGGTTCGCGCGCGAATCGCGTTCTCTCGACGTCCTACTGAACAGGCGGCTCAGGACCGGCGTCGCGGGGGTCGAGCGGCTTGCGGCCGACAAATCCTTCATCCTGACGATGCCAGAAGCGGATGCGGTCTTCGCCCAGGCGCCAGCAGAGATAGACTTCCTCATTACCGACCAGCGCCGGAAAATCGAGCAGCCCAGCGTCGAGGTCCTTCACCACGCAGCCGGTGGCCTCGATGCGCTCGAGCGCCGCCTTGATGGATTCGGCCAGATGCTCGCGCTCCAGGCGCAGCCGCGCCGTCTTCTCATAGGGAACGATCATCCCGCCCAGCAGCATGATGCGCTGGGCCACCGCGGCAAGGTTGGCATCGAGCTCGGTGATCTTCTTCCGGCAGTCCATGGCCTGGAGCAGAATCGGCTCGACCTCGCGCCGCGTGCGCTCGGCTTCTTTCAGGGTGAAGCGTCTCGGTTCTCGCTCTTCCTCGCTCATGGTCCGCTCAAACCTGCTCAGCGCAAACTCAGCATGCGCTCGAGCGCCACCTTGGCCCAATGGCGCGTGCGGTCGTCCACGACGATGCGGTTGACGGCGCGGCCGGCCACCAGATTCTCCAGCACCCACAGCAGGTGCTGCGGGGAGATGCGGAACATTGTCGTGCACACGCACACGCTGGGATCGAGCGAAATCACCGTGCGGTCGGCCAACTGCTTGGCCAGACGATTGACCAGGTGAATCTCGGTGCCCACGGCCCAGGTCGAACCCGGCTCGCCTGCCGTGACAGTGTGAGTGATCTGCTCGGTCGAGCCCACGTGGTCGGCCCGCTCCACCACTTCAAAGCGGCACTCCGGATGCACGATGACGTGGATGCCGGGGTAGGTTTGGCGCAGGCGGTCAACGTGCTCGGGCAGGAAGCGCTGGTGCACGGAGCAATAGCCCTTCCACAGCAGCACGCGCGCCCGGCGGATGGCCTCGGCGGCGTTGCCGCCCAGGTCGCGGTGCGGGTCCCAGACAATCATCTGCTCGAGCGGAATCCCCATCCGATAG
>JACQDH010000263.1 GCA_016201215.1 Acidobacteriota bacterium | reverse complement strand
GAGGGCCAGCAACAGAGAGCATGAAACTACTGGTAATGTTGACAGCGGCACTCGCGCTCTTGGATAGGTCCGCGACGCTCTTGGCGGTCAGCGTCACGCCCGGCGGTGAAGGCCAAATCGGCGGCGCCGTGAAGAGCCCGTTGGCATCAACTGTTCCGCAAGCGGCGCCGGCGCAGCCCACCCCGGCCGCACTCCAGGTCACCGTGCGGTTCGGGTTGCCCGAGCCGGAAACGCTCGCCTGAAACTGCCGCGTAGCGCCCAGTTCAACGTCTGCCGCGGCGGGGGTCACGCTGACGGCGATGTCGCTAGTGACGGTGACCGTGGCCGTGGCGCTTTTCGAGTTGTCCGCCTGGCTGACGGCCTGGATGCTGACGGGGTTCTGTGCGGGCAGATTCTGCGGTGCGGTGTACAAACCGGCCGCGGTGATCGTACCCACTGTGCTGTTGCCTCCGGGTAAACCGTTCACATTCCAGTTGACTGCGGTGTTGCTCGTGTTGCTGACTGTGGCGGTGAATTGTTGCGTCGCGCCGAGCGGTACCGCAGCGGTAGATGGCGATACGCTCACGGTGATGGGCGGTGGAGGAGGCGGTGGAGGAGGAGTCCCTGAATTTCCGCCGGTCGCGCCACAGCCCATCGCGCTCGCAGCCACCGCCAGAACGGCACATGCCCGGAGCACCTTGTGGCTCTTGGAATTGTGGCGTACCGCGTGACGACTTGGCCCGCCCCACATGAACTGTGGGGAAGCAAGGCTTGTGCCAGGGTGGAATGGCTTCGTCGGCTGTCGGGGAGGCTCGGAGTAATACCCGCCTCGCGCAATGGTCAGCGTGAAATAAGCCTAGGATTGCCCGCAAGTTAACCAGAGATGAGCCGGGAATTGCTGGCGACAAACGGCGCTTGCTCCGGTGCGGGAATGATTCAGAAGGGCGCAGTTCTCGAGCTTTGCGTTTCACTCTGGAACTGCAAGTCGAGATTCGTGGTTCAAAGTGGAGCGGTGCGGGCACCCGCACTGCTAGCTCGGCTGGGGGGCTTGATTGACTTTGGTCGCATGCAGCAGAATAATTTAATCATGGAACGCCCGGAGACAGTTCGCCGGGTCAAGAGCTATTCGGCCGCGACCGGTTACGTCTACCAGTATCAATTCCAAGAACTGAGAAAGTCGCAGCGGTGATTCTCCCCCGGCACCGAATACCTGTATCTGGTCTCTTCGGGCCGCCGGTCGGCATTTCCGCTGCGCATTTTCATCCGGCGCGGTGCCGTTGAAAAATGGGGGCAGAAAGTCGGGCGGGAGCTGACCGGCACCGAGGAATATGCCGTCGCCAAGATGCGCCTCTTCCAGGCGTTCGACGAAATGGATGACCTGGCCGGTCCGCGGCCCGAGCTGGTGGTCGACGAGTCCAACCTGGAGACCCTCCTCGGCCAACTCGACCTCTAAGTTTCTTCCTCACCCGAAATCTTCCTTTTCGGTGAACCGGTTACCTGTCGGTGGCGTCATGTATAGGGAGTCGAGATGCACGAGTTGGCCGCTGGTTATCCGGGGCGCGTGGTGAGCCTCGAAGCCGAGCCCGCGTCAGAGGTTGCCCGAGAATTCGAACAGCGCCTGGCTGACTGCTCCACGCTGGCCTTCCGCGTGGCGCTGGGCGTGCTGCGGAATTGCGAGGACGCCGAGGACATGGCCCAGGAAGCATTCCTCCGCGCCTACAGGAACTATCACCGGCTGCGCGAGCCCGAACGATTCCGCGCGTGGCTGGCGCGCATCGCCCGGCGGATGGCCCGGCGTGCCGCGCGGCCCGGGAGGCGGAGCAGCACCCGCTCGCCGCGCGACCCATGATTCGCCAGTCCCAAGTGAATACAAACCTTTTCATCCGTGATGGACAGACGTTGCCAGGCGGCACGGCAACGGACCCGATCCGTGGCCGGGTCCTGAAGATGGACCTCAGCGTGGATGTCGTGAAGGAAGCGCCGGGAAGGGATTTCTCGCCGCTGTGACGTGTTCACAACGACACCGCGCCCTTTAGAAACAAAAAAGCGTGCCCGCCATCGCGAGCACGCTTCTCTGTTCGCAGAAAAAATCTTCAGCAGCCTACGGGCACTTGAAGGGGCTGACCTCGAGACACTCGTTCGGCTGTGTAGGTTCGCTGCGGCTCAGGGCCAGGCCGATGCCCGTTGCGACGCCGCCCAGGATCGCGACGAGGATCACGACTTTCCCCGCGGTCCAGGAATTCGACGCCGCCGGCAACGCACTCGGGTCCGCTGGATCCGCCGGCATGAGCGTGACTTCCATGCCCTCGCCCTCGCGCAGCGTCATACTTTTCGCATCGTGCGCCGTGCGGATCTCGAGCATGCCTTTGTTGGCCGCGATCAGCGCCGAGCGCGGGCTGCGCACGTTGATGATGCCCACCGCGGTCTGACCGTTGGCCGCGCGAACCGTGGCGTCGGCCAGCAGTGCCTCCACCGGCGAGTCCTGTCCGGTGCGGAACGCAGCGAGCCCGCGGTCAATGGTCAGTTGTACCTTTCCGGCCGACCGGGCCAGACGCACCTGGCTGTTCTCTGAAACCTGCACCTGCGAGCCGCCGGCCAGCAGGATGCGCGCGTTGCCGCGCGCACCGACCTCGATCGTGTCACCATTGAAAATCGTAGAGCCGGGCACCAGGCCGGTGCCGCGGACTGTGGCTGACTGGCTGCCGGTGACATTTCCGACGACGTTGATGTCGCTCCAGGCCGGGAACGCAAGCAACATTATGACCATTACGGCCAGCGCTCGTCTCGCAACCATTTTTCGAGCCCCCCTAAGCCTCTGCAAGCTCAATGCTTTGCAGCGGCTGTTAATTCTTAGGGCACATCCTAGCAAAAGAAAACCGAATGTCAAGCAAATAGCGTTTGTGACCCGGCCAGTACCCGAGGGCGCAGGGGCAGTCTGCCCTGGGAGAGACGCTCAGACCGGGTGGCGGAGCAGGGCGGAAAGTGCCGGCTCGAGGTCCGGCTGAAGGAACTTGTACCCAAGCACTCGGAGTTTTCCAGGCACGAGCCGCTGGCTTCCAAGCAGCAGCGGCCCGGCCATCTCACCGAGGGCCAGGCGAAGAGCAAAGGCTGGCGCGGGGAAAATCGCGGGACGATGCAGCACCCGACCTAGAACCGCGGTGAACTCCCGATTGCGTACGGGGTTCGGCGACACCGCGTTGACCGGCCCGTGCAGATTCGCGTTCTCGAGCGCGCTGCGAATGATTCCGACGACTTCCTCGAGCGTCAGCCAGGACATCCATTGCCGGCCGGAGCCCAGCCGCCCGCCCAGTCCGAGACGAAACGGTGGGAGCATGCGCGCCAGCGCGCCCCCATGTGGCGCGAGGATGATGCCGAAGCGCAGCATCACCACGCGCGCGCCGAACTCGGCCGCACGCGCAGCTTCCGCTTCCCAGTCGCGCGCGAGCGCAGCGAGGAAATCATCTCCTGCGGCGCTTTCTTCGGTCAGTTCCTCTTCGCCGCGGTCACCGTAGTAGCCCATTGCTGATGCGGAGACGAACACTTTCGGCAGTTGGGCGAATTGCGCGAGGACGCGGACCAAGTGGCGCGTCGCGTCCACCCGGCTGGTGCGCAGGAGGCGCTTGCGCGCCTCGGTCCAGCGGCCTTCGCCAATCGACGCGCCGGCCAGATGCACGACTGCGTCGGCGCCCTGTGCTGGTAGGGGATCAAAAGTGTTGCCGACCGGATCCCAGCGGACGGCGGGACCCCATGCCCCCAGGAAACCGGCGGCCTGACTTCGGACTTTGCTCTCCGGCCGCAACAGCGGGCAAACTGTGTGCCCATCGCGGAGAAGCGATTCGATCACTGCGGTTCCCACCATCCCTGTTGAGCCGGAAACTAGGGTTTTCATCGCTGCCCCCCGGGATGAAAACTGTCCGGAGCTAGCCCCACTTGGCCATGTGTCACCCTACGGCGCCAGCCTCCCCAGGTCAAGAGTTGGCTCAGACGCCGGCGGCACTGTCTTCTCCGCAGGAAACGAAGGGCGCGAAATCTGCCTGCGGTTCAAATCTCGCCCGTTTTTGTGGGCGAACGTATCGCGCGGCGCGCGTTGCGCAGCGGATACCGGAATGTTACTCTCGCTGCTTCATCTTCAGTGACTTCCGTTTCCCGTGTGGGTGACGAGCGGAGTCGAGGCAGAACAACGATTTCTTGTAACGTGGGCATGACGCGCATGTGTTCCAAGCAAAGAGAGGACGGGCTGTCAGCCTGGCGGAGGGTTGCAGTTTTCGCGACCGCGGTGGCGCTGAGCTTCGTCCCGGGCGTAAGCGATGCCCAGGCACCAATCCTGGCCACTTCCCAGGATAAAGCCCAAGACAGAGCCCCGGATAAGGCGAAGATTCGCGGCTTCTTGACCGGGCACGTTGCCGCCGAGCGCGAACTCGAGCAGAAACTCCAGCGCCTCCCCAGCTCCGAAAGTGCCGAGAGGACCCTCCGCATCCTGACCTCTACGCCGCACATGGCCGGTACCGACGGCAGCCGTCGTGTGGCCGAGTTTATTCGCGACCAGCTCCGCAGCTACGGTTTCGAAGCCGAGCTGGTGCGCTACCGCGCCTGGCTGCCTCAGCCCACCGAGGTGAAACTCGAGCTGGTCCAGCCGGAAACCAAGGCACTGGGCACACCAGAAGAGCCCTTTGAAAGCGACAAGGACACGTACGACAAACGCGCCGTCGTCGGCTTCAACAGCTATTCGCCCTCTGGGGAAGTGACCGCGCCGGTCGTTTACGTGAACTACGGCACGCAGGAGGACTACCGCCGGCTGTCCGAGCTGAGCGTGGGCGTCGAAGGCAAAATCGTTCTGGCGCGCTACGGTCGCGGCTTCCGCGGGGTGAAGGCAAAGGTGGCAGAGGAGAACAAGGCCGCGGGCCTGATCCTCTACTCGGATCCGGCAGACGATGGTTACGTCGCCGGCGACGCCTATCCACGCGGGCCATGGCGGCCGATGAGCGGCATCCAGCGCGGCTCGATCCAGTACACGTTCATATTCCCCGGCGACCCGCTCACCCCGGGCGTTGCAGCGACCGAGCAGGCGCAGCGCATTGATCCCCGGTGGGCGCAGAACCTGCCGCACATCCCGACGATGCCTGTGTCGCCGCGCGACGCCCTGGAGATCCTGCAGCACCTGGACGGGCCGCAGGTGCCGCGCGAATGGCAGGGCGGACTCCCGCTCACCTACCATACCGGCCCGGGGCAGGCTGTCTTGCACCTGAAGCTCGTGATGGACTACCAGCAGCGCGCCATCTACGACGTGGTGGGCAAGCTGCGCGGCCAGCATGACGACGAGTGGGTGGTAGTCGGCAATCACCATGACGCCTGGGTTTTCGGGGCGGTGGACCCCTCCAGCGGCACGACGGCGGTGCTCGAGGCCGCTCGCGCCCTGGGCGAGCTCGCGCGTGCCGGCTGGAAGCCGCGCCGCACGATCCTGATCGGCCACTGGGATGCCGAGGAGTACGGTCTGATCGGTTCGACCGAGTGGGTCGAAGAGCACGCCGCCGAACTGCAGCGCAAGGCGGTGGCCTACATCAATCTGGATTCGGCGGTTTCCGGCGGCAACTTCGGCGGTTCAGCCACGCCATCGCTCCGCGAGCTGGTTCGCGAAGCGGCGCGCGAGGTCGCCGACCCGCGCACGGGCCGCAGCGTCTATGAAGTCTGGAAAGAGCGTTTGGAAAAAGGCCAGGGTCCCCGCTCCCCCTCTGCTCTGGCGCCGCCCATCGACGCCCCGCGCCAGAATGATTCCGACCCGCCCCTGGGTATGCTGGGTGCGGGGTCGGACTTCACCCCGTTCTTTCACCATGTGGGCATCCCTTCGCTCGACATGGGTTTTGGCGGCGATTACGGCGTCTATCACGCCCTGTACGACGATTTCTATTGGATGAAGACATTCGGCGACCCAAGTTTCGTCTACCACGCCGCGATGGCGCGGATGGTCGGCATTCTGGTGCTGCGGCTGGCGGAGAGCGACCTGCTGCCGTTCGATTACGATGCCTACGCCACGGAGATTGACCGCTATCGGAACGAGCTCGAAGTGCTGGCGAAGGTTTCGCCGGAGGGAAAGCTCGATTTCAGCGCCCTGCGGGATGCCGCGGCAGCTCTCAAGACTTCGGCAGCCCGCGCGCAGAAGGCCCTCGAGGCACACGGAGGCGTACCGATGGATGCGACCCGCGCCACAGCGCTCAACCGCCAGCTCGTGGACGTCGAGCAGGCGCTGCTGGCACCACAGGGCCTGACGGGGCGGCCGTGGTTCCGCCATACGATCTACGCGCCCGGCACTTACACGGGCTATTCGGCGGTGTTGCTGCCGGGTGTGCGGGAGGCGCTGGACCGCAAGGACTGGGACACCGCTCGCCGGGAGACCTCCTCCCTGGTCGAAGCCCTGCACCGCGCCGCCGCGCGATTGGATGAGATTGCGCGCGTCGCCAGCAGCAATGCGAAAGTGGAAAAGCCTGCGGCAGGGCGATAGAATCATGAAGATGCATGTGCGCGTGCTCTTCTTCGGGCGATTGAAGGAAATCGTCGGGCGCGCTGAAGACCAGGCGGAGCTCTCCGAAGGCGCCCGTGTCGAGGATCTGTTTGCCCGGTACGGCAGTCGTTTTCCGGAGCTGGCGAAGTTCCGGGCCTTGGTGGTAGCTTCGGTGAACCAGGAGTTTGCTGAGTGGCGCGCGCCGCTGGCCAGCGGCGACGAGGTCGCCTTCCTGCCGCCGGTGAGCGGCGGTCAACAGGTGAAAGCCGCTGAAGACGTGTACGAACTGGTGCGCGCACCCGTTCGCACCGCGGAGATCCTCGCGCACGTCAAGGCCCCGGAAGACGGCGCCGTAGTCGTCTTCGACGGAATCGTGCGCAACCATTCGGGCGGCCGTGCCACCCTCTACCTCGACTACGAGGCCTACGAGCCGATGGCGCTCGCCAAAATGCGCGATATCGGGGCGGAGATTCGCGCCAAGTTTCCCATTCACTGCATCGCCCTGGTTCACCGGCTCGGACGGCTGGAGATCGGCGAGACCAGCGTGCTGATCGCTATCAGCTCGCCGCACCGCCGTGCGGCCTTCGACGCCTGCCGCCTCGCCATCGATACCCTCAAGCGCACCGTGCCCATCTGGAAGAAGGAATACTTCGCCGATGGCGCCGTCTGGGCCGAGGGCGAAATGCCCCCTGCGAAAACCTTCTCGGACCGAACCGAATCTAGTTCCTAGATGCAGAGACCAACCTACGCTTGGCCCGGCCTCTCACTGGCCGCTCTATTGCTCTTGTTGCCCCTGGCTGTGACCGCGCAGACGCCGCCACGGCCGGGAGGCGACAAAGGACGAATCCGCGTCGAGGTCAACCTGGTCAGCGTGATCGCCAGCGTGCTCGACAAAAACAATCGGCCTGCGCCCGACTTGCCCAAAGAAGCCTTCGAACTTTACGAAGAGGGCGTCCGTCAGAAGATCGCGGTTTTCGAATCGGAAACCCAGCAGCCTCTCGACCTGGCCCTGATGATTGACTCGAGCCTGAGCACGACCAAGGAATTGGCCACCGAAAGCGAAGCCGCGGCGCACTTCATCCGGCAGGTCGTCCGGCCGGGCGACCGCTTGGCGGTGTTCGAGTTTGCCGATACGGTCACGCAGCTCACCGAGTTCTCCGCCGACGTGCCGCTGCTGCAGTCAGCGGTGCGGCGCATCGAGCCCGGGGCGGGCACAGGGCTCTATGACGCCGTGTATCTCGGCGCGCAGGCGCTGGGCAAGCGCGCGCCGGGCCGCCGGCGGGTGCTGGTGCTGGTCACCGATGCCGGCGAAACCACCAGCCACGCCGACTTCGACACTGCGCGCCGTGCCGCCCTGCGCACCGAGGCCCTGATGTACAGCATCGTGATCCGCCCCGTGAGGTCGGAAGGCGGCAGGAATACGGCCGGAGAACACGCCCTCGAAACGATCACGGAAACGACCGGTGGGGCAGTGTATTATCCGGATAGCATGGCGGAGCTGGACGAGATCTTCGACCGCATCGATCGCGAGCTGCGCACCCAATACCGCCTGGGCTATTACCCCGAGCCGCGGCCGCCGGAGAAGAGTTTCCGGCGGATCGAGGTGCGCATGAAGGGCGCCGACGGGAATCGCGGTTACACGGTGCGCTTCCGCAAGGGCTACTTCACCGCCGCGGCGATTGAGTAGCGCCTTCGTGCGAGCGCTGTGCTGTGATCGTCTTGTCGAGCGCAGCGAGGCATCTCTCCGGAGGGATTCCTCGCGGGGTTGACCCTGAGCGCAGCGAAGGGCTCGGAATGACACCGACAATGGAAGTGCAGCGGCGGGTTGAAAATGTCCCGCGGCCCGTCGAGGGAGCAGGCCACCTGTTGATCCGCAAGATGGCGGGCTGAGGCCCGCCGCTACACCAGGCGCAAGACACGACGGAAGCGCACGCAAACGGTTTCTCACGAGGCGAGATGAACCCATTTCTGGATGTGGCCATCGAGGCGGCGCGAGAGGCGGGAAAGATCCTGCTCGCCGAATATGACCACCCGGCCAAGATCAGCTACAAGGGAGAAGTGGACCTGGTGACCGAGGCCGACCGGCGCTCCGAGCAGGCCGTGGTGGTGCGCCTGCGCAGCCATTTCCCCAAACATGCCATCGTGGCCGAAGAAGGTGGAGGGCACGAAGCCCCGCTGGCGCCGGGCGCGTCATCCGGGACTAAGCAGGCAGCACGCGGCTACTGCTGGTACGTGGACCCGCTCGACGGCACCACCAACTTCGCCCACGGCTATCCGTGCTTCGCCGTTTCCATCGCCCTGGCGGAAAACGTCGCGCCGGGGTCGGGCCCGGGGCTCGAGGACCTCCTTGTGGGCGTGGTCTATAACCCGATCAATGGGGAACTGTTCACTGCGGTACGCGACGATGGCGCGTTTCTGAATCAGAAGAAGATTCAGGTTTCCTCCATCGAGCGGCTGGCCACGAGCCTGCTCGCCACCGGCTTTCCGAGTGTGAAGCGCGCGCAGAACCCGAATATCCATTACTACTGGGATTTCACGCTGCGCTCGCACGGTGTGCGGCGCGACGGTTCGGCCGCGCTCGACCTGGCCTCGGTGGCCTGCGGGCGCTTCGACGGCTTCTGGGAATTCGGCCTGAAGCCGTGGGACACCGCTGCCGGCGTTCTTCTGGTGGGCGAGGCCGGCGGGATGTGCACGGACTTTGCGGGGCGGCCTTACCGCCTCGGCGGCCCGGAACTGCTCGCCTCGAACAAGAGAATCCACGAGGAAATGCAGCAGGTCGCCGCCGACATCGCTGAGCGCGCCCCCCAGCGCTCCAATTGAGCCCCCAGCGCTCCACGCTGAGACTGAAGGGAACCGCACCGGCATCGGTTCGTTGACTCCGCTGGGGCGCGGTGCTAGGCTGCCGCATCGCTTCGTATGCGGCTACTGCGCAACCATTCCGGTCGGACCGTCGCAAGATTCATAGCTCCTGCCGCCCGGGCCGAGTGACCCACCCGCCCCATGCGTGTCGTTGACCTCATCCGCCGCAAGCGTGACGCCGGGGAACTGACCCGCGAAGAAATTGAGTTCCTCGTTGCCGGCTACACGCGCGGCGAAATCCCCGACTACCAGATGGCCGCCTGGCTGATGGCCGTGCTGCTGCGCGGCATGACCAAGGTGGAACTGGCTGTGTTGACCGAAGCCATGCTGCACTCCGGGCAGACGCTCGACTTCTCCGACCTGCCGGCGAGAAAAGTGGACAAGCACTCCACGGGCGGAGTTGGTGACAAAACTTCGCTGGTGATCGCACCGGTCGTGGCGGCCGGTGGCCTCCTGGTGCCGATGATCAGCGGGCGCGGACTGGGCCACAGCGGCGGCACGCTCGATAAGCTCGAATCCATCCCCGGCTTCAACGTCAATCTTTCGCTCGCCGAGTTCCGCCGCGTGCTGAGCACATGCGGCTGTGCGCTGATCGGCCAGACTGCGGAGATTGCCCCGGCCGACAAGAAAATCTACGCGCTGCGCGACGTCACCTCCACGGTTGAAAGCCCCAATCTGATCTGCGCCTCGATCATGAGCAAGAAGCTGGCCGAAGGCATTGACGCGCTGGTGCTCGACGTCAAGACCGGCTCGGGCGCGTTCATGAAAAAAGAGGAAGACGCCGTGTACCTGGCCGAGCTGATGTGCGAGACCGGGCGGCGCATGGGCAAGCGCGTGGTCGCGCTGATCACCGACATGGACCAACCGCTGGGCTGCAAGGCTGGCAACTCGCTCGAGGTTGAGGAGGCCGTCGAAGTGCTGTGCGGTGGCGGCCCGGAAGATCTCCGTGAGCTTTGTCTCGAGCTTGCAGCGTGGATGTTTGATCTAGGCGGGCGCACCGCGGGCGTCGCCGAAGGGAAGAAACTTGCCGCGGAGATGATTGCCACAGGCCGCGCCCGTGATAAATTCCGCGAGATCATCCGGCTGCAGGGTGGCGATGCGGCGGTGGTGGACCACACGGGCCGCTTGCCGCACGCGCGGCACACCGTGGACGTGCCCAGCCCGGCGGATGGCTACGTGGCGGGCACGCAGTGTGAACACTTGGGCGTCGCCTGCGTCGTGCTGGGCGGGGGCCGGGAGAAAAAAGAGGATTCAATCGATCCGGCGGTAGGACTGGTTTTTCACAGGAAGGTCGGCGACGTGGTGAAGCGCGGCGAGGCGCTGTGCACGATTCATTACAATTGCGACGCGCGCTTGGCGGAGGCGCGGCAGTTGATCGAGCAAAGCTACCGCATCGAACCATCCAAGCCGCGCGAGACGCGGCCGCTGGTGCACCGCGTGATTGGCGAATAAGCGGGTAGATCGCCGCCCTCCGGGCGGTGTTTGAGACGCCGGCAAGACCGGGGTGGGACAGAGCAGCAGCGAATCTTCAAGGGGGAGCGCATGGGGCGACTGACCGGCATTCTGGGGCTTTTGACCATGATGGGCCTGGCGTACGCGTTTTCCACTGATCGGCGCGCCATCAAGATCAAGACCGTCGCCTGGGGCCTGGGCCTGCAGATCGTCTTCGCGTTTTTTGTGCTGAAGTTTGAGCTCGGCCGGAGAATGTTTCAGGCGGCAGGCAGCGCTGTCAACAAGCTGCTGAGTTATTCGTATGCGGGGTCCGAGTTCGTCTTCGGCGAGCTGGGCAAGAAGGGTTCCTCGGTGGGTTTCGTCTTCGCCCTTCAGGTGCTCCCAACGATCATCTTCATCGCCGCATTTTTCGCGCTCCTGTATTACTTGGGGATCATGCAGGTCGTCATCAAGTTTGCGGCGTGGGTGATGCAACGGGTGATGGGCGCAAGCGGCGCCGAATCACTGAACGTCGCCGCGAGCATCTTCATGGGGCAAACGGAAGCCCCGCTGACCATACGTCCCTATCTGCCGGAGGTAACGCGCTCGGAGCTGATGACCATCATGACCAGCGGGATGGCGCACGTCTCCGGTGGCATCATGGCCGCGTACATCGCCTTCGGCGTCGAGGCCACACACTTGCTCGCCGCGGTCCTCATGACCGCGCCGGGCACCATCCTGATGGCCAAGATGCTCGTGCCCGAAACCGAGCACCCCCTTCCCGCGGGTCACGTGGAGATGGTCCACACCGAGAAGGAGCAGAATTTCCTGGGCGCCATCGCGCGCGGCACCTCGGACGGCTTGCACCTGGCCATTAACGTCGCGGCCATGCTGATCGCTTTCCTTGCGCTGATCGCGCTTACGAACGGGATTCTCGGCGGGTTGCACAACTGGCTCGCCGGGCACGGTATGGGTTGGTTCCCGTCCAGCCTGCAGCAGATGTTCGGCTGGGTCTTTGCGCCTGTCGCCTGGGTGATTGGCATCCCCTGGCACGATTGCGCGGCGATCGGCAACCTGCTGGGTACGCGCATGGTGCTCAATGAACTGGTGGCGTTTTCATTTCTCGGGCCCATGAAGGCGTCGCTCGACCCGCGCTCTTTTACCATCGCCACGTTCGCGCTGTGCGGCTTCGCCAACTTCAGCTCGATCGGCATCCAGATCGGCGGTATCGGCGCGCTTGCGCCCAACAAGCGCGATGAGCTCGCGCGGCTGGGAATCCGCGCCATGCTGGCCGGCACGATGGCCAACCTGATGTCCGCCTCAATCGTCGGGGTGCTGCTGTGAGCCCGCGCGCGAAAACGGGCGGGGCGTCGGGCGAGGAATTCGCCCGCGCGGAACGCGCGGCGAAGTTCATCCTGTCGAAGACCAGGCTGCGCCCGCGCATCGGCCTGGTGCTAGGGTCAGGCTTGGGCGCGTTCGCCGATGAGTTCGCCTCGACCAAGCGCATCCCCTACCAGAAGATCCCGCACTTCCCCCAGTCAACCGCTGTCGGCCACGCCGGGCAACTGGTGATCGGCAAAGTTGGAGCGGTGCCGGTGGCCGCGATGCAGGGGCGCGTCCATTTTTACGAGGGCTACACCCTCAAGCAGGTCATCTTTCCGATGCGCGTCTTTGCGCGCATGGGCATCCGCGCTGTCATCCTGACCAACGCTGCCGGCGGCATCAGCCGCGACTACAAACAGGGTTGTCTCGTCGTGCTGCGCGACCACATCAATCTGCAGGGCTCCAATCCCCTGATCGGGCCCAATGACGAGCGCTTCGGCCCTCGTTTCCACGACATGACCCAGGCATACTGGAAGCCGTACCGCGAGGCAGCGCTCGAGGAAGGCCGCCGGCTGGGGATCGAAATTCACGAGGGCGTCTATGCCGCGTTCACCGGGCCTTGCTACGAGACCCCGGCCGAGATTCATGCCGTGCGCACCATCGGTGCCGACCTGGCTGGGATGTCCACTGTGCCCGAGGTGATTGCCGCGCGGCACATGGGCATCAAGGTGCTCGGCATCTCCTGCGTGACGAATATGGCCGCGGGCATCCTCGACCAGCCCATCCATCACGAGGAAGTGCTGGAGACCGGCGAGCGCGTCAAGAACCAGTTCGTAGCGCTGCTGCGCGGCGTCATCCCGCGCATCGCCGCGGACGTGGCCAGCGTCTAGCCGAAGGACCGGGCATGGTCGAACATGATAGTCTGATTGCCGCCGCGAAACAGGCGCGGGAGAATGCCCACGCGCCGTACTCGAATTTCCGCGTGGGTGCGGCGCTGCGCGCCACCTCGGGGCGCGTCTATACCGGCTGCAACGTCGAGAACTCCACCTACGGCCTGACCGTTTGCGCCGAGCGCGTGGCCATCTTCAAGGCCATCTCCGAGGGTGAGCGTGGCTTCGACGCCATCGCCGTAGTGACCCACACCGACGTCCTGACGCCGCCGTGCGGCGCCTGCCGGCAGATCATCTGGGAGTTCTGCGGCGACGTGCCGGTGATCCTGGCCAACCTGAAAGGTCAGGTCGAAGTGCATCGCATGTCCAAACTGTTTCCCAAACCCTTCGATTCCTCCTTCCTCTAGGGAGCAGGATTGGAACCGCAAATGACCAGCGACGAGAAGGGAACCGCGATGAGAAAGAAACAGATGCACAGGCTCTCCCGCGCAGTTTTCTCTCTCGCGCTCATTGTCTCCTGTCTTGTATTCGCTGGGGCGCTGTTCGGGCAGGGTGCGCCGGCGAAGGCGCGCCCTGGGCGCGAGAAGATTGACCTGCTGGTGGCGGGCGGGACCGTGATCACGATGGATGCCGAGCGCCGGGTGCTCGAAGACGCTGCCGTGGCGGTGCGCGGCGACACGATTGTGGCGGTAGGCCCGCGGGCAGAGCTCGAAGCGCGCTATGTGCCGGCGCGGCGCATAGATGCACGCGGCCGTTTGGTCTTGCCTGGTCTGATCAACGGTCACAACCACGCGCCCATGACGCTGTTGCGGGGCCTGAAGGACGACGTCACGCTGCAGGACTGGCTCCAGAACTACATCTTCCCGGCCGAATCGCGGAACGTGA
Source organism: Acidobacteriota bacterium (assembly GCA_016201215.1). Taxonomy (GTDB): domain Bacteria; phylum Acidobacteriota; class Terriglobia; order Acidiferrales; family UBA7541; genus QHYU01. The sequence goes on along the minus strand of JACQDH010000263.1, from coordinate 3,448 downwards.
ACGAAGAATTCGTCGCCCGGGGCACGCGTCTGGCCGCACTGGAGATGATCCGCGGCGGCACGACCACCTACGCCGACATGTACTACTTCGAGGACGCCATCGCGCGCGAGACCAAAGCCGCCGGCCTGCGCGCCGTGCTGGGCGAAACCATCCTCGATTTTCCTGCGCCCGATAACAAGAATCTCGCCCAGGCGCTTGCCTACACGGAAAATTTCCTGAAGCGCTGGAAGGGCGACCCACTGATCCGTGCGGCCGTGGCACCCCACTCTGTTTATCTGTGCTCTGAAAAGACGCTGAAGGAATCGGCGGCGCTGGCCCGGCGCTATGGCGCCCCGATCCTCATTCATCTCTCCGAAACCAAGCGCGAGGTGGACGAGATTCGCGCCCAATACGGTCTCTCGCCACCACAGCACCTGGAAAAGGTGGGCGTACTCGGCCCCGACGTCCTCGCCGCGCACTGCATCTGGGTAGATGCGGCCGACATGGCCTTGCTCGCCCGTCGCCAGGTGGGCTGCGTGCACAACCCCTCGAGCAACATGATGCTGGCGAGCGGCGTCGCGCCGGTCGTGGAGATGCGCGCTGCGGGTGTGCGTCTGGGATTGGGCACCGACGGCCCCGCCGGCAGCAACAACGACCTCGACCTGATGGAAGAGATGGACCTGGCCGCGAAGCTGCAGAAGGTCACGCGCATGGATCCGCGCGCGCTTGGAGCCGAGCAGGCCTTGGAGATGGCCACGATCGGCGGCGCGAAGGCGTTGCACATGGAGGAGGAGATTGGCTCGCTCGAAACCGGGAAGAAAGCCGACTTGGTTCTCCTGGGAATCAGCGCGCCGCACGCCGTGCCGATGTATCAGGTGTATTCGCAGATCGTCTATGCGCTCAAGGCCAGCGACGTCGAAACCGTGGTGATCGCCGGGCGCACGGTGATGGAAAACCGTCGCGTCCTGACGCTCAACGAAGCAGAAGTCGTCGCCAGGGCCCGCGAGTACGGCGCCCGGGTGAAGCAGTCGCTCGCCGCGCCGCCGAAATAGTCCTCCCCCAGCGGCGTTCCCGCCTACTCCTCGCGGACCTTCTTACGCTGCATCTGGAGCCGGTTGGCGGCCGTGCGCAGCGTCTCCGGGATGTTCCGGTTTCCAGCCAGCAGCTTGAGGTCCTGTGGTGTGACAGCGCCCAGCATGTGCAGGGTGATGTCCAGCGGTGTCTTCGGGTTGTTCATCAGATTGCGCAGCACGCTGTAGTTCTTGATGTATTTGCGGCTCGTGGCGATCAGCCGCAGGACTTCGTCGCTGAGGTTGGCCATGGCCGCGAAGGCCTCGACCTCGCGGTCGGTGATGCGCGGCGATTGCAGCACGGCCCGCTGCACCACTTTGCAGGGGTCACGAATCAACGCCAGGCGTTCTTCGCGGCCTCCCCTGAGCGCCAGTTGCACCCGCTCGGGCACGCGCATATGCGAGAGCCGCTGCAGCAGCGTTTGCCGCTTGGCGTGGTCGGGCTCAGCGGCGGCCACGGCTTCTTCCAGGGCGGTCGGGTCGCTCGTCTCCTGCTGGAGTTCCTGAAGCTGCTGGCGCTGCTCGGCGCTCAGCGAGGGCGACGCCGCGAGCGCCGCGGCCAGCGCCGGCGTGGAGCTCAGGCGGTCGAGGTCGTCCATGAGCCCCTGAATGGTGGAGGTAGATACATGGCGCACCGCCGGCAGGAGAACTCTCGCAGGGCAATTCAGGTTTTTGACCAGCGCGTCGGCGATGCCGGGTTTGTCCACCAGGTGTTTGGCGCAGTAGTGAAACAGTTGCGGGGACACATCCGCGCGCCCCAACGCGGTCAGAATCGCCGCGGGCGGTTGGGAGAGCAGAGCCGCGGCGGCGCGCGGCGCAATCATCTCGTCGGGGTCCGCGGCGAGCACGGCCAGCAGCTCCGCGCGTTCTTCCGGGTCGAGCGATGCGGCGCCCGAGCAGACGGCGAGTTTGCGTTCCCGCGTGGCGCGGCCGGAGCGGATCTCTTCGCGCAACTCCGGATTAATCGGGCCCTCCCCACGGTTTCTTCAGGTCTTTGCGGGTGAGCGTAATCTTGCCCGGGCGTCCCGGTGAGATCACCGGCACGACCCTCTGGCCGTTCAATTCCAACAACAGCGCGTAGGGATCGCGCGCCGATATCTCAAACTGCTCGAGCGCCCGGAAGCGCTGGCTCTTCCCGCTGTCCATTGGGCCGTCGAAAACGGTTTCACCGTCGGCGACCACTCTTACCGGCGTCGCTTTTCCCTCCGCCAGGGCGACGCTCAGGTGCAGTGTGGCTGGTTCCGCTGCTGGCCTTGAGCTTGCCGGAGTGGCACCCGGCCCCGCCGGCCCTGTGCTGGTGGTGGGCCCGGATTCCCCCGGCGCCGCAGAAGCGATGGCGTCCGGGACCGACTCGGGGGCAGCGGAGGGGGCCACCGCCTGTGCAGAGGCGCGCCGGGCGGCGCGCGCGGCTGTGTAGCGGCGCCAGGCGAACCATCCTCCCACCAGGATCAGAGCCGCCAGCAACGCCACCAGCCACGGAAACGCCCTGGACCTCTCCCCCACGTCCCGGGGCGTGACGCTGGGCATCCACACCTGCGCTTCGTACCGGTCGCCCGTGGCCAGCGTGTACTCGGCTACCAAGCTCTCCTCGTCGAGACCCAGGAAACGAGCCACGGCGCGAACAAAGCCGCGGTTAAAGACTCCGCCCGGGAGGCGCTCCCACTGCTCGTTCTCCATCGCTTCCAGGAAACGCGTGCCGATCCGCGTGGCGGCGGAGATCTCATCGAGCGACACGCCCCGCATCTCCCGTTCGCGCCGCAGATGTTCGCCGAAGGTGCCCTTGGGCATTGGGGGAACGCCTTTTGTGTCCGGAACGCTCATGCAGGATGAATGGTGCGAACGATGGCAATATAGGCGCGCGCGTGGAGAGTGTCAATGCGCCCGCCCCGGGTTGTCAGGGCGCAGCGATTGATTCACCCGCGCGTCTCAGCCTGCGCCACGCCCGGTCCATTGGTCGCCGGGATCCTCAAGGGGAAAACCATGAGCCACGCACCCGTATTGTCTCTGCTGCCTGCTGTTTTCCTTAAGATCGTGCGCCGGGACGGCCGGACGGAACCCGGCCCCCACAAGGCTCCTGCCGCGGGCACGGCCTAGGCTGGCAAGAAAGAGAACATCCCGCGGAACTGGGCGTTGCACCCCGCAAATAACGTTGCATATAATCCGGATGGCCCCAGAGCGGGCTTCGACTCGCGATCTCACAACGCGGCACAAGGCCAAGGCGCAGTGCAGGAAGCCAAGAATTTCGTCGGCATGGAACGCCGCCGCAACCCCGCTGTGAAGGTGGAGCAGCGCGAGGTCGGCGAAGTGGCCGTGTTCCATGAACTTGGCAAAGCGCTGACCTCGTCCCTCCAGCTCGATCAGGTTCTCCGGACCATCATGGAAAAAATCTATGAGTTTCT
>JACQDH010000041.1 GCA_016201215.1 Acidobacteriota bacterium | reverse complement strand
CCGTCGCCGCGCCGTAACGGTCGCCACTGCGGGAGGTCATGATGTACATCCCGTTGGTGAACATCCGCAGGGTTTTCTTTCTAGTCGCGAGATCCATCGAACTGCTTTCGCCTTTGCTTGCTGCCGCAGCGGCGAGCTGCGCTGGGAATCCGCCTTACCCGTCAGGCTCGCCGCAGCCGGACGTGAAGCTGATGGATAGTGTAGGGAATCCCTTCCGGCTCGGCCAGGCTGAGCAGCGCCTGCTGGACTTCGGCGTTGCACGCCTGCTTCTTGGCGGGCGGGATTTGCACGAAGTGGCCCTCGATGCGCACCCACCAGCCCCAGTGTCCCTCCAGGGTGTCGTAGTAGGTGTCGTGAGACTCCTCGATGGAGATGCGCGAGCCATCGAAGCTCTTCGAGAAGAGTCGGAAGGCTGCATCCTTGGTCAACTGCTTGCGCATGCGGGCAGAGTTGAGCAGCAGGGCGGGGCCCATGTACTTGAGGAAGATGGGCGTGGTCTTCTGGATGAATTCGCGGCCGTTGTCGCGCCCGATGAAGAACATGTCCATCTCCGAGCCCTTGCGCAGCACGCGGGAGATCTCGCGGACGCTGGCTTCGAGGTCGGTCGTCCAGTGAAAGGCGAAAATGCTGTAGAGGTAATCCACTGACTGCGCGTCCAGTGGGATGCTTTCGAAGCAGCCGTCGCGGACCTCCACGTTGGAGAAAGCGCGGGTACGTTCCTGCGCGTACAGCCGCATGTTCACCGCCGGATCGACGCCGACGAACCGCCTATGCGGCGGAGCGGTGGAGGCGAAGTAGGCCAGGGCCTTGCCCGTCCCACAGCCCATGTCGAGGACGTCGCGATACTCCTCCTGGAGCCGGATCGAGGCGATGGCCTTCTGCGTGGCCTGCCCCCAGCAGGAGCGATCGTTGGACTGGTCGTCGTACTGATCGGCGAGGCGCGAGTAGGTCTCCACGATCAGGTTGGACACGCTATGCATGGGGCGCTCCTTACTGCTTATGGTTCAAGGCCATGCGGCACAGGCCTTTCACGACCGTGAATTCGCTGGGATCCGCTTCGGTCAGGTCGATCTTGCAACCGTCCAGACTCTCAATATAGACGATCAAATCGACGAAACCGAACGAATCCAGCAGGCCGCTGGCCACCAGATCCGTGTCCGGGGTGATGTCTGCGGTTCCATTGCCGGACCGCTTATTCGCGCGGACCCAGTCAATGACCAGATCAATCAGTCGGGTTTCCGATGAGTCCATCACTATGAGGTACCTCCGAGCATTTGCTTGAGTTTTAGCCGGTCAATCTTGCCGTTGGCATTCCACGGCATTTCTTCCAGCACGTGGATTTTCTGCGGAACCATGTAGTCGGGCAGCGTCTGGCGACAAGAGGCCAGCACGCGGTTCGAATCAATCGTGGCCACGCCGGAGACGAACGCCACCACGCCATCGGCCGTCCCATTAATGACGGGCCAGGGGACGGCGACGACCTGTTCAGCTCCGCAATACTTTCGCAGCACGCCTTCGATCTCCTGCAATTCCACTCGGTAGCCGCGGATCTTGACCTGCTGATCCACCCGGCCGAGGTAGATCAGGCAGCCGTCCTCGCGCTGGCGGACTAGGTCGCCGGTGCGATACCACACGGTGTCGCCGGTGGCGGGCAGGCGGATGAGCTGTTCCTGCGTTTTCTGCGGATTGTTCCAGTAGCCCGAGGTCACCTGCGAGCCGCCCAGGCAGAGCTCGCCGAGCTCGCCCGGCGGGAGGAGGTTCCGCTCGGTGTCAATGACGCGGCACTGCTGCCCCTTAAAGATCCACCCGATGGGCACGATCCCGTTGTAGCATTCCTCGGGTGACTTCGCGCCGTCCCAGCGGTACTGCGAGATTGCGATGGTCGCCTCGGTGGGCCCATAGAGATTTTCGACGACCGACTGGGGAGCCGCTTCCTGCCAGAGCTGGGCGTACTTGGCGGAGAGCGGTTCGCCGCAGAACAAGCTATAGCGCAGCGAAGGGAAGCTGCCGGGTTGGAGCAGCCGGGTCCGGGCGAGCACGCCCGCGACAGAAGGAACCGAGAACCACATGGTCAGCTCGTGGTCGCGGATAAATTTGGCGGGGAGCATCGTAGCCTTGTCGGGCACGCTATACAGGCAGGCACCGCGCTCCCAGCAGACGAACATGTCATGCACGCTCAAGTCAAAGGTCATGTCGAATTCCTGCGAGAAGCGGTCTTGCTGGGTGACCTCGTAGCGATTGCAGGTGTAATCGACATAGGAGCGCACATTCAAGTTGCTGATGGGAACGCCCTTGGGCTCGCCCGTGCTCCCCGAAGTGAACAGCAGATAAGCCACCGCCCCTGGCTCGACGGCCGGCGGGCAGAGGACATCGCTGCCTTGCGCCATCCGGGGCGCAGGCACAAACTCGTGATCTGGAAAGCCCGCCACCAACTCGGCCGCATCGGTGGTGTCGGGCAGAATTACCGTCAGGCGCCGCGGGAAATCGGCCAGCAGGCCGGGGAGAAGCGACGCACTCTCGCGCCCTACGATGAGCACCGAGCACCCGGAGAGGTCCAGCATCTTTCGGGTTCTTTCGAGCGGGAACTTCGGATTGAGCGGCACATATCCCTTGCCCGCCTCGAGGGTGCCGAGGACGCCGGCGTACGCGGTCAAGCTGCGGTAAGCGAGGATCGCCGCTAGCGGCCATGGGGTCTCCTGACGCTGTTGGATGGCGGACGCAATCGCGTTCGCCAGTTGATGGAGTTCCGCATACGTCCGCTGTTCGCCGTCCACGAACAAGGCGGCGCGCGACGGGAAGCGCTCCACCGATTCCAGGAATCCGGCAATAAGACTCTTGAAGTTCATGGTTCTTTCTCCCTCCCCGCGCGTGGTGCGTTCAGACGTCTTGATACTTCCGTGCGCGGGAAAACATTGCTAGTCCTTGTGGATCGGCGCTGTCGAGTGTTCGGCAGCTCCGCCCAGCTAGATCGCCACGCTGCGTCGGTTGCAGGCGCGATCGAAGGCGATCCCCACGTGGTGCAACTCATCCCGATCGGGCGGGACATCCAGAATGAACGTGTGGTACCCCACGGAGACGTAGCGGGCCAGCTCGTTGGAGACGCACTCGTAGCTGCCCACTAGGTAGGGGCAGAAAGTCTTGTAGTTCTCAAAAGGCACGAGCCAGTACGGATTGCTCTCCGACTGCCCGTCCTTTGCCATCTCGGAGAGCTGCTTGTGCCAGGAAGAGTCGGAGGTTTTCATGGCCAACTCGTGGGTGATCTTACCCTTGCGGTCTTCCGGGAACCGTCCGTGAGCCACCCGCCAGGCTTCGTCTTCTTCGTCGCGCGCGATGATGCCGACGCGCACGCCGGAGTCAAGCTCGGGGACGCGCTCTCCGGCCAAGTATTCGCGCGCCGGCTTGGGATACATGATTGCGGTGGCGCCGACGGCCTGCGCCGCCGCGTGACCCGCCTCGGAGGAGCCGGAGATGAAAATCCCCGGGAACAGCTCGGGAGGCAGCGGTGGCGTCATCTTGACATTGGAGACTTTGTAGAATTGGCCTTCGAAGCTGACTAGCGACGCAGTCGAAAGCAGCAGCTTGATGATTTTCGTGTATTCGACCAGGCGGTCGTATCGCTGGTCGTGCGGAGTCGTATCGTTCAACGAGATGAGGTCGTTCTTGAAGCCCCCGGCGACCATGTTCAGGTAAATGCGGCGGCCGTAGAGGAAGCCCAGCGAGGCGACCTTCTTGGCCACGGTGTAGGGATGCATGTAAATCGGCTGGATAGCCACCAGCGGACACAGCGCCTGGGTGTTCTGGATGATGACTTGGGCGAGCGGCCAGGGGTCCACCAGCGAATTGTCCGTGTAAACGAGGATGCCCTTGCATCCGGCGTCTTCGCTCCAGCGGGCGACGTCCACGACCCGTCGGAGATAAGTTTCCCGGTCGGCATCGCTCGACTGGGGGCAGGTGCTGAAGATTTCAACGCAATTGTGATTCGTGCTCACGTTCGAACCTTCCCTTGTTCTTTTCGTTGAAAGCGATTTGGAAAGAATCGGCGGAAAGCGCGATCGTCCCCGCTGCTCGCTCCCCCTCAGCCCTGAGACGCCCAGCAACAGAAGTGCAATTCAGAAACCACGATTGCCATCCGAGAAGCAAATCCGGGGGCGAATTCTCCCCGATGAAAGAACCAGTTAGCGCGGCGTTGCTCGGGATCCGTTCGCCCGGAAGATTCTCCGCGCAAGTGCTGACTTAATTTTTCCACCAGACCGGGAATCCTTTTTCGCGACTGCGCTCGCTGGTTAGGAGAAAGCGGCCCGCCCTCTCGCGTTGAGAAACTCTCCACTACAGACCTGTACCGGCGGCCGGCACAACTCATTCGCCAGCCATCGCTCCCGGTAAACCACGCCGGGATCATCGGCGCCTCTCCCCTCTACGAAGAAGCCGCAGAGCGAGTCCAGCAGGTAGAGCAGGAAGGACGCTCTTTCTCCCGGCTCGTTGCCACGGGGAAACTGGCCTGCGCCGTCCCGGTTCCACCCGCGCCAGCTCATTAGATGGAAATTGAAGATGTCCCACAAATTCGGCGCGTCCCAGGCCGCCACTTCCCAATCAAACACGTACAGTTCTCCGCGACGGACGCGGGTGTGACTGGGACCGAAATCGCCGTGCATGACGCCGCAGGGAATCATGATGCCGTTCAGTTCGGCCCGCGCTCGTCCGAGCGCCCGGCTGCCCAGCTCACGCCAGCGGTCGTTCATGGCCGGCTCGAGGGCCCGCCAGTTGCGTGACACTTCCTCGACCACGGCGTGGCCGGGTTTCGAGACGGTCTGCACGCTCCACAGCCTCTGGAAGTAGCCCTCATGCATGGGGCCGAACTCAACCGGACCCCGGCTGATCGGGCCGGGCGATTGAAATAGAAGATAACTGCCTTCCCATTCGCCCGCATGCAGGACCCGGGGAATGTGGGGCCGCATGTACTCGAAGTCCCAGAGTCTGCTGAGCACCCCCGCCTCGTGTCGCACGCGTTCGACGGCGGTCCGCCGAAGGGGCAGCTTGATGTACCCGAGCGTTTCGCCCCCCGGGCGCATGGCCTGCACAGTAAGCTTGCAGTGGCTGTTCGGGGAGCCCAGGGAGAGGGCAAGGGAGGGGTGCGCTTCTCCGGTGACGTCCTGAACCAGGCGCTCCAGGGCCAGCGGCTGGCGGGTCGCCAGCAGGATTTGGTCCCCAGCCCATCCTTGCCAGCCGGCTTTGATGGCGCCAACCAGCAGGAACTTCAGTAACCGCCCCACGGGCGTGTACGGCTCATAGATCTGCAACCCTTCGAGCATGGTTCGGCGGTCTTCAATGGGGAGCAGCAACCGCGGCGACTTGCGCGAGGGCAGCACGGCGAAGCGGTGGACATGGGGATACTCCCGTGGCTGCTGGCGGCGCACCGGGCCAAAGTGGCGCGCGACGGAGATCCACAATCGATCTTCTATGCTGGCGCAAGATCCAACTTGCTGCGAGCGCAATGTCTTGTCGAACAAGTCTTGCCCGGCGATCTGGCGCATGGCTTCCAGCAGATCTGGGTCCCGGGGGTATGGGCTGCCGTCGCGATGGCACGCTGCGCGAGACGCCTCGGCTGGCGCTGAAGCGACACTCCCTGCCGAACCCTTGGGCGGAGCAGCCCAGGAATCGGCGGCTTGACTGAAGCGCTTGATCAACGTGCTTTTCCCCAAATTGAATGGTTGGGAGTCACCTGGGGAGTCCGGCTGAATGCGAGAGTTAGAGACAATTCCCTGCGCATCTTCCGGGCGCGATCCGTGTTCAATCCCTCAGGGCCAGTGGGCCTCCAGAGAACTTGGCTCCTACGCCGGGAAATGCCTCAACCACCGTGGCCAATTCGCGCCACAAGGCGGATTCGGCTTCCGGTCCACACTTTTGTGTAGGGTATACTTTTCGCGTATGGCTCCAGGCTTCCAGCCGCTGAGCACACTCCCCCCGAGTTCGCTGATCGAATACTTGCGTCGAGATAGCAAATCGCCCGAACTGGTCCAGTGGAAGTATTTCAATCCCTGTTTCAATCGTGGTCGCGAGCGCGGCTACACCTGGATGCAGGCTGGGCAAATCGGCGGATTCATAGGCCTGATCCCTTTTCAACTCGCGATGGGCGGCCGCCGGGTCGAAGCGGCCTGGACTTGCGACTGGTCGGTGCGGGATCCCCAATCGGGCCGCGGAGTCGGCATCTTGCTCATTCGACAAGCTCACCAGGCCTACGAATTCCTTGTCCAACTCGGCGGGGGCGAGGCCACGCAGCACATCTTTTCCCGCCTGGCCGTGAAGACGGTTGAGGACGCGGGCGTTGTGTTTCATCTCCCGCTCCGGCTCGGAGCGATTCTTCGCACCGTGCGACGCCGGATACCCGCCTTGCCCGTAGATGCGCTGAATCTGCTGAACCAGATGCCCATGCCGGGGTTGCGAGGTCGCGCGTCGACCAACGCGGTAGTTTTCGAGCCCGGCGTGTCGAAAGTCCTGACGTCCGTCCTGGAATCCGCGCAACACGGGGAGGGCTATCCCAGCTACGACTTCGAATACGTCCAGTGGCAGATCGGAGACTGCCCGTTCCTGATTTCCGAGACCTGCTACATTCCAGGAGAATCCGGGCCGCGCGCGGCGGCGCTCATTTGGCGACAGAAGACCTCGCCCGATTTCTGGCGCATGGCCCTGTGGTCGCAGGAAGGCGCCCAGAAGGAAGTGAACGTTCTTCTCTCCAACCTGATCCGGCATGTTTACGACCAGAAGGGATTTCTGCTCTCCGTCGTCGTCTCCCGGCTGGAAACAGCTCTGATCGACCTGCTGCGGAGCAAGCACTTTCTGGCCGCTCCGCGGCGCCGGCCGTTGCACATCCTCGCAAGCAAGAAAACGGGTGAGCCCATCCCTGAGTTGTGGCCCTTGAGCTTCCTCGATACGGACTATGCCTACCGTTTCTGAATCGTGATTTGCTGCGTTTGGTTCAGTCTCCCGCCCCGACCGCCTTGGTGAGGACGATTGCCTCGGGCGCGTCATGACCGTTGGGCGCGTTGGCGAAGGCGGCCATCACATGAGCGTCGAGCACGTCCTTGCGGGAGGGACTGCCGGCGATCTTGAGGAATTTCTGGTTGTAATACCGCGGGTCGGTGTAGTCCACGATCTCCTGGTCATCGAAGGCCTGGCGGAGCTGCCGGATGCCGTCTTCGAGCTGCCAAGAGGCCGCGAAGCCCAACTGGCTGCGGATTTTCTCGAAGGAGACGCGATAGTTCCGCCGGTCGGCGTTCTCGATGTGCTCCACGCGCGTATTCGGGAACATCTCCAGGATCTTCTGGGCGAGCTGGGTGAGGGTGTAGTTGAGCCGCGTGTCGCCCAGATTGAAGACCTGGCCGCTGACGACTGGCAGAGGCGCGTTGAGCACGCGGATGAACCCCTCGGCCACGTCATGAACGTGGATGAACGGCCGCCACTGCTCGCCGTTGAAGATCGTGATTACGCCCTCGTTGTAAGCCTTGGCCGTCAGCAGATTCACGACCAGATCGAAGCGCGGGCGATAGGACAGACCGAAGACCGTGGCCAAGCGGAGGATCGTGGTGTGGAACGTTTCCGAACACGCATGCAGCAGGGCGTGCTCGGAGTCCACCTTGGTTTGGCCGTAGAGGGAGATGGGCTGGAGCGCTGAGTTCTCGTCCATCATCACGTCGGTGGCGCCGTACACACTGCAACTGGATGCAAAGACCAGCCGCTGGACGCCGTGTCCCTTGGCCACCTCGATCAGCATGCGTGTGGCCGCGTAGTTGATCTCCAGCGCCGTCTGCCTGTCCTGCTCGCAAGCGGGGTCGCCGACGATCGCAGCCAAGTGGATGATGGAATCGATCCCATGGACCGCGGCCACCATGTCCTGGATGTTTCGGCAGTCGCCCACGCGCATTTCGAGGTTAGGATGACCGAAAACCCCCCGGAGCGCCTCGTCGCCATACACCAGGCTATCCACGACGCGCACCTTGCGCCCGGCATCGAGCAGTTTCCGCACCAAGCTCGAGCCGATATACCCGGCCCCGCCGAGCACCAGGACGGTGCCCTCCGAGTCCGCCACCTTGCCGTTCCTCAGCCGGATTTCGTACCGATCCACCACCAGAGCCTTGGCCAGTCGCGCCGAGGTGAGGGCCAACATCGTCAGCACAGCGAAGAGCAGGAGCGCGAGTCGCTGCGCCAGATTTTGGCGGAAGAAGAGATAGTTCACCGCCAAGAGAGTCAAGATGCCCAGACCGGCGCCGCGCAGAACCACGGCAATCTTGTAGCGGCCGCGGTAGGCCCGGGAGTGCGTGTAGAAGCCGTTCAACAGGAACACCAGCGGAAACACCAGCGAGAGAAGCAGGAAATAGGGGGCGTAGTAGGCCAGCGCTTCCTCCAGCCGGGTGGCCGCCGCGTCGGTCTGGCCGCGAAAGAGCAGGAACAACACCGGGATCCCGAGAGCCAGCATCATGCAGACGTGGACGACCGCGAAATCGGCCAGCATCCGCGGAAAGGCCTGAGACGGCTTGAAGCTACGAACGGACCGCAGCATGGTAGTGCCTCCCCGAGAGAGATGGCTCCTTGCGCGCGGCGGCATAACGGGCCAAATGCCAAATCGCGTCGGCGACGTTTTCGATCGTGGAGTCCGGAAGCGACTCGTAAATCGGCAGGCTGAGGATTCCGCCGGTGACGTGCTCGGTCTGGGCGAGGTCGTTCCGGGTTGGGTCGTGGAAGGCCCGGTAGAGTTTCTGCATATGCAGGGGCGGATAAAAGTATTTCTTGGTTTCGATATTTTCCGCCAGCAGGCCTGCGGCCAGCTCGTCGCGCGTAAGCCCGAACTGCTCCGGCGTCACGTGCACGGAGTAGTCTTTGTAAGTGTTCACATCCTCCGGGTGCACGCTCTGGAAACGCAGGCCGGGCAGTGGAGAAAGCAGGTCGGTGTACATCTGGGCGATCTGGTTTCTGCGGCGGACCTTTTCCTCCACCATCGAGAGGCCGGCCAGGCCGAGCGCGGCGTTGAATTCCGTCATGCGCGCGTTCATTCCCAGCCAATCGGGGTCGTAGGCGCCGGTGTCGCCGTAGTTGCGCATCCCCCGGATAGCCTGCGCGAGCGTGGCGTCGTCGGTAGTGACCAGCCCGCCTTCGCCGGCCACCAGCAGCTTGGTCGGCGAGAGCGAGAAGACCTCGGCGTCGCCGAACTGTCCGATCGGGCGGCCGCGATAGCGGCTGCCGAAAGCGTGGGCACCGTCGAAGACGAGCTTGAGGCGGTAGCGAGTGGCCAGCCGCGTCAGCGCCTCCACGTCGCAGGGGTTGCCGTAGAGGTGCACGACGAGGAGGGCCGAGGTGCGCTCGGTGATCTTGCGCTCGACGTCCGCCGGATCGACGTTCCAGGTGTCCGGATCGCAGTCGGCGAACACGGGCCGCAGGCCGTTCCACCGGACCGCATGCCCTGTGGCGAAGAAGGTGAAACTCGGAACAATCACTTCTCCAGCGAGCCCTAGCGCCCGAAGAACCATGGTTAGCCCGCTCGTGCAACTGGAAACGGCCACGCAGTGCTTGACGCCCAGACGCTCGGCCACCGCGGCTTCGAACCTCCCGACCAGATCCGCATTGGTGACTCCCCCAGTCTTTCAGTCGATGACATGAGTTCTCCTTTGGAATGTAATTGCAGAAGATGTCACGGGCGCGGCATTTCCACGTGCGTCTGGCTGATCGTTCGTCTCGATCAGTCGGGAACTACCGGGAAGGAAGTTGAGAAATCATCTTGTACTGACGGACCTTGCCGTATGGCACCAGCTCGCGCGGCATCCAGTCTTCCCAGAGCAGCTTGCAGAAGGTGTGGAAGAGGATCTTCAGGTCGCCGCCTAGCGAATGATTGCGCGCATAGAACAGCTGGAGGGCAAGTTTCGTCGGGCGAATCAGCTCTTCGTAGGCCTTCTCGGGATCGTTGCTGCCCTCCAGCACTGCCGCTTCATTCGAATTCCAGATGGAGGCCCAGTCGGTGACACCGGGCCGGAGGTCGAGAACGGCTCTCTCTTCCTCGGAGTACATGTCCACATACTTCTGAACCTCGGGGCGCGGTCCGACCAGGCTCATGTCGCCGGCGAGCACGTTCAAGAACTGAGGAAGCTCATCTAATTTATAACGCCGGAGAAGCCGGCCGATCGGCGTGATGCGGGGATCGTCTTCGGCTGTAGCCGAGCCGCCGAGGCTTTCGGCGTCGATGACCATGGTGCGGAACTTGAAGATTCGGAACGGCACGCCGTACCGGCCGATGCGCACCCCGCGGTAGAAAACCGGTCCAGGGGAACCGAACTTGATGATCAGGGCGAGGACGATCAGAATCGGCGACAGAACCGCGAGGGCCGCCAGCGCGACGATGAAGTCAAACCCGCGCTTGATGGCCTCCGAAGCACCACTCATCTGCTGGTTCATCAGGCTTCCTGCTCCTGCAAATCTCACGCGGCGAGAACCGCTGGGTTGCGCAGCCAGCAGTTCCCGATACACGCCAAGAGTCTCTTTCACCACGCGCTCGAGCGAAAACTCCTGCACGGCGATTTCGCGGCCTCGGAGGCCCATGTCCGCACGCAGAGGGGCGTTCTCGATGAGCAACCGCAGGGCCTCGGCCAAGGCCCGGCTGTCGCGTACAGGCACAAGCAGGCCGTTTTGGCCGTGACGCACGATCTCCCGGCAGCCGGGAGCATCCGTGGTGACGATCGCCCGGCCGCAGGCCGCCGCCTCGATCAGGATCTTCGGTACGCCTTCGCGCAGCGAAGGCAGGCAGACGAGGTGCGACTGCGCCAGCACGGCTTGGATATCGGTCTGCTGGCCCCACCATTCGACGACGCCGCTGTCAGCCCACTGGCAAAGCTGTTCCGCGCTAATCGCGGAGGGATTTCCTGGGTCGGTGTCGCCGACGATCGCGAATCGCGCTCGAACACCGGCGGCGCGGAGCCTGCTTGCCGCTTCGACAAACTCGGCCACGCCCTTGTCCCACAACATGCGCGAGGCAAGCACAACCAGGGGCGGGCCGTCGGGCTCCGGTGTGGGGCGAAAGGTCGTGACATCGACGCCGGACCCTTTGATGAGCACAGCTTTTTCGGCCGGCAGAACGCGGCTGTTGACAAAGATGGATCGGTCATCCCGGTTCTGGAAAATCACCCGCTGATTGCCGCGCCGGAACGCGAGTTTGCAGCCCCACGTAACCAGCCTCCGCAGGAACACAGCCTTGCGAGTCTCGGCCGTGAAGACATAACCGAGGCCGGTGAGCAGGTTGACCACGGCGGGAACGCGCGCGCCGTACGCCGCCAGCCCGCCGTAGAGCACCGGCTTCAGCCGGAGGTGGTGCACGAGGTTGGGCCGGATCTTCCGGTATAGCCGAAACAACGCCAGGACAGTTCCCCACTCCTTCCACGGCTTGATGCCGCTGCGCGTCATCGGAATGGGATGGAAGCGGAAGCCTTCGCGCAGAAGGATCTCCGTTGCGCGCCCCGGCGGGCTGGCGACATGAACTTCGAAGCCCGCATCCCGGGCCGCTCGCGCCATCCCGATGCGGTAGGAGAAGAACGAGTTCACGTCGTTGTCAACGAACAGCACTCTGGGCTGAGGTTTCAAAGGATTCCTCTGCAAGATGTTTTGCACCCGCCCCGCCGGGGGTTCGGCCACTGTGGCCCGGTGAGCCGACATCTGAGCAACGAAGAGCTCAGAAAGACTCATCCCGCTAACGAAGCCACGCTGGAGCGCCGTGCCGGGCTAGGCGCCGACGCGGTGACCATCTGCTGGTAAAGCTCCTGATAGCGCTCGACAATTGCGCGCAGGCCGAAGCGCTGTTCGACGCGAACCCGCGCGGCCCACCCCATCTGCTGCCGCACTGCGGGGCCAAGCGCCAGAAGGTCCCGCCAGGCTTCGGCCAGTGCCTGCGGGTCGTCCGCCGGAACCACCTTGCCGGTGTCGCCGATGATCGCCGCGGAGTCCCCCACGTTCGTGACCACGCAGGGCGTCCCGCAGGCCATTGCCTCGCCGATGGCCATGGGGAAGGCTTCGCTCAGCGAAGACGAAGTGGCGATGTCGAGCGCGGCGAAAAAGCGGAGCATGTCTTCACGGGTCCCGAGCAGGTGGCAGACGTCGCCGAGACCGGCGTCGGCCTGATTGATCCAGGCCGCTAGCTCGGCGTTGTTCCGGTCCACGCCCCTGCCGCAGAGCACGAAGTGCGCGTCGGGGACGCAAGCGTGCAGCCGCGCGGCCCCCTCCACAAAGTTCCGGTGGCCCTTTTGTGGATGGAAGCGAGCCGCCATGCCGATCAGCGGAGCTTCCTCCGGTATCCCAAGTTCGCGCCTGAGCGAGGTCCGCGCCTCCGCGTCCGGGTGGAACTGGTGCAGGTCGAAACCGTTGGGAATGACTTCCATCTTCTGCTCGGCGTAGCCGAACCGGACATGCACCTGACGGGAGACCTCCGAACAGCACACGATGCAGCTGGGAATCACGTGCGAGAGCCGGGCACAGGCTCGCGCGGTCCAGATCGTGAGACGCTTGTTCTGGGACGGTGTGAGATTCGCGTGATGGATCCCCCAGACCACAGGAGGCTGCCCGGCTAGGCGGGCCGCGATGCCGCCCATCAGGTCGGCGTGGTACATCCAAGTCTGGACCACCTGGGGTCGTGATTCCCGCAGCCACCGCACCAGCCGTAATAGGTAATAGGGATTGGGGACTCCGCGCCGCATGCCCAGCGCGCGCACGCGCACGCCGGAAGCTTCCAGCCGCCCAGCCACGGCGCCCAAGTCGGTTAGCGAGATCACTTCACTCAAGAAGCGAGCCGGGTCCATCCGGGAGGCGAGCTTGTAAAGCATCGTCTCGGCGCCGTCGGGCGCCAGGCCCGTGATGATGTGAGTAACCTTGATCACGGTAAGAAGGCCAAGCCGGCCAGTGCGATCGGACTGGCTACGCGGCGAAAGTCACGGTCGAAGTGACCGGGGCGGTTTTTCGATCGAGATCCCCGGATCTCGGCGGCAGAGATTGCTTCGAGGGACTTGTGCTTACTTCGTAGGAATCGGCCTTTGGTCCTGGGGACTAAATCCGTTTCTGGTGCAGCTTATCCCGGCGACTGCGCCAACCGAGAAGAAGTGGAACGTGGAGCTCCTTCAGAAACCTGGGCATAGAGGTTTTGATACCGCTCGATGACAGTCGTCAGCGCGAAGCGCTGTTCGATACGCTGCCGGGCGGACAGGCCCAGGCGGCTTCTAGCCTCCGGCCTCGCCTCCAACAGCTCGCGCCAGGCTCGCGCCAGAGCGTCGGGCGCCCGCGGGGGCACTACGCGGCCGATTGCACCTACGATGGCGGCGGAATCCCCGACGTCGGTCACGACGCAAGGCACGCCGCACGCCATCGCTTCCGCCACTACATTGGGGAACGCCTCCCCGACCGAGGCGGAGGTGGCAACGTCCAGTGCGTTGAGAATCTGCGGAATGTCCTCCCGCCGGCCGAGCAGATGACAGACGTCTTGAATTGCGGCCGACTCAATCCACCCCGCGAGTTCTGCGTTGTTTGAAACGACCCCTTCGCCGCAGAGGAGAAACCTGGCGTCGGGGAATTCCCGGCGCAACCGCCCCGCCGCTTCCACAAAGTTCCGATGGCCCTTGATGGGATGGAAGCGAGCAATCAGACCGATGACGAGCGCCGCCTGCGGAATTCCCAGCTCTTCGCGAATCGCTCTGCGCTGGGCCGGATCGGGTTTGAAAAGGTTTAGGTCGAAGCCGTTCGGGATGACCTCCATTTGATCCGGTACATAGCCCAGATTCACGTGGACCCGCCGCGAGGTCTCCGAGCAGCAGACGATCCGTCGAGGCAAAAGCCGCGAAAGCCGGGCGCAGGCCCACGCGGTCCATAGCGTGCGGCGCTTGTCCACGCGCAGGTCCAATCGGCTGTGGCGGATATTCCAGACGACGGCGGAAAAACCCGCCAGATTGGCGGCGAGCCCGCCGACCAGATCTGCGTGGTACATCCAGGTCTGGATCACCTGGGGCTGCGATTGCCGCAGCCACTGCGCGAGTCGCAGTAGGTAGTAGGGATTGGGAATGCCTCGTTTCATCCCCAGCGCGCGGACGCGCACGCCGCAGGCCTCAATCTTTCCGGCCATGGCGCCCAGATCCGTCAGGGAGATCACTTCGTTCTCGAAAAGAGTCGAGTCCATTCCCGCGACGAGCCGGTGCAGCATCTTCTCGGCACCGTCGGGAGCCAGCCCCGTAATGATGTGCGCGACTTTGATCACCGCACCTGCTCCACCGGGATGCCCGCAGCAGCATGTTGCTCCGCGGTTCCGGCCGCATCGCCGGCATTGCGCACTAGGCCCGCCACCTCGCCCATGGAGAGCGATTGCATACCGTGCGTTCGCCGACAGGCGAAGAAAACTTGCAGAATGTTCCGGAGGAACTGCAAGTTCTCCTCTGTGTGCGCGCCGAAATTGTGCGGATGCCACCACAGATGAAAAATGCCTCGCTGCTCGGCGGCCGCTTGCAACCCGTCGGCGATGCGGCGCAGGCGCAGAGGTTCGAAGCTCCTCCAGCGGGTCGAAAACGGCCGAAGGAACATGCTCGAGCGCACATTGCAGAGGCCGTTCGGCTGCGGGATTTCGTCCCAACGCGTCACCTTCGGGCCGGAGAGAGAAACGTAGTGGTCCAGCAGACGCGGGGCGCGCACGGCGAGCGTTTCGCGGCTTCGCGGCCGGGGCCGGTACATCCAAGTCGGCTCATTACCGCGGTAGCAGACTATGCCGAATTCCCGCAGCAGCTCCTCGTAGCCGGGACGGAACTGGTTGCGGGGGAAGACGATGGAACGCAACTCGACCCCGCGATCGTGCGCGATGGCCACAGCGCTGCGCAGATCGGCGGCAAAGGCCTCGTGGGTTTCGCCGGGCTCCAGGCAGTAGTAGTGCGAGAAAGTGTGCGTGGCGATTTCCTGCCTCGGCCTGCTCCGGATCTGCTCAATCATGCCTGGGGCGTAGTGAAGCGGATCGTCGTCCTCCCCCGCGCCGGTCGGTTCGCGATAGGGGTCGAGACGCAGATCGGCGTATTGCGGTCGGACGGCCGGGGAGAGTCTTTCGCGTTCGCGCCGCGACTTAGCGAAGAGAAAGCCCACAGCGGCCCAGGTGGCAGCAATCTCAAATTCTTCAAACAGGTCCAGAATCCGGGGAATGGCCTGGCGAGCCCCGAGCAGGTTGCCGCGATAAGGCCCGTCCGGAGCACAATTGTCGCGCACGCCCCAGTGAAGCTCGAAGTCCAGCGAGATCACCAGAGCGCCGAAGTCCGGACTTTGCGCGCACCGCGGATTCATCTCAGAGGATTCCTTCTCCAGTGATTGCGCCCTGGTAGAGCCCGAGCAACTCGCGGTCAGCCAGAGTCTGCGGGCTCTTCCGCCCCAGAAAGTAAGTGCCGCAAGCGGCGTCGCGGCCGCTGCGAGTGTGCGCGAGGAAAAGGTCGAAATACTTTAGCCAGAAAAACAGACAACTGGTAAGCACTTTCACGGAGTCCCGCGCCCAGCGCGAGTCCACGAAGCTCAGCAGGAAGTGGCGCAGCGACCAGGCCAGCGCCATCCCCGGCCCGCCGGTCACGCCGCTGGAGATCTCGGCGAAGCGCCGATAGAGGCGGCGGTGGCCCAAGGCCGTGAACCGAGTGAAATCGGAGCGCGCGTGAACCTGCTGCATGAAGGGAGCTTCGGAGTACACGATTCCTTCAGATTTCAGGACGCGATAGATCTCTTCGACGCACCGCTCGGGATCGGCTACGTATTCCAGCACCGCCTGGATCACCACGCCATCGAAGGAATTGTCCGCAAAGGGAAGGTCCCGGGCGTCGCAGACCAGTCGGGTTCGCGGGCCGAAGCAAATGTCGGTTTCCACGAACTCGATGCGCGAATCGCGCAGGAACTCCGCCATTCCGGCGCCGACCTGAGCCCCGCCGACCACCAGAACATTCGGTCGGGGATTGGCGATCAGCAGCAGCGCCCCGAACCGGCGGAAGTTGCGGCGTGCCGCCAAGTTCCCGCCCAGACCTGGCAGGAGCTTCTTCGCCAGTGTCTTCAGGGCCAAGTAGCGGAGTGCGGCCGGGCTGGCTTGTTGGCGATAGGAAGCGATCCGGAACATGCTCGTGTGCTCGTTGATCAGGATGGGAATCCCGCCGATCACAGGAAAGACCGTGGAGCAGCCGCTCTCCGTGCACACCAGTGAGAAATCCTCGCCGCGCAGCGCCGCGCCACAGCAGGGGCACACCAGCAGCTTCTGGACCGGCGGGCCCAGCGGCAGAGGGCGTTCAGCCGGCGGCTTCGTTGAGGCCACCGGGCCTGCACTCCAGTTGGGAGTAGCTGTCTCGCCTTGACGAACGTTCGGGAAGAGGCTCATCGCATGGCCCTTGGGCCTACTGAGCTGGCTCCGCCTTCCGACCCCGGAGGGAATCCGAATCCCGCACGGGAGCCAGACACTTTTCCTGCGCCGGTCGGGCCAGGAGCGTGCGCCTGGCGCGAATTCCAAAACCCCACAGACCCGCGAAGACGGCGTCCAGCCAGTTCTGTTTCCGCTGCGCGTAGGTCTCAACCACTTCCGGCAGGCTGGTAATGGCGTGCCGGTATTTCTGAATGCTCCGCCGGAAGTATGCGAGGTTAGTGTAGAGCTCGTCGGGGTGGTGGATACATACGGTCCAGATGCCGAACGGCATCGCGCGGAACTTCCAAAGCTGCTGCGGAATCCAGAACACGCCCCGGGAGTCGCGGTGCGGATAAAGAAACAGGCTGTCGCTGATCGTGTGAATGCCCAGGCTGACCAATGCCTGGATGGTATTGGCGTCGAACGAGTGCCCCGGCGCCACCCAGACATCCGGGCGCACGCCTTCGCGGGAAAAGATTTTCACCGCCTTTTCCAGTTTGACCCGCTGCTCTTCCAGGGGCAGACCGGCAAACTCGCTGTACCCGTTCAGTCCCAGGAGGCCGGAGTCCCGGGTGACGAAGCGGTGCTGATAGCCGTGCAGGCCGATGGTCCAGCCGCGGCCCTGCCAAGCCCGCACGCGGTCCCAAAAGCCGTTGGCGGATTCCCCGCAATGGAACTTCTGATCCTGATTGTCGGGGATGACGGAGAGGATGGGTTTGACATCGTGCTGGATGAGTACGGCTTCGATGCCATCCCAGATCTTCCAATCCATCGTCGGACAAATATCGTCAAAACGGATCAGGTATCTTGCGCTCACGTGTCTCACACTCCACGGTTAGATGACAGCTCCGGAGGGCTGGGGGACGGAGAGCCACTCGTGGTACCAGTGTGAATTGCTCCCTTGCTCTTGTTCCGGGTGACCTAAACTGCAGGAACCGCCGGCCTCGGGTGGGGAAAAGCTTCTCCCGCACCCAAGCCGGAACTACTCGCGGCGCCGAGCGGGGGACCTCCTTCGAACTTCGAGACGAGCGATGTTTCTTGCTCTCTGAGCCAGGCTTGGAACATGAGCACGCCCCAGAGTTGCGGCAGCCAATTGTGCCGGCCGCGCAGGTGTTCCTCCCACTTGCACCGGATGGGCTCCACGCGAAAGAACTCTTCCCGGCGAAGGCGCGACTCGTCGAGCAGGTCTTCCGCCCAGGGCCGCAAGGCGCCGCGCAGCCATTTGTGCACCGGCACGGCGAATCCCTGCTTCGGGCGGTCCACCAGCTCCTGCGGCACATAGCGGTAGAGCAGCTTCCGCAGGGGCTCTTTGCCACGGTTGCCATTGATCTTCATGGACAGGGGAAGCTGCCAGGCAAACTCGATGACGCGATGATCCAGGATCGGGACGCGCGCTTCCAAGCTAACCGCCATGGAGGCCCGATCCACCTTCACGAGGATGTCGTCCGGCAGGTAGGTGATTGTGTCCAGATACATCATCGTGTGGACGAAATCGTTGAGCCGGGCCCACTGCCGGCGATCGGTGAACGCGGTGGGCGGCTCCTGCGTGCCCAGGACGACGGAGGCGGGTTCGAGCCAGTAGGAGCACAGAACCCAGTAGAGCGCTTCGGGGTTGTCCACGCGCAAGACTCGCGCCAGCTTCTGCAGCGACTTGCCCAGATCCCGCTGCTGGAGGGAATCCGGAAGCACCGCTGGCCAGCGAGCGAACACGCCATTCCAGTCCAGCGCCGCCAGACCGCCGATCGCCTTGCCGACAGCGGCGCGCAGCGGCCGGGGCATCCAGCCTGTGGCGCGACGGATGCTGCGGCCCCAGAAGTAGGAGTTGTAGCCTCCGAACAGCTCGTCGCCCCCATCGCCCGAGAGGCTGACGGTCACCTCCGTGCGGGCGAGGCGTGAAACTAGGTAAGTAGGGATCTGCGAAGAATCCGCAAACGGCTCGTCATAGAAAGTCGGCAGGTCGGGGATAACCGCCATGGTCTGCTTGGGCGTGACGTACAGCTCAGTGTGCTCGGTGCCTAGATGTTGCGCCACCGCCTTCGCGCAAACCGCCTCGTTGTATTCGCTCTCGTGGAAGCCGATCGTGAAGGTCTTCACCGGCCGGTTGCTGCTGGCCTGCATCAGCGAAACAACCACGGAAGAGTCCACGCCGCCGGAGAGAAACGCTCCGAGCGGAACGTCGGCCACCATCCGCAGCACGATGCTGTCGGTCAAAAGGGAATTGAGCTGATCGATGGCCTCGGCTTCGGTTCCGCGGAATGGGTTGGCCACGCCGCGTTCGGCCGCCTGCCGCGCCGACCAGTAGGGGGCGATCGAGATGGACAAATCGGAGCAGCGCAGCGTCATCCGGGCCGCGGCCGGGAGCTTGTACACGCCCTTGTAGATTGAATAAGGAGCGGGAATGTAGTTGTGGCGCAGATAGAGTCCCAGGACGTCGCGATCGATCTCGCCCTCGAAGCTCGGGTGCCGGCGGAAGGCCTTCAGCTCGGAGGCGAACAGCAGCGTCGTTCCCGCCCAGCCGTAGTAGAGGGGCTTTTCGCCTGCGCGGTCCCGCGCGAAATGCAACGACTTTTCCTTGCGATCCCACAGGGCGAAGGCAAACATCCCGTTGAACTTCTCGAGCGCGGTGTCCAGCCCCCAATGGCTGATGGCGGCCAGCATCACCTCGGTATCCGAATGCCCGCGGAACTCTTGTCCAAGAGCTTCCAGCTCCTCGCGCAGGGCTTTGAAATTGTAGATTTCGCCGTTAAAGGTGATGACGTAGCGGCCGCAGAACGAGTGCATCGGCTGGTGGCCCGCGGGCGAAAGATCGATGATGGACAGGCGCCGGTGCCCCAGGGCGATGCCGTGTTGCGGATCCACCCAGGTCCCTTCGTCCTCGGGGCCGCGATGGCGCAGGCTCGTGGCCATGCGCCGCACGGTGACGGCGAGCTCCTCCCGCCCCATGCTCCGGCGCGTGTCAAGGAATCCGACTATTCCGCACATGAAATCGCTACCTCCGAGAGTTTCGCTTGCTCCGCCGGAACCGCCGCCGGGTTCAGCGAGTTAATGAGGAGTCTTTCGACGCTCGGGCTTCTCCGGCGCGATTCAGCTCCAGCGCCGTATCTCCGCAAACGGCCGGGCGGTCAGCGGACTGCTGTAAGAGCGCCTGCTCATATCGGTCGCCCAGGTGGGCCACCGTGAAATTCTCCAGAATGCGCTGCCGGGCCCGCAGGTTTAGGCTGTTGCCGGCGTCGAGTTCCTGCTGCAGCCCCACCGCGAACGCCTCCACGTCGTCCGGTGGGACCACGACTCCCGTGTCGCCCAGGACCAGGCGGGAATCCCCGACGTCCGTCACGACGCAGCGCCGACCGCAGGCCATCGCTTCTCCGATAACGTTGGGGAAGCCCTCGCTGAAGGAGGAGGAGCAGAAGATGTCCAGCGCGTTGTATGCCGCCCTCATGTCGTGACGCTCGGGCAGCCAAAGCAGCTTCTGTTCGAGCCCCAGCGTGCGCGTCAGAGCCTGCAATTCCTCCCCATACGAGGCCGGCCCGCCCCCCAGGCACACGAAGCGAACGTCGGGGCGTTTCGCGGCAAGTCGCGCGGCTGCCTTGAGGAACAGTGGGTGGTTCTTGATGGGGTCGAGCCGCCCCACCAGGCCGATCACTTTTTCGCTGCCGTTGACGCCCCATTCGGCGCGCACGCGCTTCCTCTCCGCGGCGTCCGGATAGAACACGCTGGTATCGATCCCGTTGGGGATGTAGAGCATCTTTTCGCGAGGGAAGCCGCGCGACACTGCGTATTCGAGGCCGGCGAAGGAATTCACCACGATGCAATCGGCAAAGCGCGACAATCGGCATTCGAACCAACTCGCGATGCTTTCCACCCGGTCGAAGATCATCTCCAGGTTGGAGCTGCGCACGCACCAGAAGAGCTTGACCCGCGGGCCGAGAGCCCGAACCATGGTGGCCACTAGGTCGGGGGTGAGCATCCAGCCGTGCAGGACCGCGGGCCTCTCCCGCCTCACGACGCGCAGGAGTTTCCAGTAGAAAGAAAGCAGGTCCCAGCGCGAGCGTTTACCCAGAGCGATCAGGCGAACACGCGCGGTGTCGATCGCCTGCACGAGCGCGCCCCCGCCGTAGTAGGCGGCGATGACCACCTCATGCCCGCGTCGAGCCAGTTCATTAGCCACAGTCACTAACTGGCGCTCCGCTCCGCCATAATTCAGTTGCCGGACAAGGAAGAGGATTTTCAAGGGCGATTCTCGCGCGTGGAAAGCAGCGACGCTTCCCCCGATCCCGCGCGGGACTTCAGCCTGCTGCCGGCTGCGCCGCTCCTGCGGCGGCGCCAGGGCCGACTCAACAGGCGGCCGAGCGGGCGTCGAAAGAGTAGGAGCAAGATGGATAACAGCCAATAGACGTGGGGACGCGCGTCGCGCAGGCCGGCAGCAGCCCAACGAGCCGACAGGGACAACCGCTCCCGCAGGTGGTGCATGACTGTCGCCTGCGATTCGAGCGTGGTTTCGTCTCGTAATTGGCCGGCTGCGGGGATCATGCCGAGAGCTGCTGTGCCTGCATTCAGACTTCCACCCTCCCATTTCGACACGCGAAAATCAGAGGCCCCTTGGTTGAGGAATTCGAGACCCGTTATTCCCGGCGCTCCCGAAGCGATGGCCGAATCCTGTGCCGTCAGATCGGTCGCGCCATTCAAGCTTGCCGTCAGAGTTGTACCGAAGATTTCCAATCGCAGGACGTGAATCGCGGGTGTGGGGGAGCTCACAGACGCAAGGTTGGTGACCGTACCACCGACCACTTTTTGCAAAAGCCGGGCATCTGGAAACGCAATGTACCGGTAACACATCGGGGCGCCGGATGTCGAACAACGCACCGTCACGCCAATTCCCTCAGGGTTCGCCTCCACGCTTTCCGGCGCGACAACGACCTGCGAATACTGGTCCGTCGCAAACGTGTCGGCTTTCCAGTAGGTCCACGTCTGCCGCTGGCCCGGGCCAGCGGGGCCCCTAACGCGCAGAGACCGTGTGCTGACTCCCCAGTTCGAGCTGAGCTTGCGCTTCGGCTGTGAAAAGTCCTCCGTGCGGACCGGGCCGTTCAGGTAGTGCTCGAGGTTCGTGTACCCACCCGGGTTAAGCTTATTGGCGTGGGAAGAATCCTTGGGGTTCAGGCCGTGCGCGATTTCCCAGGCATCAGGGATGCCGTCGTGGTCCGAGTCAGCGCAGGGTTGGGTGGCGGAGATGACGGGAAAACCACCTACTTCGTCCTCCGTGACCGGCTGGCGTCCCTGCCCGTTGAAGTATTCCCCGATGAGCCGGAGATCGACCGAGTCGCGATTCACGACCCAGTTTCCGCTGCAGTCCAGCCGTTGCGATGCGCCCACGGTGGGCAACAGCACGCCCTCCAACCGGTTCACGTCGTCGGTCAGAATGGGGAATTTCTGGGCGGGCAGAGGCGCACTGCGACGCCAGTTCACCGGCGCCGGGCCGGTTTCACCGCCGTTCTCTCCGGCCACGCGGGCGACCATCGTCCAGTTGTCCGCTGCGGGGTCGCTGAGGTGAGGGCCTTTGTTCCCCGCGATGTAGGCGCTCGGCGGGGCGCAGCATTGATCCGGAGCGCCCTTTTCGGAGAGCTGGATTTCGTGCGCCGTGAGGCCGCGGGTCATCGGCCCGGGCTTGAAGAGGTTGCCGATAATGTCCCAACTGCCGTCGCCGAGCCACTGCCCGGCGTAGTACGCCCAGTTGTAGGTCACGTTGTTGATGTACCGGATGTTGGGCGTCCCTTGGACGAGCGGCAAGCGGTGATCGAAATTCATCATCAGGTTGTGGTGCGCGTCGATCTCGTTCATCTGCGCCGCGAAACTGCTGCCGGGATTGGCGCCAATCAGCAGGCCAGTCGAATGGCCTTTCAAGCCCTCTGCCGCCAGGTTCCAGGAGAGCGTGACGTTGTGCGTCGCCGGGCTCTCCGCCACGGAACGCTCGTTGGTCCATGGATTCATGCACTCATCCTGCGACCAACTGAACGAGTTGTGGTCGAATACCACGTTGTAGGAGCCGTTGGCGATATAGACGATTGTGCCCACCTGCGAGCCCGGCCGGCTCGCGGGGTTGTAGCCCTTGCGGATGCGCGTATAGCGCCAGATGACGTCGTGCGTGTAAACCAGGATGACGTTTTCCCCGATGTTCCGCCCACTGATCTCGATGCCCCCGCCCGGTGCGCTCTGTCCGGCCACCGTGAGATACGGTTGAAAGATACGGATACCGCCCGAGGTGAGCTGGATCACACCCGAAACGCGGAAGACGACCGTGCGCGGTCCCGAGCGGGTGACACAGTCCCGCAGGCTGTTCGGCCCGCTGTCGTTGAGGTTGGTCACCTCGCAGACGCTTCCCCCCCGGCCGCCCACTGAGCCCGCCCCGCCGCCCTGCGCGCCAGGGAAGGCTGGCGTCTGCGCGTAGCAGGGCGCGGCGCAGGTCAGAGTCACCAAACCGATTCGGAGAAGCGCTTTCATGGGGCGTTTTTTCGCCCCGGCCAAGACCGGCACAACCGCGTCCGGTTGCGGGAATCTGCCGCGCTGCCTCGTTTAGATCGCATCGGTGTCCCATCCAAGATGCAGCTTTGCCCAGCGCCTTAAACTACTTTCAATCCGGAGGCGCCGGCCAGCAGGGCCGCTGAGGAGCTTTTCGGAAGCGGCTTGGTGAAGCAGTATTCGTCGCAACCGGCGCCGAGCAGGCCGATGCAGGGATACACGAAGGAGCGAACGGGCTCGAATCCCAGTTCGCGGAGATAGCGCACCGCCTCGCGCGGCGAAATCGACTCGTAAGGATAGCCGCCCAGCCAATCGTGCATGTCGTGGTATAGGTCCATGCCGCGCTGTTGGTAATAGTTCTCCCGGTGCTTCCGGAAGCTCTCCCCTTTCAACGCCAGACGCAGGCGGAATAGACTCAGATACGCGCCCCGGATTGCCGTCTGGACCCATCCCGCCGCGCGCGAGTAGATCCTCTTCTCAATCCGCCAGAGGCCGCAGAACGGCGTCTTCCCGTACAGGCCGAGCGCCAGCAGTCCGCCCGAGGCGACCAGCTTTGAAGCCACGCCGATCGCCTTGTGCATGGCGCCGGTGTGATGGAGCACGCCCCAGGAGTACACCACGTCGAACGTCCCCACGTTGGCCGGATCCAGCTCAAACACGCTGACGCATCGGCATTCCCAGCGAGCGCGGGCGGCGTGGAACTGGAGCATCCCGCGCGTGGTTTCCACGCACCTAGGATCGAGGTCCACTGCCAGAAGCCGCTGGCAACCGAGGCGCAGCGCCGCCACGGAAAACAGGCCTGATCCGCAGCCGATATCGAGGAATGTTCGTCCCTGGATCGCTTCCCGGCCCACCAAACGGACCAGGGATTTCTCCGCTTCCTCGATCCTCCTCTCGTCAATCTTCCGGGCGTACTGCGCCCAGTTCTCTCCAAACGAGAAGTGGGTTTCGAGCTCGAGCAGATTCTGGGTCACTGTTTCCTGCATCCGTCCTGCGCTAGTCTCAGCAAACCGGGGAGTGGCTCCTGCCGCGGAGCGTGGCTTCGCCATCAGCCCTCGGCGGCCGCCGGCCGGTTCACATCCTTCAGCACGAGCCAAAGCAGCACGACTTCTCCCGCGCAAAGTACCGTGGAGGTGATCACCACCGCAAAGGCCGCGCCCAAGAGCCCGCGCGAAGGGATCAGGGCCAGGCTGGAAATGGTAGCGGTGGCGACCGCCGTCAACAGCAGGGGGATCTGCGGCTTGAAGAAGCGCGCCGAAGTCACCGCCGACCCTAGCAGCGAGGCCAGGTAGCTCAGTGCGCCCGCCACCATCAGGGCGACGAGCAGATCCGTGTGTTCGGCATATTCCGAGCGGTAGAGCAGTGCCAGCAGTTTGCGCCCGAAGAAGACTGCGACGCCGATGCCGCCGATGCCCAGCAGCGCTCCGATTCCCACCAGTTTCAGCAGGAGCGAATTGAATCCGGCGACATCGCCGGCGGCGTAATGCTTGGCCAGGCGTACAAACGCCGACTGTCCCAGCGCCGAGATGATCAGGTTGCCCGACGACACCAGGAAAGCCGTGGCCGTGAAAATGCCCAGTCCCCTCTCGCCGAGCGACGAATGGATGAAATACCGCGGAATGTTCGGAAGCAGAGAGGCCAGCAGGGCGATCACGCCGAGCGTAATTGAGATGCGCAGCAACTCGGCCTGCATGCTCAGCCTCCAGCGAGGGCGGAGTGCTCCCTGCTCCGCGGCGAGGATTTGCCGCAGCTCTTGCGGGCTGGAAACGCTTCGGGGCGTCAACTGCGTGCGCCTGCGGATGTCATACCCTACGAGCACCAGCGCTCGCGCCAAAGTCAGTCCCACGGCTCCCCAGACCACGCTGCCAGTCAGATAGACGCCGGCGCCCATTGCTGCCAGTGCAAGCGGCCCGCGGGCGATCAGCGACTTGGCGATCCGGTCCATGTGCTCGTAGAACTGCATCCGCGCGTAATAGACGTCACTGATCGCTTCGAGCGCCTGAGCCAGGCCGACAATCACAACCACCAGGGTGGACTCCCAGCGGTAGTGCATCATCAGGGGCACCGCGGCGATGACCAGAACCGCAATCAGAGTCGTCAGCAGCCGGAAGCTCAGGTAGTCGCCGAAATGGACCCGCTCCCGCACATCGGTGGTGAGCACGGCGCGGAGCTGCAGGTTGGCCAAGGCGATGACTGGAATCGAGATCGCCAGTGCCAGTCCGTACTGACCGACCATCTCCGGGCTACCGATCTTCGCCAGCAGGACCAAGATTCCCCACTGGCAGCCGGAGGAAATCACGTTGCCGGCAAGAGTCCAACTGAAGTTCCACCGCAGGGAAGCGCCTTGCACCAGCTTCTCGGCGGTGCTGGCGGGGCCCGTGGCGGAAAACCTCGACGTGTCGGGGGTCGCAGAACTCATCCGGTGTCCTTTGTTCCGTGCCTCTTGCGGTCGTGCCGTAACGCTGGGTGCCTGCCCGACCGAGTCGGGTTCCAGCAAAGGTGCGGTGTTCGGAGTCGAACTCATCGGGATTCCCGCGTGTGTCCCAGCCGGTTCCTACCAATTGTGGCTTCGGCCTGCAGGAGGTTCAGATTCAAGTTCAAGAGTTTCCCTAGGGGTTCCTAGCGGCCGCACTCATTGAATCATCACGCGCGGCGGGAACGGGTGCCGGAAGAAATACCGCTCCGATGCCGCGCTGAGGGCGGAGATGTCGGACGTGAGCAGTCCGAACAGGAACCAGGTCGGCTTGGAGTACTCCCAGGTCATCGCCGACACGCCGACAGCCCACGTCAGCAGCATCACGATCCACAGACTGCGTTCCAGCGGCGGCATGCGCAGGGCTGCGAACACCATCGTCAGCAGCAGGAGGAGAAAGATGGAGAAGCCGACCACACCCTGTTCGACCAGCACGGAGAGAAACGTATTGTGTGCCACCCACGCGACTCCCAGCTCACGCTGCACGCTCGGGCCAAAGACACCTGCACCAACCCCCTCGAACGGGTGCTCGAGGAAGACATCCACGCCGGCTTGCCAGATGACCGTCCGCTTGTTCATTGTGCCCTGGCTGATTTCCGCTCCGATGCGCCCTAAGCGTAGCCAGGAGGAATCCGGGACCACGGCCACGGCCGTGAAGGCGGCAATCCCCATGACCACTGCCATGGCCACCTTCTGGCGGAACGTCCACCTCCGGAAGCTGAGGGGAATCATCAGCAGGCCCGCGAGAAGAGCGATTAGGGCCCCACGCGAGGCAGTGAGGGAGATCGCCCAGACGGCAACCACCAGATGCAGGCGGTAGAGCCAGGCGCGGAGGCTGCCTCTTTCGACCGCGGCCAAATAAAGCGCAAGCGGCACGCTCAAGGCAAGGCGCAGCCCGGCGTCATTCGGGTTGATGTTGAACGCGGCGTAACGCTGGACAACGGCGGACGACGAACTCATGTTCTGCAAGATCGTTCCGATCCCAGAGACGGCCGTCCCCAGAAGGTACGCCTGCATTAGACGCGGCAGCTGGCGCGGCTGTGGGGCCAGCTGCCAGATTAGCCACACCATGGCCAGCAGTTGTAGGTAGGTCAGGATTTCCTCGAGCGTGCGCTCCGGCGCCCCGCTCCAGAAGTACGTCAGACTCGTCCAGACCACGAACGCAGCCATCAGCAGGTGAGCCAGGGAAAGCGAGCGCAACTTCCCGGTGTCCAACACGGCCAGAATGCCCATGCCGAATGCCGCCAACCCTACCATGCGCCCCATCGTGCCCACGCCCGGAAGAACAATGGCGTTCTCCAGTGGGATGGCGAACACGAACAGGCAAAGGAAAGCAAAAGCCAACGAAGCGAGCAGATGCCCCTGCTTCGGCGCGAACGGTCGCGTGGTTCGCGCGCGAATGACCACGGACCTTCGCATCTCCGGCCGGAGCCCGCCCGCAGTGATCATTGTTGGGACTCGCTCATGGGTTCTCGAGTTGCGTGCCTTTGAGCTCTGCCCAGGAAGAGCGCGAGCTATCGACCAGCTCCTCGCCAGCGGGACACTTGTTGCGGTGGGAACTCAAAAGCCCTCGACTCTTGCGGAAAATCTGCGGTTCTGTACCTGCATTCTCGGCCTGCTCGACCCGCCAGGGTGGGGCCGCTCTTGAAGGTTCAGCGGTGCCGCGAATGAGGGTTCTTCCGGTCGTGATCCTTGCTGTAGCCGTACCCGTAGCCGTAGCCGTGGCCCGGGGTCTTGCGCGGATCCCAACTGTTCAGCACGGTGCCCAGGATTCGCGTCCCGTCCTCGACGAAGCGCTGGCTGGCCAGGAGGGCGGCCTCGCGCGTAGTCTGGCCAGCGCGGAATACCAGCACAACGCCGTCCGAGAGCCGGCCTAGCAGGCGCGCGTCGGCCAGATGCATCATGGGCGGTGCGTCGATGAGCACCATCTGGAACTCCCGGCGCATCCGCGCCAGCAGCGCTTCCATTCGCGGCGAGTGGAGCAGGTGGGAGATGCTTAGCGTGCTGGTGCCGCTCGACAGCAGCGAGAGCCCCGGGATGCGCGTTTCGGTGACCAAGTGCGACAATGGAACTGACTCGATGGGCGAATCCGAGAGCAGGATGTCGCTCAGGCCCCAACTGTTCGAGACGCCAAGGATTTTGTGCAGTTGCGGCTGGCGGAGGTCGCCGTCAATCAACAGCACGCGGCGACCGATCTCCGCCACGGCGATGCTCAAGTTGCTGGCCACAGTCGTCTTGCCTTCAGCCGGGCTGGGACTGCTGACGACGATGACCTGCGGATGGTCGCCGTTCTGGCTGGGGAGCAGAATCGAGGTCAGCGTCGCACGAAAGGATTCGGCCAGAGGCGACGGTTTGTGTTTCCAGGTCACCAGTTCCAGGCAGTCGCTTGGATCGGAAGCCGCGCGGCCGGGCGCGCCGTTGTCGCTGGTCAGGGACTTGGCCAACAGGGGCGTACGCTTGCCCGGCGTGCGGCCGGAGATCCAGCGCGTCTCGGAGATTTCCGCCAGCGGAATGACGCCGAGCTCCGGCAGATTCAGATAAACCTGCACGTCGCCCGGAGCCTGGATGCTGCGGTCGAGCCGCGTGCGGAATACCACGAATCCAAACCCCAGGAATGTGCCACAGAGTAGCCCGAGCGCCGAATTCACCGGCACGTTGGGCTTGTAAGGGAGGAAGGGCGGCTTGGCTGCATCCACGACCAGCACGTTGCTGGCGCGCATGGCGGCAGCCAGGCCAGCCTGCTTGACCCGCTGCAGCAGCGCGTCGTAGAGCTGGCGGCTGGAATCCACTTCGCGCTTCAGCGTGCCGTAGTGGATGGCCTTGCTGGACTGATGCGCCACGATCTTCTCCTGCTCGGCGTAGGCCTGGGCCAGGAGTCTTTCGCGGCGGCGGGCGGCTTGGTATTCGTTGCCGATGCGACGCAGGATGTTGGTGCGTTCCTTCTTCAGGGCGGACTCCAGCTCGGCGATCTGGGCCTGCACGCGCTGCACTTTGTAGTGCGCGGGGGTCAGCGTTGCACCGAGTTCAACGAGCTGTCGCTGCAAGTCGGTCAGCTTCAAGCGGTAGTCGCGCAGCGTCAGGTCGTCGAGCATTTCCGGGAGCGACTCCACCGGCTTGTTCCTCGCTTCCTCGAATTTCGCCTGCTTGGCGACGCGGTCGGCCTGGGCCTTGGAGAGCTCACCCTGCAGTTCCTTGAGCCGCATCTCCGTGACGTTGTCCTTCTCCGAGGTAAACGTCAGCCCGGAGGTGCGCGCGTACTCCTGGAGCTGCGCCTCGGACTGTTCTAGCTTGGCCTTCATCTCACCCAGGTGGCTGGTCAGCCAGTCGCCGGTGCGCTGGGTGGACTTCCAGCGCATCTCCTGGCTCTGTTCGATGAATTCGCTGACCAGCGTATTGGCAAAGTCCGCGGCCAACTTGGGATCCTGTGATTCGTACAGCACCTCCACCAGGCGCGTCTCGCCGGAGGCGCGCACGGTCAGGTTGCGTTCTGCCTGGCGGATCAACTCCTCTTTCTCCGGGAGGCGCGGGGAGCTCGTCAATCCGAGCAGCCGCTGCGCGCGCGACGCGAACGCCCGCCAGCCGGTCGCTGGCCGCGATATGGGGAGGTTCAGATCGTCGATCACGCGCTCGAGGAGGGATTCGCTCTGCAGGATCTTGATCTGCGTCAGGAAATACGACTGCGCTGCGGTGTAGTTGCCGGTGGAGTTGGTGGGATCCACGTTCTTCAGATCCAGGAAGTTCTCATTGAAATCCTGAATCTCAAGCGAAGTCCTCGCGCGGTAAACCGGCGTCTGCACCAGGCTGATCAGGATCGCCGCGACCAGCCCCGCCAGTGCGAAGCGCAACAGCGTCTTCTTGTGGCGGATCAGAATGTGCCAGTAGTCCAGGAAGCTGTCGTAACCCGGCGCCGCGGCGACCTCCGCCCGGAGCGGCTCCACATATCCGTACAACGCGGGACGCTCCTCTACTCTGTTGCCGAGTACAGGCCGGATACGATTCAGTTTTTCGAGAGGAAAGTTGGAAGAGTCCATTCTATGTCCTTTTGACCGGCTTCAGCGCCCGCGCCAGATGACCACGCCGGTTCCAGTTTGAATCGCTGCTTCGATGGCGCGCAGGGCCACCTTCTTACCCGTATTGCCAGGAATGAACAGGATGTCGTCGCCCTGGAGCGGAACGTCTCCCGTCTTCCCGGTGAGGATGCGCTTGACGTCCACGGCGATCTCTATGCGCTGATCGGCTTCGGGCTTCAGCCGCAGGATCTTGGTGTGCCGTGCGTCAGCGGTCCCGCTCAGTCCCTCGGCGAGCGAGAGCGCCTGGAGGACGGAGATGGACTGGTGTTCGCCGAGAACGAATCCGCCCGCGCGCTTCACATCGCCGATCACGTACACCATCTCCGCCTTGGGGACGGAGATGACGTCATGCGGAAAGATCTGAATATTCTCCTCGGGGTTTTTGGCCTCCATGATCCTTCTCAAATTGACCTGAGCCACGCTGAACCGGCCCGAGGCGTCCAGCGTCGCGCTCGGCAATGGGATGCAGCCCCACTCCAGTTGCCGGGTGATGCGGATGCTGTACCCGGCGTCCGGCCGGATCCCGCCGGCCAGGGAGAGCATCTCAAGCAGCCTCTTGTGTCCCTGCACCTGATGAACGCCCGGGGTGTTTACGGCGCCCAGTATGGAGACGGGCTGGCTGCGTAGCTCCTTGACGTTGATAGCAACCTGCGGGTGGCGGATGTAGGAACTCAGGCGTTTGTTCAGCTCTTGCTCGCACTGCTGAACGGTCAGCCCGGCCACATGGACGCGCCCCACCAACGGCACCTGGATGTCGCCCTCGCCGTCAATGCGGACCGGTTTGCTGGCCAGTTCATCGAGCTCCGGGCCGGAAATTTCCAGCTCATCATCCGGTCCCAGCAGGTAGGTGGAGCGCACCTGGCTGTCGCAGTTCACCTTCGGGTGACCCGTGCCCGGCGGCGAAGCCACTTGCCCGGCAGCACCCACAGCCAGGAAGAGAACTGCCAGGCCGACCGAGACGACTCTCGCGATCCTCATTGATCCCTCCTGATCGCTCTCGCGTTTCCGCTTATCCATCTGTTTTCCCAATGCTTTCCCCCGGTCGGCGTCGGCATCGTTCGTTGTGATCGCGGGTGCCGCAGCCAGCTCCCTTCAGACCTTCTCGACGCGGTAGTCGCCGATGCGGATGATCAGCGAACGTTGGATTGGCGCGACCCAAATCACCAGCGTGCGGTCCTGATTTCGCGCCACAAGAACTCCCTCGATGCCGTGCAGGCACCCGCCGACCACGCGAACCCGCTGGCCGATTTCGAGAAATCGCGAGACCTCGCAGGAAACCGAGTGCGCCAGAATGTGGCGAATGTCTTCAATTTGCTTGTCCGGAACGGGCAAAGGACTCGTCCTTGTGCCCACGAATCGAACCACTCCAGGCGTGCGAACGACGGTGTAATAGGCGCGATGCAGGCAATTCAATCGCACAAACAAGTAACAGGGAAACAGAGGCATGTGCACCAGCTTTCGGCGGTCCGTCCAGCGGTGAATCTCAGCTGAAAGCGGGAGATACGTGGCGATGCCGTCAGTTTGCAGTTGCCGGTCCACCTTCTTCTCGTGCCGGGCGCGAGTCTGCACGGCAAACCAGCGATCTTCCTCTGGTGCCACTTGAATGGGTGGAGCTGTGACCGTGACTACGCTGATTGGTTGTAATATGGACATGGCTCCGCTGTCTCAGTCACAGTGCCGAGCTTCCCTATGCGGAATTCTCAAGCGGTTGCGTGAGCGAGCTCAGGATCTGCGCGCTCCCCACAGGCCGTTTTCCGCGGGGCCGGAAGACTTCCTGTGCGCAACCAGTCCTGCTACTCTGGAGTTTCCCGAGGTGCGCAAGGCGAGTTAATGGAGAAGCAATTACAGCGAGTGGCCTTCCACGCCTCGGGCCGGGCAAGCCGGCGTAGTCAGTTTCGCTCTGATGACCGGTATTTCAGCAAGACCGGTATTCCAGAACGTGTCGCATAGTCTTTCTGATCGTACTAGTTGTCAAGTTACAAATTAGACTGGTACCTGAAATGAATTTATTTGATGAAGACATGTGCAAGCCATTTCCCGCATGTTGCGGACTATTGCACACTTTTTTTTAGTTGAGGTACTGGCCACTGCAAAGACTTTGCAGGTCGCTGAGGCCGCACATGGCGCGGAATCAATTAGATAGGTAAATCGAACTTTTTAGTGATGAAAAACTCTGCACATTTCCCCCGCAAGTTGCCGGGAGATCACTGCCTGTGGATAATTTCCGAGTGTCGCGATTGCTGCAGCCCGGGGATGGCGTCCAACCCGGCGACTTGAGTCGCTTGGCCTCGTCAGTCCCAAGGACTTCAATCCCGGGTCTCCGATGGCTGGCAAGCTGTCTTGATCCGCGCATGTACGATTGTGTGATCATGCTGTATCCACCTCACCGGAGCATTAAGATATAGGCCTGTTGGTGCAGAAGCAGGCCTGTGGGACGCGTCGCGCACAGTGTGCTCTCTTGTGGGTCTGTTCTGGGGATGCTTATTCAGAAGCCTTGCGCGCCGCGGTAGGTGCGGCGAGGGAGCGGCCAGTCAGTTTTCTCGTGTTGGATCGAACGCTCCTGCCTCGATCGCGGGCTTGCCGTGAGAACTCTACAGTCGAGCGCATCGGGTTCTTTGCGTTTTCGCCCGGCTCCGATGGTGGCGCGCTTGTCTCACTCAGACCGGAGCGCCGCTTCGATCAGCTCTCTTCGCCGCCGGCGAGGAAAGAAATCTTCTTGTTGATCACCGCGAAGCCACAGGTGTCCGGCGGCGACCCCTCGCGCTCGACCCGGAGCACCAGAGCGTCAGCGCGGATTTGCAAGGGGCGCACCGCCTGCGGGGCCGGCGGAAGGGAAATCTCCAGGTGAATGGAGACGCCGGCGGGCGGATACTCCCCGCAGAGAATGAAGGCACCCTTGCCGCTGATATCGCGGGTGCTGCCCTCGGCCCGTTGATGCACGCCGAGAGCATCCTCCCAGGAGAAAAGCACCGGCACCTTCAACGGGTACCGGTTATCTGCTCTGCGATCCAAGGGAGCACCGCCAGCTGATTCGAGTGCAACGACACGCTGAGATCGAACCGTGCCGCTGGTTTCAGGCTGTTTGCCTCGCCCGCGGCGTCCTCTGCAACCTCCTCTGGTGCCGACCTTAAGTTATTCGTGCAAAGGGGCAACCGCACGATTTGCCCGAACGCCGCCGAGCACAGGAAGAGACCGATTTTCTTTCGGCGGGCATCCCGGGCACCCGCATCTCGACCGCTCCGAGCCGTGCAGACCTGGCCGCTTGTGACCTTCGCGACCCCACCGCCTTCCGCCCTTCGCTCGCCCATGTGGCCCACGACCGCCGGCAGTCGGGGCACCCTCCGAATCACCACTGTGCTAAACTAAGGGCCACTTTTTCGCGTCCCCCGGCGTCACCATGAAGTCTGCCTTCCGCACGCTCGCAATCGGATCGCTGCTGATCGTGTCACCCGGGCCGGCGACCGCACAGACTCCGACGCGCGTGCCCCCGGACGATGCCAAGAGTCCGACCGAGTCGCGCCGGGAAATCCAGCGCCGGCTGACGCGCGCAGTCGTGATCGTTGAGGCGCTCGACGAACACGGCGAGGCGGTTGAGTTCGGCAGCGGTGTGGTGGTGGCGGCGCAGCAGGTGGTGACGAATCTCCAGGTCGTGGCTCAGGGCGTCTCGCTGCAGGTGCGCCACGATGGCAACATCTGGCCGGCCACAATCACGCACCTAGACGCCGATCACGATCTGTGCCGCCTGAGAGTTAGAGGTTTGAAGGATCCTTCGCTCTCCGTGCGGCCCTCGCTCACGCTGGAAGCCGGCGAGACGGCGTTCGCTGTCGGATCGCCCGACGGGCGAAGCGCGGTGCTGACTTCCGGAATCGTTTTCGAGCTGCAGACCTACGGGCAGGTGCGGCTCCCGCGAACCACCGCCGCCAGCCCGTCGGGTTCGGGCGGCGGTGGAGTCTTCGATTCTCGCGGCCGGCTGATCGGCATCACGACAGTGCTTCTGGAAGCGGGCACGAATCTGAGCTTTGTGCTCCCCGGCGAATGGATTGTCACCCTCGAATCGCATCCGGCGCGCGCGAACGCCAAACCCACGCGCCGCACGCGCGCCTTTCAGGCGCTCGTTTCGTTCGAAATGGGGAGCAGGGCTCAGAGGGCAGGCGAGTACGAGAAAGCTGCTTCCCACTATCGGGACTCTCTCCGCGCGAATCCCGATCTGGTCGAGCCCTGGAACAATCTGGGCGAGGTGTACCGCGAATTGGGCCAGTACGACGAGGCCATCCGCGCCCACCAGGAAGCCCTGCGACGCCAGCCGGGCGCCGCCCGCGCGTGGTTCAACCTGGGGTTCTCCGTCTCGCAGAAGCACGAATTCGCCCAGGCGGTCCAAGCCTACCGCGAGGCTGTACGGTTTGAGCCGGGCATGGCTGAAGCCTGGAACAACCTGGGAAATCTGTATCGGCAGCTGGGTCAGAACGAGCGGGCCATCCAGGCCTATCAGGAAGCTCTGCGCTTGCGGCCCGACGACGCGAAAGCTCGCTTTAATCTCGGCTACGCCTACGACGATCTCCAGCAATACGACCTCGCAGTGAAAGCCTACCAAGAAGGCCTTCGCCACCAGCCTGAGTTCAGCCCGGGCTGGAACAACTTGGGTTACGCGTATGAGAAACTGCGCGAGTTCGACAAGGCTGTTCACGCCTACCTGGAAGCCGTCAGGCTCCAGCCGAACCTGGCAGATGCCTGGACAAATCTCGGGAACGGCTACCGGGGGCTCCGGCAATACGACCTGGCCGTTCAGTCCTATCGGGAGGCTCTCCGCCTGCGCTCCGACGACCTCAAGGCCCGCTTCAATCTCGGCTATACCTACAATGACCTCGGCCGGTACTCCGAGGCTGTCACCGAGTATCTCGAAGTGCTACACGTCCACTCGGACGATCCCTTCGCCTGGAATAATCTCGGCTACGCCTACAACCACCTCGGCCGGTATGACCAGGCCTTGCGCGCCTATCAGGAAGCGGTCCGGCTGCAGGAGTCGCGCCAGATGAAGCCCGAACTAGCCAAGGCTTGGAGCGATCTGGCAGGCGTCTATAAGCAGCTTGGCTTGTACGACCAGGCCGCCAAGGCTTATCAGGAGGCCCTGCAACTGCGTCCCGATGACGTGGAAGGCTGGTACAGGCTGGCGCACACTTTCCACGTGCAGGGCAATGACGCGAGGGTCCTGGAGGTTTATCTCCAACTGAAGACCCTGGACCCGAATCTCGCCGAGAAGGTCTTCCGCGAACTGATAATTTTCAAGGACAACTGAATCGTGTGACTTCAGCCGGCCGCGCTCCGCGCCGCGCATCGCCCCTGTAGTCCACAAGCGCGTCGCGGGCGGAAGGGAGGGCTGTCGCGTCAGACGAAGCTCTCTGGCAAACCCCGCCTTCAACCGGCGCGGCGCAGCAGCATGTAGAGCAACTCGGTGCGGCTGGAAACGCCGAGCTTGTCGAACACGGCCGTGAGGTGGTTCTTCACCGTCTTTTCGCAGAGCCGCAGCGCCTTTGCAACCTCGCGGTTCGACATCCCTTTGGCCACCAAGCGGACGATCTGCTGTTCGCGCGCGGTGATCAGGCTCATCTCCCGTTTGCTGGCCAGCCGCAATCGGGGCGCCCGCCCCGGAGATTCGAGCAGGAACTGCAGGTCCTGACTGCGCGCCCAGATCTGTCCGGATGCGACGCAGCAGATGCACTTGCCGATCAGCTCCGCAGGCTCCGACCGGTCGATCACCCCACTGGCGCCGCCGTGGAAGGCGCGCACGACCGGCCCTTTTTCGCAGCGATCAAGCAGCATTACCACGCGCGCAGAAGGATAGGAGAGATGAATTTCATACGCGACCCGGTAGCCGCCGCCGGGGTCATCCGTCAAGCTCTCGCCGATCAACGCCACGTCCGGCCGATGCGCGTGGACCGCCTCAAGGATCTCGCCCGCCTGCGTCGCACAGGCGACGATCTCGAGGGGATAGGAACACCTCTCCAGCGCCGCGGCCAGAGATTGGCAGTTCCGGCCGTCGGAGTCCGCAATTACCACGCTGACGGTCTGCATGGCGCCTCGTCACCGGGAGACCGTTCGCGTGACCAGCGCATGCCCCCGAGACAATCCCCCGAAAGGCAAGAACAGTGCCACGGCAAGTCTCACTGGCCAAACGGGATCGCGCGCCGGTGGGGAGATTCGCCACACAGAAACGACTTAATAGTTCCGTATTAGCGAAGCCGGTTGCACATGCTCTGCGGCGCGTGCCGCGGGCAGCATGTGTGGTGTTACGACTCAGTCTGCTGTTTCGGTGCTGGCCGTCTTTCCCTGGCGCGGCTGTTACCCACCGGCCCAATATGCGGAAAGATGCCGGCTGCTGCGGACGGGCAGCGTTCGGCTACGCTGTAGATCGAAGTGATTCTGCTGGGACTCGCCGTGGGAATGCTGGTCGGCAGGATGGGGAGCGGTAGCGGCGAGTGTTTGCCGCGCTGTTGATTACCCTGGGCGTTTGGTAAGTCTTCTCGTCCTGGTTCCGCTGAGCAGGCCGCTCGGCTTGCTGGATGCAATTTGCTTGTGCGCGGAGCCTCTGCCCGTATAATCAGCGCGCCGAATACGCGCATCCCACAGGCTACAGATGGTGTCGTCGGCGCTCTCCCCGATGAAGATTCTGCTGATTGGCGCGGAAGGCCGCCTGGGACAGATGCTGGGGAAACTCTTCGCCCGGGAAGACCTTCTGCCGCTGGGGCACACTCAGCTCGACATTTGCGATGAAGCCGCCGTGCGGAGATGTTTCGAAGCAGAGCGGCCCGATTGCGTGCTGAACACCGCAGCCTTCCACGGCATTGACGACTGCGAAGCGCATCCCGATCGCGGCTTTGCCGTGAACGCCGCTGGTGCGGCGCATGTGGCGCGCGCGGCGCAGTCGGCGGGCGCGGTCGTGGCGCACTTCAGCACGGACTACGTCTTCGACGGCGCGCAGCGCAAGCCCTACACCGAAACCGATGCCCCGGCGCCGCTTTCCGTTTACGCCATTTCGAAGCTGGCGGGCGAATGGGCCGTCCGTCGCTACTGCGAGCGGCATTTCGTGGTGCGCACCTCGACGCTGTTCGGCCCGCCCGCGCGCAGACACTTTCGCGAAGATTTTGTCGGCAAAATGCTGCGTCTCGCGCGCGAAGGCGGCCCCATC
Source organism: Acidobacteriota bacterium (assembly GCA_016201215.1). Classification (GTDB taxonomy): domain Bacteria; phylum Acidobacteriota; class Terriglobia; order Acidiferrales; family UBA7541; genus QHYU01. The sequence goes on along the minus strand of JACQDH010000041.1, from coordinate 1,909 downwards.
CGCGTGGTCTGTGACCAGTGGCGCAGTCCCACGCGCGCCACCGACCTGGCCACTCTGGTGGCCGCGCTGATCCCCACCGCGCGCTACGGCACCTACCACATCAGCAACAGCGCCGTCGCTCTGGCAAGAGGCGCTGGCCGAAGAGCTGCGCGGGCGGCTCGGCCGCTCAACCCGAGGGTGAGCTGGATTTGTGGTGCGGCCGCGCGGGTTGCGCGGGCATTTGGGTGCGGCAAACGGCCTTCCCCACAGAACACTGTGAGCGCATGCCCCGTTCTTCGGCGTTGTGTGGCCTGATGCCTTCGGGTATCTTCGTCGCATCGATGATTGACCTGCATTGCCATATCCTTATACGGGCTCGATGACGGCGCGGAGTCCTTCGAAATGTCGGTGGAGATGGCTGAGGCGGCTATCGCCGACGGCATCACGCACGTCGTCGCCACCCCGCATGCGAACTCCCAGTATCCCTTTCGTCCCGAACTGATCGAGCAGCGCCGCGCCGAGCTGCAGGCACACGTGGGTGACCGGCTGCACCTGGCGACCGGCTGCGATTTCCACCTGAGCTACGAAAATCTGCTGGACCTCGCGCGGAACCCGGCCACGTACACCCTGAACCAGAAGAACTACCTGCTGGTGGAGTTCGCCGACTTCGCGATCCCGCCAACCATAGATGACACGCTGCACCGCCTGCAACTCTCCGGCCTGCAGCCCATTATCACGCATCCGGAGCGCAACGGCCTGATCCGCGCGCAGCCCGAACGCCTGAAGCGCTGGCTGCAGCAGGGCTGCTACGTTCAGGTGACCGCGCAGTCGCTTCTGGGGGGTTTCGGCGCGGACACGCGCCGGCTGGTCGAAACCTGGCTCGACGAAGGGCGCATCCACTTCTTTGCCAGTGACGCGCACAACGTAGACTCGCGCCCGCTGCGCCTGCGCCAGGCCTACGAGATTGTCGCGAAGCGCCGTGGTGAACAGGCAGCCCAGGCGCTGTTTCGCGACAACCCCCTCGCAGCTTTGGAAGGCGGGTCGCTGCCCCAAGTCCCCGAGGTTGAGCACCCGGAGCTGAAGCCGCACAGGCGCAAGCGCTTCCTGTTTTTCTGATCCCTTTGCGTTGTCTTTGCCCCGCCTTCAGGGTGCCCCGTCAGCCGCGGCTTCCCGGGCGGAGCGGTTGTAACGCATTTCCCCCGTTCAGCCGGCTGGGCCGGGCGCGCCTGCTCCACTGGCACGGAATCGGGGTGTTGGCGAGTGTCGCGGAACTGCGCAACTCGCGGAGTACCCGCTAGAGAAGCGCGTCAAGCTTGCGAGGTTCGGGAATCGTAATCAGCGTACCCTTCATCCGAATCAGCCCCTTCCGGCGAAAATCGTTGAGAAGGCGGGCGATAGTCTCGCGCGAACTCCCGATCAGTTCGCCGATCTCCTCATGCGTGAGGTGCAGTTGGAGGCGTCCGGCTTTCGCGGCGGGGTGCGCGTCGCAGCCCGCCCAGTCCAGTAGCAGGCCGGCGAGCTTGGCGCGCGCCGTGGGCGCCAGGGCAATGCGCGTCACCTGATGGTAGGCGCGGCGCAATTCCTGGCCCAGGTGCCGCGCCACTCGAAGAGATACCTCGGCGTGGCTTCGCAGGAAGCGCAAGAAATCGTCGCGGGGAAGGAAGCTGATCTGGGACAACTCCAGGGTCTTGGCGCTTACTTCGTAGGCCGAATCCGTCATCACCGCGCTCAGCCCTAACACTTCGCCCGGCTCCGCCACGCGGACAATCAGTGACCGGCCGCCGGAGGAGGCGGCGGTGAGCTTGACCCGCCCGGAGCAGAGCACCACAAGTCCACGCGGCGCTTCTCCTTCCGTGAACAGGACCGTTCCCTTAGGGCAGACACGCGCCTGCCGGATGGCGTTCATTTTAGACAGCGCTTCTGGTCCCAA
>JACQDH010000266.1 GCA_016201215.1 Acidobacteriota bacterium | reverse complement strand
GTGGCGGTGACCACCGGGCTGCTCTGGAAGGATATCGAGCGGGGCGTGCACAACGCCGCCTGGTTCGGCCTGGGCGCGGTGTTCGTCTCGACCTTGCTGGCGGCACTGGTCAGCCACTTGTCGCTGGCTCCACTGGCGCGCATTTCCGCGCAACTCGACCGCATCTCGGCGGGCGAATTCGATGCCGTGCCGGATGCCGCGGCCGAGCCCGGCCAGCGCGGCGATGAATTGGGCCAGGTCAGCCAGAAGATCAGCCAGGTGGGCCAGCAACTCCGTGGCGTGCGGGAAATCTTCAGCACGCTGCGCGAAAACTTGAACCAAGTCATGTCCGGCCTCGAAGACGGCCTGTTGCTGTTCACCCCCGACGGCCGCGCGGTGATGGTCAGCCCGGCGGTCGAGAAGTTCCTGGGCATGCCGGCCGACGCGCTGCTCGGCCGCCGCGTCTCCGAGGTTTTCCCCGCGGGACACCCGTTGCGGGAGGCACTGCGCATCGAGGGCGAACAGTTGCAAGCGGTGGCCGCCGCCGAAGTGAATCTCGACGGCGCCACCGGGCCGGAGGCTTCCACGCGGCGCGCCGGGGTGAGCGTACAGGTGATCACCGAGGGTGGCTCGCGCATGGGCGCGTTGGTGACCCTGCGCGATCTCGACTCGCTCGAGCGCATCGGCACGCAGCTCCAGGTCTCCGAGCGGCTGGCGGCACTCGGCCGCGTGACCGCCGGCGTGGCCCATGAGGTGAAGAACCCGCTCAACTCCATGCGGCTGTGGCTCGAAAACCTGAGGGAAAACCTCTCCGCCGACCAGGAAGTTCCCCAGCAGGCCGTCAAAGTGCTGGACAGCGAAATTGACCGGCTGGACCGCGTAGTCAAGCGCTTCCTGGACTTCACGCGCCCGGTCGATTTGCACCTGGAGGAGACTCATCTGTCTGAGCTGCTGAACGAAGTGGTCGGCGTGGCCTGGCCGCAGATGGAACACGCGCGCGTGGAAGCGGTGACGCAACTGCCCGGCGAAGTGCCCCCCGTCTATGTGGACCGGGAGCTCGTCAAGCAGGCCGTGCTGAACCTGGTGCTCAATGCCGTGGAGGCCATGCCGGAAGGCGGGCGACTCACTGTGGCGCTCGCCCGGCGCGGCGAAATGGCCGAGGTGAGCGTCAGGGACACCGGCTGCGGCATCGCCCCCGAACACCGTGGGCGCATCTTTCAGCTTTTTTTCACCACGCGGCCGGGGGGTAGCGGGATCGGCCTAGCGAGCACGTATCGCACTGTCCAGCTTCACAATGGTTCGATAGACTTTGAGTCCGAGGTCGGCCGAGGTACGACGTTCCGCATCGAGCTGCCTCTGGCACACACAGGATCCGCCTGAATGTCCGGCCGGAACATCGCGATTGCGCTCCTGCTCTGCGCCCTGGCGCTGGGAACTTCGGGCTGCCGCAAGCGCCGGGTGCACGCTGCACCGCCGGCCATCATTCCCGCTCCGCCCGTGGAACCAGCGCCCGAGCCCAAGCTCGAGCCCAAGCCGGAGACCAAGCCGGAAACCGCTCCCGCGCCTCCTCCGGCTGTCAGCGTTCCGCCGGCGAAACACGCGCCCGTCAAACCGCGCCCCGCTCCGCCGGTCGAGCCAGCGCCCGAACCCAAGCTGGCTCCGCCGCAGCTTTCGCCGCGACTCTCGCCCGAAGAGCAGATCGAGGCCGAACGCAGGACCAACCGAGACATCACCCAGGCCGAGCAGAATCTCCAGGTGGCCTATGGCCGGACGCTTAACTCCGCGCAGCAGGACCTCGTCGAGAAAATCCGCGGATTCGTCGGACAGGCGCGGGAGGCCATGCGCGCTTCCGACTGGGTGCGCGCGCGCAACCTCGCGCAAAAGGCCCAGGTGTTGTCGGTCGAGCTGGTCAACTCGCTCTAGTGCTTTCTCTCTCCCTGCTTGCTGGAGGAAGGCAGCGGCCCGGACGAATCCAACCGTGGCGGGCGGAAGCCCGCCGCTACAGGAGCGCGATGCTGGTACAATGAGGGCATGGCGAACTACGATGCAGCCATTGTCGGCGGCGGGCTCATCGGCGGCGCGATTGCTCTGGAGCTGGCGCGGCAGAAGTTGCGCGTGGTGCTGTTCGACCGCCAGCAACCGGGCCAGGAGGCTTCCTGGGCCGCAGCGGGGATGCTCGCGCCCGCGCCGGACACTCCGGACTCGATTCCTCTGGTGCCGCTGGGGCGAGCGAGCCTCGAGCTGTACCCCGAGTTCGTGGCCATGGTGGAGGAAGTTTCCAGTCGCCAGGTCGGCTACCGGCCCGAAGGCACCATCGAAGCCCTGTTCGGGAGAAATGCCGAGCGCGAGCTGAGCACGCTGATCGCCCTACATCACGGATTGGGCTTACCGAGCGAGCCCCTGCGAGTGGAGGAGGCGCGGCAGCTTGAACCGGCGCTGGGGCGCGAGGCGCGCGCGGCGGCGCTGCTGCCCTACGAAGCCTCGGTGGACAACCGCGCGCTAACCGCTGCGACGCTCGAGGCAGCCGCACACGAGGGCGCCAAGATTCGCGCCGGCACGGCGGTCACTTCGCTGGTACTGCAAGCGGGACGCTGCACGGGGGTCGTGGCCGGCGGCGAAAATTTCTCCGCGGGCCACGTGGTGCTGGCAGCGGGTTGCTATTCGGGTGAAATCGAAGGGATGCGAATCTACGCGCCGACGCGCCCGGCGCGCGGGCAGATGCTGGCGCTGCGCTCGTCCAAGGTGCAACTCACGCGCGTGTTGCGCTCTGAGCGCGGCTACATCGTGCCGCGCAACGACGGCAGGCTGGTGGTGGGCAGCACGCTGGAGTACGTCGGCTTCGAGAAGCGCATCACACCCGGCGGGCTCCAGAGGATTCTCACGGCGGCGCTCGAGTTAGTGCCGGAGCTCGCCGACGCGGAGATCGTGGAGACTTGGTCGGGCCTGCGGCCCGATACGCCCGACCACCTGCCGGTGCTGGGCCCCACCGAGGTCGAAGAATTGGTGATGGCCACCGGCCATCACCGCAACGGCATCCTGCTCGCACCGGTGACCGCGAAACTCATCCGCGAGTGGCTGACCGAAGAGCGCACGTCGCTCGCCTGGGACACCTTCAGCCCGCTGCGATTTCTCGCCGCCCAGCGGAAGACAGCCAACTAAAAGGGAATGCGGCTGCGTTGCGGCTCGCGGTTTGGCGGCCCCGCCAGCGTGGAGGGCCGGCCGGGGTCGGTGAACTGGATCTTGTCGGCGTCGAGGTAGAGCGCGCGGTCGAGCACGATGTCAAACGTGGTGCCGCGCGGCAGCTCGAGCTCCGGCCCGCGCGTGAGCAGCACAGTGGCCAGGCCCACCGCGGCCCCGATGCCTGCGCCGATGCCCGCGCCCTTCCCGCTGCGCCCGGCGATCGCGCCGATGCCAGCTCCGGCGGTGGTGGTCTTCATCACCGTGCCGACGTCGCCCGCCTTGTCGGAGTCGCCCTTGATCTTGCCTTCCTCTTCAACGGATTCGTTGCCGCCCGTGCCCGCATTGGTCGGCACGGCGTTGAAATTCACCGTGTAGCCGTTGGGAAGAATCATCATGGTCAGGCGCACGCGGATCTCGCCGCGGCCCTTCACTTTGCCCGGGCGCCTGGCTTCGAGGATTTCGCCCTGCACGTAGGAGCCAGCCGGGATCACGATGCGGTTGTCCTGGGTGATGGGGAAGAGCGTCTCGAGATAAACCGAATCGCCCGGGTGGGCGTTACGCGTGGTGATGGCGTTGTGCAGGACCAGCGGAAGCTTGGTTCCCGCTCGGAGGACGATTTTCTCCGCGCGCGGCTTCGGCGCGGGTGGGCTGCCGTCGGCCGCCGGGGCCGGAGCCTGCTGCACGGCAGGCGCGGCTGGAGTTGCCGGCGGCGCCGGCGATTGCGCGGTGATCGTGCCGGCCAGGGCGAAACCAATCACACCCGCCCAGAAAAATCTACCTTGGAAGGCCACGCGTTTCATCGCACCCTCCACGGGGAACCTATTCAATCCGATGCTTGGCCTGTCAATGAGGATGCTCCGGCGGCGGTGCGCTGTCAATGCTCTGCCCGGCGGGAATTTGACCTGGGCGGCGGATGCGCCTAGGCTGAACACCACGCCGGGGAGGGCAGAAGTGGCCGGTTTCCCGACAAAAATTGTCGGGACACAAGAACCGTCCCGACCAGAACCGTGGGGGTAAGTTCCAGCCCGCCGGTGGGCAAGTAGCGCCACCATCCTGGCGGCGGGTTTTCGCGCGGATGGCACGCAAGACGAAATGCACCGGCAAGATGCCGGCGCTACACAGGGGGGGCGCGAGGGGAGGGGCGTATGGCCAAGCTGGCGCTGGTGTACGGGATGCGGCTGTTCCCCGCTGAGGAGCTGACCGAGGTGACCGAGGCCACGATCAAGCTCAAGAGCGGCCGCACGGCCCGCGTGACCATGCACCTGATCGAGGGCAGCAAAGAAGAGATCGAAAACGCGCTGCAGCAATCCATCTCCGCCTTTTTCGAGATGTACCCGGAAATCTAGGGCGAAACGCAGAGGCCACAGAAACACAGGGGGCACAGAGCAAGAGAGAGGAAAAGAAAGGTAAGCCAGCGGGCCGGCCGCGGACCGCGTAACTTCCGAATCGAAACCTGTGCCGGGTGGAAATCCCCTTGGGCGGGCGGCCGGGTTTCTCCGAGGACAAGAGAAGTCAGGCAGACGAGCGGCGAGGCGCTCAGCGGTTGCCAAAGGTTTCGGGATCGAAGTCGGCACCGCCGGCGGCCGGAGCGCCTGAGATCAGCACCACGGACTGACCGGTCAGCTCAAACCGTTTGCGGCATTTGCGGCAGGCCACCAGCTCATCCACGCGGACCATGTAGGAGCGGGCATTGGCGAAGCGCTTGCGATCTTCTTCGTTCGCGCCGCGCGGCAATTCCTTCTTTTTCGTGCGCACCAGCCAGCGGATAGGGTAGGAGTCTTCCCTCCGGCAACTCGGGCACATCAGGGTGAGGTTTTTGGTCTCCTGCGTTTCTTCGTAGAAATTGCGTTCGTCCATCAGTTTCTCCGGTTTCCGCGCGGCGGGTGCTGCGCCTGGGATGCGCCGCCGGCAATGGCATCCACGGTAACGAACTCGAGGCCCGCGTCGAGCCAGCGTGGCAGCCAGTGTTCCAGGGCGGTCAGCGTGCGCTGGCGGTCGCCGCCCAAAGCGCGATGGTCGCCGTCGTGCAGCACGACCATGTCGCTGCCCCGCACCGAGCGCAACCGCGCGATCAACCGCGCGGCCGGCTGGGGTTTCCAATCGCCGACGATCACCGACCACATCACCACGTTCGTGATTCCCTGCTGGTGCACCACTGCGTCGAGATGCGGCCCACGATAGCCGTACGGCGGCCGCATCCACAGCGGCGCAGAGCCCAGAACCTCGGCGATGGACTCCTGACACCGCACCAGCTCTTCCCGAATGCGCGCACGCGAAAGCCAGATGAGATTGGGATGCGTGTCGGTGTGGTTGCCGATGCGGTGGCCGCGCGCGGCGACCTCACGGACCAGGTCGGGGCAGGCGCGCACGAACCGGCCGATCAGGAAGAAAGTCGCGCGGACATGATGCTGTTCGAGCAGGTCGAGCAGGCGCGGGGTGATGGCGGGATTAGGCCCGTCGTCAAACGTCAGGGCCAGCGTCTTGTCGCTGCCGGTGCGCCGCAGCGTGGGGCCAAAGAGTTGCGCCGAGGGCCCCATGGCGCCCCAGGAAGCCAGACCCGCTCCGGCGGCGGCCAGGGCGGCGGGCGCGATGATCGGCCAAAGGTTCATGCGTGCCGTGGCGAGACGCTGAGCGGCTGAAACATGGTCCGCTCGACCTCATTGTCGCATGCCGGCCCGCGCGCCGCCAACGCCGCTGGTTCTTCGTAACCTTGGGGCAGGAGGCTGCGTCTAAGAACGCATCCAAAGATTCCCCGCGACTCTCGCCAGTCGATCCCGGTTCTGGGCGACACGCAGGGAGCCGGAGTCGCGGGCCTCTCCGGGTCAGAAGGGTGGGCCGGGTGCTCGGAAAGAAAGTCGCGCTCCTGCTGGGGTTGCAGTCTCTGCTAAGTCTCCCGTTGCGTGCGCAGGAGCCCGCCCCAGCCGCGGTGCGGGCCACAGGCGTGGTGCGCACGTCGCAAGGTGTGGCCGTGCCCGGCGCAACCCTGCGACTAGTGGAACTCGCCTCCGGCCGCGCGTGGATGGCCTGGACCGAGGAAAGCGGTAGGTTCGAGTTGCCGGGCTTGCCACGCGGAAGGTATCGCGTCGAAGCCGAGCAGATCGGTTTCGATCCAGCCGCGAAAGAGATTGAGCTCAGCGCACGGGCACCGGCCATCGAACTCTCGCTGCGCGTCGCGGCGCTGGCAGCGCCCGCGGCGCAAGCAACACCGCATGTCACACCGGCGAAAGCCGCCTCAGAAACGCAACCCAACGCAGCCGCTCCAGGAGCAACGAAGCCCGGCGCACCGAGCGAAGCCGCTGCTGCGGTCAGCGCGCCCGGTGGTAAGCTTGCTCCGGGAACGCCGCCGCCAGGCGCAACACCACCGGCGCCGGGTCAAGGTTCTGGCGCGAGAAGGCCCGGGCAAGCGTTGCCTCCCAACATTGCTGAGATGATCCGCCAGCGGATGCGTCAGGGCGGGTTCCAGGAAGTGGACCCCACCGGGCAAGCGGGCGGCGCGGGGCCAGATGCCAATGGTGCACCGGATGCCGGGCCACTGGGCGAGGCCTCTTCCTCGGATGCGTTCTTGATCAGCGGGACTGTGGGCCGCGGTGCGACCGCGGGCAGCGATGGCGGCTTTGGTTTTTTCGGCGGATTGCCGCCAGGAGGTTTCGGAGGATTCGGCGTGCCCGGCCAGGGCGGCGCGTTCCCGGGCCAGCAGGGAGCCGAAGGTGCCGCCGGCGCATTTAACATTCCAATGATCGGCGCGGTGCCGGGCGGGCCCGGCCAGCCGCAACGCCAGGGCGGCCGCGGTGGGCAGGGGCAAGGCCAGCAGCGCCAGCGAGGCGCGCAGGGTGCGCAACAGCAGGGCGGGCAGCGCGCCGCCTTCGGCGAAGGCACGGAAGGGCTCTGGGGCCTGCAGCGCGTCCTGCGGCAGCAAGTGAACCGCATCCGCGTGAGTTTTTACGAGCGCTACGGCAACGCGGCGCTCGATGCGCGTCCCTACTCGCTGACCGAGACCAATCCGGCGAAGATTCCCACCTGGCGGGAGCGCTTCGGCGGCAGCCTCGGCGGGCCGCTGCGCATCCCGCGCGTCTATGACGGCCGTGAGAAGACGTTTTTCTTCGTGAACTACAACGCAGCGCGCACGCGCGACCCGGTGGACACCTTTGCGACCGTGCCGCTGGCAGCCGAGCGCCTGGGCGACTTCACCGCGCGCGGCGTGCAACTGTTCGATCCGCTCTCGAACCCGAACGGGCCGCGAACGCCGCTCGGCAGCGTGATCCCTGCCAGCCGGCTCGACGCGGCGGCGCTGGGGCTTCTCCGGTTCATCCCGCTGCCCAACCTGCCGGGCCTGGTGCAGAATTTTCATTGGCAGACGCGCGTGCCGACGGCTACCGACTCCTTCAACGTGCGCGTCCTGCATACGATTTCATCCAAGCTAAACTTCCAGGCCACCTACAACTTCAGCGCGACGCGCACGCACGCGTTCCAGAATTTCCCGAGTTTCGAGAGCAACACCAGCACGCGCGGGCAGAACGTCATGCTCGGCCTGACGCAGCACTGGACCAAGCGCTTCCTCCACGACACGCGCGTCTTCTGGAGCCGCAATCGCATCAACACGCTCAACCAGTTTGCCTTCAACGAAGATGTAGCCGGGCAGCTCGGCATCACCGGCGTCTCCACCGACCCGAGGAACTTCGGCGTGCCGCAGGTCGCCCTGACCAACTTCACCGACCTCAACGATCCTGTGCCCGCGCTGCGGCGGAACCAGACGCTGCGCTTCCTCGACAACCTCTCCTACTCGCTGCCGAGGCACACGCTGCGCGCCGGTGCAGAAATCCGCCGGATGCAGCTCAACACGCGTACCGACCCCACGCCGCGCGGCGCGTTCCACTTCACCGGCCTGCTCACCAGCCAGCTCGACGCGACGGGGCAGCCGGTCGCCGGAACCGGGTTCGACCTTGCCGACTTCCTGCTGGGCCTGCCGCAGTCCACCAGCGAGCGCTTCGGCACTTCCAGCACCTATTTCCGCAGTTGGGGCTTCGTCGGCTATTTCCAGGACGACTGGCGCATCCACCCGCGCTTCTCGCTGAACTCCGGCCTGCGCTACGAGGCGGTGACGCCGCCCGTGGAGCTGCTCGACCAAATCGCCAACCTCGACGTGAACGCGGATTTTACTGCGGTGGCCACGGTGACTCCGGGGCAGGCGGCGCCGTTCAACGGGCCGCTGCCGAGGTCGCTGGTGCGAGGGGATCACCACAACTGGTCGCCGCGCGTGGGCATGGCCTGGAAGCCGCCGCTGGGCCGGTGGACGCAAAAGCGTTCAATGACCGTGCGCGCCGGCTACGGGATCTTCTACAACACCTCGATCTACAACCAACTCGCCGCGTCGATGGCCAACCAGCCGCCCTTCGCGACTGCACAGACGCGGCTGAGCAGTGCCATGCAGCTCCTGACGCTCGAGAACGGTTTTCCTCCTGCGCCGGCGAGCACGGTGCGAAACACCGTAGCGGTGGACCCGAACTACCGCGTGGGCTACGCGCAAATCTGGAACTTCACCATCGAAACGCAACTCGCGCAAAGTCTGTCCACCGAGGTCACCTATACGGCCACGCAGGGCACACACCTAGACCTGCTGCGCGCGCCGAACCGCGCGCCCGCCGGCGCCCCGCTCGACCGCCGCATCTCGGACGCGCTGGGCTTCACCTACGACACGTTTGGCGCGTCCTCGACCTATCACGCCCTGCAGGTGCGCGTGCAGCGGCGGTTCACGAAGGGATTCATGTTGCAGGGCCTCTACACCTACGGGAAATCGATCGACAACGCCAGCTCGATCGGCGGCGGCGCGCCAGTGGTGGCGCAGAACGACAACAACTTTGCGCTGGAGCGCGGGCTCTCGTCGTTCGACGTTCGCCACCAGTTCCGCACTTTCTACGTCTATGAGTTGCCGTTCGGCGAGCGCAAGCGCTGGGCGCACAAGGGCTGGCAGGCCGCGGCCTTCGGCAACTGGACGCTCAGCGGTAACACCACGGTGCAGACCGGCACGCCGTTCACCGCGCGCGTGCTGGGCGGAAGCGTGGACAACGGCGGCGTGGGCGCGGGCTTTTCCAGCCGCGCCGACCAGGTGGGAAGCCCCTCACTGCCCGCCGGCCAGCGCGACCCGCTGCATTTTTTCAATACCGCTGCGTTCGTGCTGCCGCCGCCGGGGCGCTTCGGCAATGCCGGGCGCAACACCATCCCCGGTCCCGGCCTGTTCACCTTTATCTTCGCCCTGGCCCGGCGCATGAGCTTCGGCAAGGACAAGCAGCGCCGCCTGGACCTGCGCTGGGAAGTCTCTAACCTGACCAACACGCCGAACTTCACCGGGCTTTCGACGGTGGTGAACTCCACCACGTACGGCCGCGTGATGGGAGCGCGCCCCATGCGCTCGATGGATTTCGTGATGCGGGTGAACTTCTGATGGCGGGCCGGAGAAATTTCACGCGGAAAGGTGTGGCCGCGCTGGTGCTGAGCGCACTGCTATGCTCGCCGTCCCATTCGCAGCAGAACTCTCAGCCCGTGAACCCGCGGCAACAACCCGCTGCGCCCACCGGCCGGGGACAACCGCCGCGTCAGAGAAAGGGCCAGGAGAAAGGCACCATCCGCACAGTCACTGACCTGGTGCTGATTGACGCGCAGGTGACCGACCGCGGGGGCAAACCGGTGAAGGGACTGAAGCCCGAACAATTCACCCTGCTCGAGGACGACAAGCCACAGAAGGTTTCCACGTTCGATTACTACGATATCGAGGCCATCGAGACGGCTGCCGCCCAAGACAGCACGCCCGTGGTGGTGACGCTGGGCGCGGTGGCCGCGCCCGAACGCGTGCGCCAGGCGGTGCGCGACCGCCGCATGATCGTGCTGTTCTTCGACATGACTGCGCTCGAGCCGCCCGAGCTGCTGCGCGCCACCGACGCGGCGCAGCGCTTCCTGCGGGAGCAGATGACGCCAGCAGACCTAGTGGCGGCAGCGGCGTTCGGCCACCAGTTCAAGGTGATCGCCAACTTCACCAACAACCGCGCCCTGCTGGAGCGCGCCGTGGCGCGGCTTGTGCCGGGGAAGGAGTCGCAACTGGCCGCGACGGCCGAGGCGGCTCCTGCGGCGGGCGAGGAGGCAGTCAGCGAAGACACCGGCAGCGCCTTCACCGCGGACGAAACCGAGTTCAACATTTTCAACAACGACCGCAAGCTCGCCGCGGTGGAAGCCTTAGCCAATCTCCTGCGCGATATCCCGGGGAAGAAATCGGTGATCCACTTTACCAGCGGGATCACGCAAACGGGCGGGGAAAACCGCTCGCAGTTGCGCGCCGCCACCGACGCGGCGAATCGCGCCAACGTCTCCTTCTACACGGTGGACGCGCGCGGGCTGCTGGCGACGGTTCCGGGCGGCGATCCCGGCGCGGGAGCGGCGGCCGGCACGGCGATGTTCTCCGGGGCGGCGGTGTTTCGTCAGGTGCAGTCACGGCAGGAGTCGCGGGAGACGCTGGCCACGCTGGCCGGCGATACCGGCGGCCGGGCGTTCTTCGACACCGGCGATTTCCGCGAAGTCTTCCAGAAGGTGCAGGCCGACGCAGCGGGCTACTACCTGCTGGGCTACTACAGCGCGAACACCAAGCCCGACGGGCGCTGGCGGCGCGTCAAGGTGCGCGTCGATGCGCCGGGCGTGCGCGTGCGCTACCGCGAAGGTTACTATGCGCCGAAAGACTACGGACGGTTCACCGCTGAAGACCGCGAGCGCCAGCTCGAAGAAGCCATGCGCGCCGAAACCCCGCGCGTGGAGTTACCGATCGCGCTGGAAACCGCGCAGTTCCGCGTGGGCAAGGACGAGATCTTCGTGCCCATCGCCGCCAAGCTGGCCTCGAGTGCGCTCCAATGGGCCGAGAAGCGCGGCCGGCGCGAGGCGGAGTTCGACTTCGCCGCCGAGGTGCGCGAGGAAACCTCCGGGCGCGTGGCCGGGGCGCTGCGCGACACCGTCAAGGTGAAGCTCGGCGCCGAACGTTTCCAGCAGCTACAGCAGCGCGCCTTGGTGTATCAGGGCGGGATGATCCTCGGGCCGGGCCGCTACCGGCTGAAATTCCTCGCCCGCGAAAACGAGACCGGCCGCATCGGCACCTTCGAGCAGGAGTTCGTGCTGGCGCCCCCGGCACAGCCCGAGCGGTTGGAGCTCAGCTCGGTGCTGCTCTCGAGCCAGCTCGAAACCGTGCGCAAACCGACCGAGGAGGGAAAGGAGGTCGAGAAGAAAGCTCTGGCGGCCGACGCGAAGATGAAAACTTCGCCGCTGGAGATGGGCGGCGAGCGCATCATTCCCAGTGTCACCCGCGTCTTCACCACGCAGCAGAAGCTCTACGTCTTCTTCCAGGCTTACTCGCCGCCAAACTCCGACGGCGCCAACCTGCGCGCCGGCCTGGTCTTCTTCCGCAACGGCGAGCGCGCGAACGCGACGCCGCTGGTCGAGCCCGCCGCCGTGGACGCGAAGGCGCGGACAGCGGCCTTTCGCATCAGCCTGCCTCTCGAAAAGCTCGTGCCCGGGCGGTACACGGTACAGGCCGTGGTGGTGGAAGCCGGAGGCGAGCAGGCCGCGTTTGCGCGCAGCTATTTCGCCTTGCGGCAGCCGCCCGCAGCGGCCGCGCCCACCAAGCCAGGCCAATAAGAAATACGCGACTGATTCTGCAGTGGACTGTCGCCCGGAGGGGGATGTGGCGG
>JACQDH010000261.1 GCA_016201215.1 Acidobacteriota bacterium | reverse complement strand
TGCGCCGCCGAACCCGACCGATGTCCAGCTTCACGAATCCGGCCAGCTGCGACCGGATCATGTTCGGCGTCATCAGCCACCTCAACCGCTCCTGGGAATCGAAACCCCTCAAGCAATTTACACAAAATGCTTGACGCTACCGCTGCCGCTGGTCCCAATGATTCCTTGATTGCCCTGTGATATGCTGGTGCGCGGCCGCGTCCCTACATTCGAGCTGACCCGGAGTTTCCACCATGAAGATGCGCACGGAAAAAGACTCGCTCGGCGAGCGGCAGGTCCCCGCCGAGGCTTATTACGGCATCCAGACACAGCGCGCAATCGATAACTATCCGATCAGCGGCTATCGCGCGCACGCCAAGCTGATCCGGGCGATGGGGATGATCAAGAAGGCTGCGGCCATGGCCAATCGCGAACTGAAATTGGTGGACGCGAAGCGAACCGGGGCGATCATCCAGGCGGCCGAAGAGGTCCTGGCCGGAAAGTTCGACGACCAGTTCGTCGTGGACGCCTACCAAGCCGGCGCGGGTGTCTCCTTCCACATGAACGCGAACGAAGTGATCGCCAACCGGGCCATCGAGATACTCGGCGGCACGCGTGGTAATTACGAAATCTGCCACCCGAACGACCACGTCAATTTCGGTCAGTCCACCAACGACGTTTTTCCGACGGCCATGCGGCTGGCGTCGCTGCTACTGCTCGACGATGTAGTACAGTCGCTCGGGGAACTCGAGCGGTCTTTCGCGCGCAAGGGCAAGGCGTTCGACCACATCCTGAAGTCCGGCCGCACACACATGATGGATGCAGTGCCGGTCCGCCTGGGGCAGGAATTCGCCGCCTACGCCACTGCGCTGCGCCGCGGGGCGGGCGTTCTGCAGCAAGCACAGGACTTGCTGCGCGAGCTGGGCCTGGGTGGCTCGGCGGTGGGCACGGGGGTGAACACGCACCCCAGGTATCAGAAGCTTGCCGTGCAGCACCTCAGCAAGGTGTCGGGCCAGAAGCTGATTCCCACCGACGATCTGCGCTACACGATGCAGTCGAACCTGGCCATGTCGGTTGCTTCGGCCGCGCTGCGCAACCTGGCGCTCGAACTGATTCGCATCACCAACGACCTGCGTCTGCTTTCCAGCGGCCCCAACACTGGCTTGGCCGAAATACTCTTGCCCGCATTGCAGCCGGGGTCATCGATCATGCCCGGCAAGATCAACCCGGTGATGGCTGAACTCTCCGCCATGGTCAGCTTCCAAGCCGTCGGCGCGGACCTGGCCACGGCGCTGGCAGTGCAGGCGGGTCAGCTCGAACTGAACGTGATGATGCCGGCCATGGCCTGGAACGTGCTCCACTCAGCCGAGATCATGAAGAATACCATGCGCCTGCTGGCCGAGAAATGTGTGGACGGCATCACGGTCAACGAAGCGCGCTGCCGCTACTACGCGAACGCGACGATCTCCATCGCCGCGGCGCTCAACCCCTATATCGGCTACGCCGCCGCTGCGGAGATCGCCAAGGAGAGCGTGAAGACAGGTCGCACGGTCACCGAAATTGCGCTCGAGCGCAAGCTGCTCGACGAAAAAGTGCTCCGTGAGATCCTCGATCCTTATCGGATGACCGAACCCGCGCCGCCCATCGAAGAGGCCCGTAAGAAGGCGAAAAAAGCCGGAAGTTAGCGCGTTTCGGTGCTACTTGCGGGGGAAGAGGCGCCACTCGAGCCGGCGGGTCCGAGAGGCCGGGGCATCACGACGACAGACCAGTCTAGGCGGAAGCGGATTTCTTCGGTGGCCAGGATTCCAGGAGTTGTTCCCTGCGGTAGATCAGCGAATTGATGTCGTAGGTGGCCAACTCAAACCCGTGGCCGTGGGTGATGGCGTCGGTGGGGCAGGCCTCGACGCAATAGCCGCAGAAGATGCAGCGCGAATAGTCGATGTTATACACCTTGGCGTAACGCTCGCCGGCCGAGATGCGCTTGGCGTCGGTGTTCTCCGCGGCCTCGATGTAGATGCAGTTGGCCGGGCAGGCCGCCGCGCACAGGAAACACCCCACGCACTTCTCCAGACCCTGCTCATCGCGGTGCAGCACGTGGATGCCGCGATAGCGCGGCTGAAAGTGGACGGGCTCCTCGGGATAGTTCTCCGTGACCGGCTTGCGCAGCATGTTGCGGAAGGTAACGCTGAATCCCTGCGCGAGGGTCAGGAAGGTCTCGCCCACCTCTTTGAGGATGTTGGCCATCGGCGAGCAGTTTATCAGGGCCGGGCGTTCTGCGGCAAATCGAGGCAGGAGCGGGCACTGCTGTGCTCGTCCAGGCGGCCTCGCGCGGCTTGGACGCTCAGGGCCTTCCCGGCTCCGGCCGGCTTCCGGTCAGCGCCGCGATGATCTGCTTGCCGTGGAAGCGCCCGTTCTCAATGAAGATCTCGCCGGTTGCGTTGCCGCCGATCACCACGCCCGCCAGATAAAGGCCCGGCACATTGCTTTCGTGCGTTTGCGGATTCATGGCCAGCTTGCTGGTCTGCGGGTCGAGCGCGACGCCTAACTGCCGCAGGAACTCAAAGTCGGGGTGGTAACCGGTCAGCGCGAACACCTGCGCGGCGGGGATGGCCCGCTCGCCGTTGTTGCCCCGCACCCAGACCCGTCCGGGCTCGATGCGCAGCACACGCGTCTCCAGCAGCGCGCGGATCTGACCTGCCTTGATGCGGTTGTCGATGTCCGGGCGCACCCAGTACTTGATGGTCGAGCCCAGTTCCGCGCGCCGGTGCACCAGCGTGACGCGCGCGCCCGCGCGGTAGAGGTCCAGCGCCGCCTCCGCGGCTGAGTTTTTCCCACCGATGACCACGACATCCTGTCCCCAGAACGGGTGGGCTTCGGTGTAGTAGTGAGAGACGCACGGCAGGTCCTCGCCCGGCACTCCCAGGCGGTTAGGCAAGTCGTAGTATCCGGTGGCGACGACAATCTTCTGCGCGCCGTGCTGGCTCCCCACACCCTGTACCGTGCGCGTATGCACGGTGAAACGCCCAGCACTGCCTTCCACGCGCTCGACGCACTGGTAGAGTCGCAACTCCAACTGGTAGTGCTCGGCGGCCTTGCGGTAGTACTTGAGCGCTTCCACACGTGTGGGCTTTTCACCCGCGCAAGTGAGCGGGAGATCGCCGATCTCCAGCAGCTCGGGCGTGGTGAAGAACACCATGTTGGTCGGATAGTGGTAAAGGGAGTTGCAGAGGCACCCTTTGTCGAGCACCAAGGCACGTAGGCCTGCGCGCTTGGCCTCGATGGCGCACGCCAGACCAGTCGGCCCTGCCCCAATGCAAATCAGATCGTAGGGTTGGCTCACCAATTTAGTTTGCATCGCGGATGGCACGATTGCAACCCGGCCCCGTTCGCGCGACGGCTGGCATAGCGACCCGCTTCAGTGCGGCATTCTGGTCGTTGTCATTCCGCGCCCTTCGCTACGCTCAGGATAAACTCCGCGAGGAATCTCTCCGGAGAAATACGCAGAGGGATCCCTCGCTGCGCTCGGGACGACAGAGAGATTTCTCGCCCCGCTGAAAACCGGCGGGGCTCAGAAGGACAGGAGCAGAATGGCACCCTGGCTCGCTTCGTGGGGTACAAGTTACGCCCGCCGCTACACGGTGCGCAGGCGCGCGCGCAGATTACGGCTCATCTCCAGCACGTCCGGCGGCCAGAGCTGGAGCGATTCCAGGCGTTCCAAGGTTCCGACCAGCCTGCTGCTCTCGGCCCCCGTTAGTTCCAGGCCAAAGACGGTCTGCGCCGCAGGACTCGCGAGCACGGCCTGAAGCTTCAGGAGCAGCCGCTCGTCCTCGCTGAGGACTTTCTTTCCCTCGAGGGATTCCAGGTCCACCGTGATTCCCTCGGGCCCCTGCCGGAGCATGGCCGGGTTGGTGGCGCGGATCAAGCTCATCAGCGCGAGGATCAGTTCATCGTTGCTGCATTCGACTCGCAAGGCCCTCCCTCGCCCTCACGCGGTCGCGAGGAGCATCGCGGAAAGCTCCGCGGCGAAGCGGTCAAGCTCCGCCTGACGCTCGGGCGTGGCCTCGAGCTGTTTCTTTTTCCAGACAAACCACTGCTTGCCGCCCTGCCGCACGCGTACGCTGAGGTTGCCTCCCACGAGGTAGCACGGCTCGGCAAACAATTTCATCGCGCCGCCGGCGACAGGCTGAAGCAGCGCCGCGCAGTTCCCCTTCCGCACTCCGACGGCGCTGGAATAAAGGGGGAACACAACGATTTCGAACCCGTGCGCTGCCAGCCTCTCCAGCAGGGCGATCTGCTGCGGGGTCATTTCCAGCATGGCAGGGTCATCGTAGCGCGGTTTGCGGCTGGGGCGACAACGGAAAAGGTGGGCATCCCTGCCCGCCCCAGACAAATGCGGAGAATGTTGGAGAACTGATGCCGGACTACTAGGCCACCGCCGGGTCCGACTCGATCTCGGCGCGTTCCAGCGCAGCGAGGATCGAGCGCAGTGTGGCGATCAACTCCTCGCGCGTCACATGGCTCTTGCGGAACTGCAGCCGCAGGCGGAAGGCCTGGTTTTCCGGCTGGAAGTTGAAGAGGAACGGCTGCGGCCGCGGCCCGTTGGTGGTCTCTGCGCGGCGCTCGCGCCGCGCCTCATCGCGCGTCAGGCCGCCCTGGGCGATGCGGTGCACGGCTTCGAGCATCTTCTTCTCGGTGGGCTGGCGGGCCACCTGCAGCAGCAGTGACTTGGAAACAATTCCCTTTTCCATGCAGCGCTTGCGCAGCGGCTCGGGAATGTTCCGCAGGGAAAGCGTCTCGGTCACCGACGACCGCGCCCTGGCGATTTTCTTGGCGATGTCGTCGTGCGTGTAGTCGAACTGCGCCGCCAGGCGATAGAGGCCCTCGGCCTCCTCGAACGGTGTCAAGTCCTTGCGTTGCAGGTTTTCGATGAGCGCCAGTTCCAGCGTCTCGGCGTCGTCGGCGATTTTTTCGATGCAGGGCAGCTCGCGCAGGCCCACGGCGCGGGCGGCATGATAGCGGCGCTCGCCGGAGATGATGTGGTAGGAATCCTCGCGCGGCACGTAGCGGACCAGCAGCGGCTCGAGCACGCCCTTCTGCTTGATCGATTCGCTCAGTTCGCGCAGGTCGCCCAGGGTCTTCCGTGGCTGATCCGGATTCGGGCGGATCTTGTCCACCGGAATCATGCGGCCGACCGCAGCGCCGCTGTAACTGGCCAGTGTTTCTACGTAGTGCGCGTCATGCCGCATCTTCAGTGTGGCGGGCAATCCCATCCTCTTCGACACGTTGGATGACCTCCAGGGCAAGCTTGCGATATTCCATAGCGCCCGGCGATTTGGGCGCAAAGGTCATGATGGTCTCTTTGTAGGCCGGGCTTTCCTCCAGGCGCACGTTCTTGCTGATGCGCGTCCGGAACAGCACCGCGCCGAAGACCGAGCGGATCTGCTCGTGGGTGTCGCGGGAAATGTTGGTGCGCTTGTCAAACAGGGTGATGACCACGCCCAGAACCTTAAGGGCGGGGTTGGGCCGGGCGCGGATGCGCTCGTAGGTCTCGAGCAGGTCGTCGGTGCCCTCGATCGCGAAGTAGGCGGCCTGGATGGGCACCAGCAGGTGCGTAGCGGCCACCAGCGCGTTGACCGTGAGAATACCCAGCGACGGCGGCGTATCCACGACCACGTAATCGTACTCTCTGTAGATCGGCGCCAGCGCGTCTTTCAGCTTGAACTGCGCGTCAAACTGCCCGGCGAGCTGCTGCTCCAGCTTGGCCAGAGAAAGTTTGGCCGGGGCCACCACAAGCATTTCGTACCGGGTCGGCCTGAGCACGCTGGCCAGTTCGGCGTGGTGGTCGCTGAGCACGTCGAACATCGACGCCTTCACCTCCAGCGCATCGAAAAAGGCGATGGTGGAATTGGCCTGCGGGTCGAGGTCAATGAGCAGAGTTTTCTTTTTCCGTTGCGCAAGGGCGGCAGCCAGATTGATCGCGGTGGTGGTCTTCCCCACGCCGCCCTTCTGATTGGCAATGGTCAGAATGGTGGTCATATGTCGCCTGCCCCTGCCGGGGCAGGGCAGCCTGCTCCCCCCGGGCCAGCAACCTGATGACCATATATAGGCCTGGCTGCTCGCCCAAACCCTATGGGTAGAGCCAATCTACCTGCGGATCACGTGTTGTGCAAGGAAAAAATATAGAAAACTGAAGTAGTTAGGGTGAGTCGGAGAGCAGGCGGCCCGGCGCCAAGCGGCCGGCGCCTACATCTTGTACCGGCCGAGGTCCTCGTCGGAGAGACCTTCGAGCCACTTGCGCAGCTCTTCGCTGGTGCTCTTCTCGGTGACCGCGCTGGAGATCTTGGAGTTCTTCAGGACTTCATCTTCCACGAAGATGGGGCAATCGACGCGCAGCGCCAGGGCCAGGGCGTCGCTCGGCCGCGAGTCAATGGACATGGCGTGGCCGTCGCGCTCCACCCAGATCAAGGCGTAGAAGGTGTCGTCTTTGAGGTCGTTGACCACCACTTTCTGCACCCGCACGTTCAACCCCATCAGGACGTTTTTCAGCAGGTCGTGGGTCATCGGCCGGGGCGTCTGCACCTTTTCGATTTCCAGCGCAATCGCGTTGGCCTCATAAATCCCCACCCAGATCGGCAGGATGGCGCTGCCGGCCGTGTCCTTGAGCACTACGATGGGCATGTTGGTGACCGGATCCATCATCAGGCCGCGGATTTTCATCTCCACTTCCATCGCTGCCTCCCGGACACTCAGATGACCTGCTCACCGACAAGGCTGTTTGGGCCGGCGCGGGTGACTCGGACCTGGGCGTAGTCTCCCAGAAGAGTTCCTTGCGGTGAAGTGAAATTTACCACGCGGTTGCTTGATGTGCGACCTGTCCATTGGTCCAGCCGGCGCGACTCCCCGTCCACCAGCACTTCCAAGGTTTCCCCGACCAGCGCTTCGTTGCGCGCCGTCTGGATCTGCCGCTGGCGCTCCTGCAGCACAGCAAGCCTCCTGCCCTTCTCTTCCTCCGGAATGGGGTCGGCCATCGCCTGCGCCGGAGTATTGGGCCGCAGCGAATACTTGAAGGAGAACGCGCCGTCATACTGGGCCACCTCCAGCAGGCTCAGCGTTTGCTCGAAATCCTCCTGGGTCTCCCCGGGGAAGCCCACGATGATGTCGGTGGTGAGGCTGATGGGCCGGCGCGCGGCCCGGATCATGGCCACCTTTTCCAGGTACTCCTCGCGCGTGTAGCCGCGCTGCATGGCGCCGAGCACACGCGTCGAACCCGACTGCACCGGCAGGTGCACGTGGTCGCACAGCGCCGGGACCGCGTCGATCGCCTCCACAATTTCGTGGTGGAAGTCACGCGGGTGCGAAGTGGTAAACCGCACGCGGCGAATCCCCTGCACGTCGGACGTCGCCACCAGCAGCTCGGCGAAGCTCATCCGCCGCGGAGAGGGATCGCGGTAGGAGTTGACCGTCTGCCCCAGCAACTGCACTTCGGTGTAGCCCACGTCGGCCAGTTGCCGGACCTCCTGCAGGATCGAGGCGCTGGAGCGGCTGCGCTCGGGCCCGCGCGTAAAGGGCACCACACAGTACGCGCAGGCCTTGTCGCAGCCTTCGATAATCGTGAGGTAGGCGCGGTAGGGATTCTCGCGCCGGGTCAGCTCGGTTTCAAAGGTTTCCTCGGTGTCAGTCTCCAGCCCGGTGACGCGGCGCTGCCCGGCTTCGAGTTGAGCCAGGAGTTCCGGCAGCTTGCGGTAGCTCGCCGAGCCGCAGACCAAACGGACCCACGGGGCGCGCTCGAAGATCTGTTCGCCTTCCTGCTGCGCCACGCAGCCCAGCACGCCGACCAGCTTGCCCGCGTCCTGCCCGGCGCGGAAGGCGCCCAGCCGGGAGAAAACCTTCTGCGCCGCTTTTTCGCGGATGCTGCACGTATTGTAGAAAACCACCGCGGCCGAATCGGGTCTTTGCACCTGGCGGTACCCGCGGCGCAGAAGCACACCGGCGACCTTCTCAGAATCGTGGACATTCATCTGGCAACCGAACGTCTCGATATAAAACGTCCTGTCACCCGGCGGGCAGGCTTTGCTCTGGGAGGCATCCAGAGGCGTGGGCGGCAGACGGAGACCGCGCAGCGTCCCCGCCCCGGTCAGAGAGTCGAGTCGGACGTCAATGGCTTCAGGCATGAGCGCAGATAGCTATTCTAGCACACGGCCTGTTGCCCGATGTCCCGCGCAAGGCCAGCCAGCGGAGCTTGCTCCGGGAGGCCCCAGGCAGTAGATTGCTGCTCAATCCGGAGGGGAAAATGAAGCCACCGCGCGCCTGGATGGTCCTCGGCATTGCAGCAGTCCTGATAGCCCCAAGCCCGGCGTCCTCGGCGCGCCCGCAGGCTGCCGGCCAGCCCCTGGTTTACAACTTCGACGGGGACACGCCGGGCAAGCCGCCCGCGCGGTTCCGGCTGGCGCTGACCGGTCAGGGCAGCGCAGGCACCTGGGTGGTACAGCATGACCCCACCGCACCGTCCAAGCCCAACGTGCTGGCGCAAACCTCCACGGATACCACCGACTATCGCTTCCCGCTGGCCATCCTCGAGGAAGGCAGCTTCAAAGACCTCGATCTGAGCGTGAAGTTCAAGGCCGTGGCAGGCAAAGTGGATCAAGCCGCCGGGCTGATGTTTCGCGTGCAGGACACCCACAACTACTACGTCGTGCGCGCCAACGCGCTCGAGGACAACTACCGGCTGTACCACGTGGTCGCCGGCAGCCGGCGGCAGTTCGGCGGCGTGCGCCTGCGCGTCACGCCCAACCAGTGGCACACGCTCCGCGTCGAGGTCGCTGGCAATCGCTTCAAGTGCTATTACGACGGTGAACTCAGATTTGAAACTACAGACAACACCTTCCCCCATGCCGGCCAGGTTGGCCTGTGGACCAAGGCCGATTCGGTGACCTCCTTCGACGACCTGACGGTCACGCCGAAGTAGCCTCCGTCCATAAGCCCGCGCCGGAGCACCCGAGCCTTTTCCCCCGGCCTCTCCACCGGGAATCGTATGTGCCCGAAAAGGCAGCATATATCGCCTTGCATGCGTCTGATTTGTTTGACCGACCCCTGAGCGTGTGCTACGGTAATTTTGGGAGCGAATCCCAGCCTTCACTGAGGGGGGCCGACGATTCGAGGATTAGGACTGCTTTTGCTCGCAGGCCAACTGGGCCGTCTGCTCGAGCAGACCGGCTGGGTGGCACGCGTTGTTCTGTTGCTCCTGCTGCTGTTCTCTCTGCTCTCCTGGGCGCTCATCTTCCAGAAGTACAGGGTCTTCGGGCAGATCGAACGGCGCACCGCCCGGTTCGTGCAGAACTTCCGCGCCGGCCGGGGCCTGCCCGAGCCCAAGTCGCTCGGCACGGCCGGCTCGCCGCTGGAAGTTGTGTATGCCGCCGGTTATCGCGAGTTGCAGGTGCAGCGCGCCGCCGGGAACCCGCACGGCAGCGTGAAAAGCATCAACGCGATCACCGTGGCCATGCAACTGGCTGCCGCCGATGAGGTTCGCCGTGTTGAAAAATGGATGCCTTGGCTGGCGACCACCGGATCGGTGACGCCGTTCATCGGCCTGTTTGGCACCGTGTGGGGTGTCATGGACGCTTTCGCCGGGCTGGGCACCGCCGGCGCAGCGAGCCTTCGCGCCGTGGCCCCGGGCATTGCCGAAGCGCTCGTCACGACCGCTGCGGGCCTGTTCACAGCCATCCCAGCCGTGATTGCCTACAACCACTTCCTGAACGACATCCGGCAGCTCGCCACGCGCATGGACAACTTTGCCATGGAGGTTGCCGCGCAAATCGAAAAGAACTACGGCTAAGACCGGCGCGCAGCACGTATGCCGCAACTCTCACATCAGACCGGCACTTCGCTCTCCGACATCAACATCGTGCCCTTCGTCGATGTGGTGCTGGTGTTGCTCGTCATCTTCATGATCGCCGCGCCCATCCTACAGTCGGGCATCGAGGTGGACCTTCCCAAGACCAAGACGGTGAAGGAAATCAGCGAGGACCGCCTGGTCATCACCATTGACCGCGGCCAGCGCGTCTATCTAGGCAACGAGCCGGTGAACATCCACCAAATCGGCCAACTGGTTCACGCGCGCATGCAGAATCCCCAGACCGACGCCGTCTTCCTGCGCTGCGACGAGACCGTCCCCTTCGGCAGCTTCGCCACCGTAGTGGACGAATTGCGCCAGTCCGGCATCCAAAATGTTAGCGTGGTCACCGAGCCCATCAGCTCGCGCCCGCGCACTCGCTGAGATGGCTTACGCCTCGAACCAACTCGCTTCCCCCAGCCTGAAGATGCCGTTCCTGTTTTCTCTGGCCTTTCATATGCTCCTGTTCGGCTCGCTCGCTTTATCCACGCTGCGTTCCCACCGCGGCGAAGTCTGGGGCGGCCCGGGCGGCGGCTCAATGACCGTGGGACTGGTCGGCAGCCTTGCCGGCGTGCCCCTGCCCCGCCCCGAAGCCATCACGCCCAGCCGCGTCGTGGACGAGACCAAGGGCCTGTACACCTCGGAGCCCAGGCCCAAAGAGCCGGAAACCCCGGCCAAGCAGATTCCTGAATTCGCGCGCAACAAGCCGCAACGCTACTTCACCCGTCCCTCGCGCGTGCTCGAGAACCCAACCCCGCCGCCGCCCAACGCAGTCCCCTACGGCCAGGGCGGCTCCCCTTCGCTGCCCTACACGCAGTTCACCATGGCCGGGGGCACGCAAGGCGGCATGGGGTTCTCGGGGCCGGGTGGGGATTTCGGCGGGCGTTTCCCCTGGTACGTCGAAGCGGTGAGGAATCGCGTCAGCAGCAACTGGCTGCAATCCACCGTGGACCCTGCAGTGCGCTGGGCGCCGCGGGCGATCGTGGTCTTTCAAATTCTGCGCGACGGCCACATCGTCAATGCCCAGCTCACGCGGTCCAGCGGCAACGCCTCGGTGGACAACTCGGCCCTGCGGGCCATTCTCAGTTCGAGCCCTTGTCCGAGCCTGCCCGCAGAATACGCGGGTTCCCACGTGACCGTGGAGTTTTACTTTGAGTTCCGCCGCTGAGGCGGCGCGCTCAGTTCCTGCATCACGGTTGAACAGAAATGAGGCTAGGTCGATCGGATGAACACAATACAATTCCGTACTGGTTTTCCCCGGCGTCCTCTTAACCACTTGTGTTTCCTAGCATGGCTCGGCAGCGTGGTGCTCCTGGCTATTTCTGCAGCGCCCGCGGCGGCGCAGGACTGGTTCCGCACCGGCACGGGCCTGGGCGTGGAGAAGGCGCGGGTAGCCGTCGCCGACTTTGCACCTCGCAGCCCTTCGGCACAGCCGCTGGCAAACATCTTCAGCGACGTGGTGCGCGGGGATCTCGAGTACAGCGGCATCCTGGAGGTGGTAAGCAAGAGCTTCTACCCGACCCAGGTGCCCAGCGTGCCTTCCGAGTTGAAGCACGCGGCCTGGAGCGACCCGCCGGCCTCAGCGCACCTGGTCGCCTTCGGCAACCTCGCCGCCAGCGGCAACGACCTGGCCATCGAGGCGTGGCTCTACGACGTGCGCAACCCCTCGGCGCCCGCGGTGCTGGGAAAGGTGTACCGCGGCGAGGTCACCGACGCGCAGATCCGGCGCTTTGCCCACCAGTTTGCTGACGAAATCATCTCGCGCCTCTCGGGTGGTCTGCCCGGCGTGGCCAGCACCCGGATCGCCTTTGTCAGCACGCGCAGCGGCAACAAGGAGATCTGGGTGATGGACTACGACGGCTCGACCCAGCGGCCACTGACCTCCCTGCATTCGATCGCGCTCACGCCGCGCTGGTCGCCCGACACCTCGCGCATTGCCTTCACCTGCTATGCGCCCGCCGGCGGCTTCACCAGCGCGCAGATCTGCATCTACTCGCTGGAGACGGGCAAGCTGGTAACTTTCCCGCGCTGGCGCGGCACCAACAGTTCGCCCTCGTTGTCGCCCGACGGCTCGCAGATCATGTTCATGTCCAGCATGCACGGCGACCCGGAACTTTTCGTCTGCGATCCCAACGGCGGTCACCTGAAGCGCATCACCTATTCAGCGGGCGTGGATACTTCTCCGGCGTGGAATCCGAAGACCGGGCAGCAGGTCGCCTTCGTGAGCGACCGCGGCGGCATCCCGCAGCTCTACATCATGAATGCCGACGGCTCCAACGCCGAAAAGTTGGATCTGGCCGACATGGGCTACGTCATCGACCCGGCCTGGTCGCCCAACGGGCAATTGCTGGCTTTTAGCTGGCGGCGCCCCGATGGTAACTACGACATGTACGTCATGGACGTGGCCACGCGGCAACTCGTCCAGTTGACGCGCGACGCCGGGCGCAACGAGCGGCCCAGTTGGGCGCCCGACGGCCGTCACATCGTCTTCGAGTCCACGCGCAGCGGCACGCGCCAGATCTGGACCATGCTCGCCGACGGCACCCAGGCGCGCCAGTTGACCTCACAGGGCCAGAACGAGTCGCCCAACTGGTCGTCCAAGTAGGAGCCGGAGGTCCTTGCGAGCCGGTTGACGAGGCGCAAAGCGCGCGGGCAGAAATACGCTTGCCGGCAGGTGCAGACGCGAGTTTCAGCTTTTGCTCGGTCTTTTCTTGGTGATAGGATGACAGTTCGGTCTTCCGTTTCGTGCACATGCACGGGGAAACTCACCTACCGGTGAAATTGCTGAAGGAGGATTGATGATGCGTTCTCGCTTTTCCGGGAAAGCCATATTGTTCTGCCTGCTGGCCTCGGTCTTGCTCGTGGCGGCCTGCGCCAAGAAAGTTGCCCCACCGCCGCCGGCTCCGCCGCCCCCGCCGCCCGCACCCGCGCGACCCACGGTGACGCTGCAGGCGTCGTCCACCTTCATCCAGAAGGGGGAATCGGTGACGCTGAGCTGGTCCTCGACCAACGCCACGCAGTTGACCCTCGGTCCCGGCGTGGGCACGGTCGCGCCCGAAGGTTCCACGCGCGTCAGCCCGGAGGCCTCCACGACGTACACGATTACGGCCACCGGCCCCGGCGGCAGCGCCGATGCCAGCGCGCGGATCACTGTCGCCGCGCCGCCGCCACCGCCGCCCCCGGCGCCGCCCGCAGAAACCATGGAGGAGATGTTCCGCAAGAACGTCCTGGACGCGTTCTTTGACTACGACAAATCGGACATCCGCCCCGACGCGCGTGAGGCACTTTCCCGGACGGCCCAGTTCCTGCGCACCAACGCGCCGATCAACGTCACCATCGAAGGCCACTGCGACGAGCGCGGCTCCACCGAATACAACCTGGGGCTCGGCGAGCGCCGCGCCCAGGCCACCAAGCAGTTCCTGATCCAGCTCGGCGTCGCGCCGGAACGCATGGAAACGGTCAGCTACGGCAAGGAGAAGCCGTTCTGCACCGCGAGCAACGAGGCTTGCTGGCAGCAGAACCGCCGCGGCCACTTCGTCCCGGCCCGGTAGCCCGCCGACCGGAACAACCAGACCAGCGGTTGAGCAGCGGGGCGCCAGGGTCGTTCCCGGGCCGGCCGTGGCAGCCCCGCCCGCACCCAGCGGAGATCAAAGACCGAAGGAGGAATGCCCTTGCGTACGCGATGGGTAGTGTTCGTAGCGGCCGCGATGCTGGCGGGGGCGGTGGGCGGCGCGCTGCTGTCCCCGGCGCCGGTCAGCGCCGTGGCCAAAGAGATCATCGAGTTGCAGCGCGACGTCCAGTTGTTGCTCCAGGCCCAGCGCGACCTGCAGCGCTCAGTGGACGAAAAGCACGCCGTGCAGAAGACGCTGCTCGAACAGCAGCTCGACGCCGTCAGCAAACTCAACATCACCATGGGCGCGCTGCAAAAAACCATGCAGGACGTGCAGGCCAACTCCGGCGCGCGCCTGGATTCCATGTCCACGCAGGTGCAGGGCCTGGCCGACAATCTCGAAGAGGTGAAGGCCCGCCTGGGCAAAATCAACCAGCAGTTGGCTGAAATGCAGGGAACCGTGCAGAGCCTGGACTCGAAGATTTCCGGCGGCACGCCGGTGCCCGGCACCGGCCCGGCCTCGGGCGCCCCGCCCGCCGCGCCGCCTTCGGCCGACGTGCTTTACTCCAACGGCCTGCGCGACATCACCGGCGGAAAATACGACCTGGCGCGCCAGGAGTTTTTCGACTACCTGAAGTACTACCCCGATACCGACCTGGCCTCCAACGCGCAGTTCTATCTCGGCGAAATCTACTACGCGCAGAAGCAGTACAAAGAGGCCATCGGCGAGTACGACAAGGTCTTGCAGAACTACCCGAAGAGCTTCAAGCTGGCCCCGGCGCGTCTGAAAAGAGGCATGGCCCTGCTGGAGCTCGGACAGAAGGCCGCCGCCATCCGTGAGTTTCGCGAAATCGTTCGGAAGTATCCCGGCACTGAGGAGGAACGCCGCGCCCGCGCCAAGCTGAAGGAACTTGGCGCCACGACCACGCCGGCCCTGCCCCGTTAGTCTCGGCTGCCTCGATCTGTGCTGGGACTTTGGATCTGGCGACGCTCTCCTGCAGGTCGCCTTGACATTCCGAGGCCGTCGCCATGCTCAGCGTAAACTCCGCGAGGAATCTCTCTGGAGGGATTCCTCGCCCCACCCCCGCTTCACGGGGTCGGGGCTCGCCTAGAATGACATGACCCCCCAGATGATCTGGCTCGCCGGTCCTCCACCACCCCGTTTTCAAACGGCCGCCATCTTGGCGGCGGTGTTGTGTAGCGGCGCCCTTTAGGGCGCCAGGTTTGGGCGGCAGAGGTCAGCGATAGCACGCTCAAGCGTGCTGGTTGTATCCACACAAACCCAGAACCGTTTGCCGGCAAGATTCCGTCGCTACGTCCGTCCGCGGGTTTACTCCGGGTGTAACGTCGTGCTATGTTTGCGGCATCAGGAGGCAAGTCTCATGTCCGTCAACAAAGTGATTCTGGTCGGCCGGCTGGGCCGCGACCCGGAAACCCGCTACACCTCGAGCGGCCAGGCGGTCTGCAACTTTTCGATCGCCACCGACGAGAGCTTCAAGGACCGCAATGGCGAACGCCAGAAGCGCACGGAATGGCACCGGATCGCCATGTGGGGCAAGCTCGCAGAAATCGGGCAGCAGTATTTGAAGAAGGGCACGCTGGTCTATATCGAGGGGCGCATCCAGTCGCGCCAGTGGGACGACAAGGAAGGCCAGAAGCGCACCAGCTACGATATCGTCGCCAACGTCATGCGCATGTTGAGCACACGCGCGGAGTCGGCCGCAGCAGCTGCCGCTGGAACGCCAGCCACCCGTGACGTCGAGGCCCCCGCTCCCGCTGAGGACACCGGCGCCGGCCCGGAAATCTCCGACGAAGATATTCCGTTCTGAAGGAAGCTGTCAGCCGTCAGCTATCAGCAGTCAGTTATCAGTCTTCAGTTGTCAGTTTGAACCCGCCAGGGGTTCCTTTCCATTCGTCAACTCTGCAAGCTCGTCCCCTACTCTCGTGGACGTTCCCCCGCGCCCGCCCCTGCTTTATCGGATCGCAATTGTTTGCCAAGGTGAGCGCGGTTCGCTGATAGCTGAAAGCTGGAAGCTTCTTCACTCGTAGCGCAGGGCTTCGATAGGGTCGAGTTGCGCGGCTTTACGGGCCGGGTAGAAGCCAAAAAAGATGCCCACCGCCACCGAGAAGATGGCCGCAGTGATGATGGCCTTGACGGAAATCAGCGTCGGCCAGGCGAGGAAGTTGCTGATCAACGCCGACCCGATCAGTCCTACGATGATGCCCACCAGCCCGCCCGACATGCTCAGGGCCACGGCCTCGACGAGGAACTGCATCTGGACGTCGCTTTCGGTGGCCCCTACGGCCATGCGCACGCCGATCTCGCGCGTGCGCTCGGTCACCGAGACCAGCATGATGTTCATGATGCCAATCCCGCCCACGAGCAGCGAAACCGAGGCAATCGAACCGAGCAGCAGGGTCATCACGCGCTGCGTCTGGTCGGCCAGGTCGGCCACGTCGGATTGCGTGCGCACGAAGAAGTCTTCGTCCTCGCCCGGCCGGATGCGATGCCGCTCGCGCAGCAGCGCGGTGATCGGCGCCACCGCGGCGGTGGAAGCCTCGCGCGAAATCGCCGAGGCGTTGATGAACTGGATCCAGGTGATGCCCGAGATTTTCCGCTGCACGGTGGTATAGGGCGCGAAGATGCGGTCGTCCTGGTCGTCGCCCATCACCGACTGCCCCTTCGAT
This sequence comes from Acidobacteriota bacterium, assembly GCA_016201215.1. Taxonomy (GTDB): domain Bacteria; phylum Acidobacteriota; class Terriglobia; order Acidiferrales; family UBA7541; genus QHYU01. The sequence continues at coordinate 2,288 of JACQDH010000261.1, read as the reverse complement.
TCGAGCACGCCGACCACGCGGAAGGGGAGCTGCCCGATGCGGATCTGCTTGCCGACTGGGTTTTCCTCGCCGAACAGGATGCGCGAGACCGTCGTGCCCAGCAAGCAGACGTTGGCTGCCGAATCCACCTCGTCCTGCCCGAAGATCGAGCCGGCCTGCACCGGCCAGTTGCGGATGCGGAAGTAGTTCGGCGTCGTGCCGGTGATCCCTGTGTTCCAGTTCTGGTTTTGATAGACCACCTGGACCCGGCCAACCACCGCCGGGGCGGCCTCGCGGATCAGCGGCACCTCGCGCACGATGGCGTTCATATCGTCGATGGTCAGCGTCTTCACCGCCCAGAAGCCCATGCGCGCGCCGCCCGGCCGCCCGCTGCCCGCGGCAATGAACACGGCGTTGGTGCCCATGCTCTGGATGCCCTGCTGGACCAGATACTCGGCGCCCTGACCGATGCTCACCGTGGCGATCACTGCGCCCACACCGATGATGATGCCCAGCATGGTCAGCGACGAGCGCAGCTTATTGCGCGCCAGCGCTCGCAACGCCAGTCGCAGTGTGTTCCAGAAGTCCATTTCTCTTCCTTCGTCCCTGCGGTGTCGTTCCGAGTGCAGCGAGGAATCCCTCAGAGAGATCCCTCACGCCGCTCGGGATGACAACCCAGCCTGCCAAGAACCACCTCGCAGCTGCGGGCCAAGGCCCGCAGCCGCCCCGGCGTTTACTTCGCGGCGTCCTCCGCGTCTTCCTCGTCCAGCGAAGGCAGCGTCGGCAGGACCTCCCGTGCGACCCAGCGATCGCGGACGGGAGCGTCGCGCTGCAGCTTGCCGTCGCGGAATTCGAGCGCGCGCCGGGCATATTGCGCGATATCGTGTTCGTGCGTGACCAGCACCACGGTCAGCCCCTCCTCCTGGTTCAACCGCTGCAGAATGTCCATGATCTCGACCGCGGTGTGGCTGTCCAGATTGCCCGTGGGCTCATCGGCCAGCAGAATGGCCGGCCGGTTCACCAGCGCCCGCGCGATGGCCACGCGCTGCTGCTGCCCACCGGAGAGTTGGCTGGGGTAGTGCTGCGCCCGGTCGGCCAAGCCCACGCGCTCAAGCGACTCCCGCGCGCGGAGCTCGCGCTCCTGCGGCGTGAGGCCGGCGTAAACGGTCGGCAGCTCGACGTTCTCGAGCGCCGAAGTCCGCGCCAGCAGATTGAACTGCTGGAAGACGAAGCCCAGCTTGCGGTTGCTGATGCGCGCCAGCTCCACCTTGCTCAGTTGGGAAACGTCGGTGCCCTCCAGCAAGTAGCGCCCCCGGGTCGGCCGATCGAGACACCCGAGAATGTTCATAAGCGTGGATTTGCCCGAGCCGGATGCTCCCATCACGGCCACGAACTCGCTCGCGGCAATCTCCAGCGAAACACCGCGCAGCGCGTGCACTTGCACCTCGCCCAGGTCGTAGGTTTTGTGCACATTTTCGAGGTGAATCACCGCCCCATCCAGGCTGGTTATGGCGCTAGGCTCCATCGTCGCTGCGGCGGATTCTTCCACGCTTGGGCCCTTCGGATTCGTCATTCTGCAACGCCGCCCTACATGCGGCGCGGCAGCCCGCCTGGCCCACCCATCGGGCCGCCGGCGGGTCTCGGCCCGCCCGGTTGCTGAGCCGCACTGCCGGTCTTGCTGCTCTGGCCGATGACCAGGTCGTCGCCCGGCTTCAGGCTGCCCTCTTTCATGGCTGTGAAAGTGAAGTCGGTGACGCCCAGCTTCACGCGCACGGGCTGCAGCATCTTGCTGGGCAGCAGTTTCCATACGATGCCCCAGTCGTCCCGAGTGCTGGCGCGAGGCGGGCCGCCCGCGCCCGGGCCTCCGCTCATGGCTCCGCCGGCCCCCGCGTCAGGCCCATTGCCTGCGCCGGCTCCCCGGCGCGACATCATTCCTGCTCCCCGGCCAGAGGCGCCCGGGCCCGCTTCGCCTCCGGCAGCGGCCAGGCGTCCCGCCGGGCTCCCGCGTGGCTCCTCCAGGATGTTGTACTTGGCGAACAGCGCTTTGCGCTCGTCGTCGGACATCTCCGGCCGGAAGCGCAGCGCCCCGTTGGGAATCTTGATGGCATCGTTATCCCAGGCCACCGGGATGGTGACGTACGCGGTCATGCCGGGAAACAGCTTCTGGTCGGGATTTTCAAACGCGATGATGGTGTCGTAGGTCACCACGTTCTGAATCGTGGTGGCGTTCATGCGCACCTGGCTCACCGTGCCGTGGAAAGTTTCCCGGGGGAAGGAGTCCACGCGGAAGGTGGCCGTGGCACGGCCAC
>JACQDH010000260.1 GCA_016201215.1 Acidobacteriota bacterium | reverse complement strand
CGCGCGCTGGTGGATCTCTACCAAGTGTTCTGCGCGGGGATGTGCCCAGCGGGGCGGCCCGTGGGCAACCTGCTGTTCCTGGGGCCCACCGGCTCGGGCAAGACGCGCATCGTGGAGGCTGCTGCTGAAATCCTGTTCGGTGACCCGCGGGCGGTGATCAAGGTGGACTGCGCCGAGTTCCAACACTCGCATGAGATCGCCAAGCTGATCGGCTCGCCGCCGGGCTACCTGGGGCACCGGGAGACACACCCGCTGATCACCCAGGAGGCCCTGGCGCAGTATCACAGCGAGAAGCTGAAGCTCTCGTTTCTGCTGTTTGACGAGATCGAGAAGGCCAGCGACGCGCTGTGGCAGTTGCTGCTGGGCATGTTGGACAAGGCCACGCTGACGCTGGGAGACAACCGGCGGGTGGACCTGTCGGCGACGATGATTTTTCTGACCTCCAACCTGGGGGGTGGGGAGATCACCGAGCTGATGACCGTGGGCATGGGGTTTGTGCAGCCGAGCGACAAGCAGGAAGACCAGCTGGACACCAAGGTGGAGCGGACAGCGACGGAAGCGGCCAAGCGGAAGTTTTCGCCGGAGTTCATGAACCGGCTGGACAAGGTAGTGGTGTTCCACCCGCTGCGGCCGGAGCAGTTGGAGCAGATTTTGGAGATTGAGTTGGGCATGGTGCAGCAGCGCGTGCTGGACACGGCGCGCGGGCAGTTCCTGTTCCGGGTGACGCCCGGTGCGCGGGCCTATCTGCTGCGGGAAGGCACAGACATGAAGTACGGGGCGCGGCACTTGAAGCGCGCGATCGAGCGGCACGTGGTCTACCCGCTGGCCAACCTGCTGGCTACCGAACAGGTGCAGATGGGTGACCTGGTGCGCATCGATTGGAACACGAGGGAAAGGCGCCTGGTCTTCCACAAGGAAGGAGAAGGAGCCGTCGTGCCCGTGGCCTCACGACAGCCACAGATGGCCGGCGCGCAGGCGGCCAGCGCCACCGGCGGACGTCTCGTGGAGATTCCTTCCGCCGTTGCGGTGGCGGAGGCAGAGTCACTTGTCGGGCGTTAGCCAGCCCTTGTCATCCTAGCGAAGTAACTTCTATCCTCCCGGGCTGCCGCCCCGGTGTTTTCCCTCCTTTGCAGATTGGGTATAGTGTGTCGGCTTGCTCCGGAGGCCGGGGCACTTACGGGAACCATCGTTTGCCAAGTTTGCATCGTAGAGGCAACGAACCCGGCGGCCTCAGCTATCATCTAAGCAAATCGTAGGTTGGAAGGGACGCGCCAATGGAGCGGCGAGGAAAGATGCCTAGTCCGATGTCCTGCACGAGGGAGGAACCGATGACAACGAAGCACGCTGGCATTCGCCAGGCCAGACACCGAGCGCATCGCCGGGCTTCGGTAGATCGTGGCTTGCGACACACTGTGGCGCTGGTGGCGACGCTGGCCCTGGCGCTGGCGCCGCTGGCCTGGGCCGAGCGCACGCACCTGAAGCCGGGCTGGAACATGTTTTCGCCACAGCAAGATGTCGAGCTGGGCCGGCAAGTTTCCAAAGATGCCGAGCGTCAAGTTCCAATGCTTAACGACGCGCGGGTGGACAGCTATCTGAACAATCTGGGACGCCGGCTGGCTGCCCACGCGCCCGGCGAGCGGTATCCCTACCAGTACAAGTGCGTGAACGACCGGGCCATCAACGCCTTTGCGCTGCCAGGGGGGTATGTCTACGTCAACCGCGGGGTGATTGAAGCCGCGGATAACGAGGCTCAGCTCGCCGGCGTGATCGCGCATGAAACCGCGCACGTGGCGCTGCGCCACGGCACCAACCAGGCCACCAAGGCCTACGCCGCGCAGGTGCCGCTGGCGGTGCTGGGCGGCGTGCTGGGCAGCAACTCAGTGGGCGCGGTGCTGGCGCAACTCGGCGCGGGCTTTGCGGCCAACTCGCTGCTGCTGAAGTATTCGCGCACCGCCGAAAGTCAGGCCGACATCATGGGCACGCAGATCCTCTATGACAGCGGCTATGACCCGCGCGCCATGGCGCAGTTTTTCGAGAAGATTGAGACTGAGAGCAAAGGCAAGAATCCGCCCGAATTCTTCTCCAACCATCCCAGCCCCGAGCACCGCGTCGAGCGCGTGACCGACGAAGTGGACCGCCTGGGCGGGCCGCCGCGCAATTACCTGTCTGATTCGGCCGAGTTCCGCGAGATCAAACGGTACGTGCTCTCGCTTCCGCCACCGCCGAAAGCCGGCGCGCGGCCGCAGCAGGGCAGCGGCCGCAGCCGGAGGCCCGATCCGCCTTCCAATCGCTTCCGGAGCTTTGAGAACGAGACGCTGCGCATGAGCTACCCGGACAACTGGCAGGCCAACGGCCAGGGCAATGCGGTGAGCTTTGTGCCGGTGGGCGGCGTGGTGGACGACGGCCACGGCCACGCGGCGCTGGCCTACGGCATGCTGGTCAACGTTTTTGAGCCGCACACGGACCGCGACAATCAGGCCAGCCTCGAGGAGGCCACCGACCAATTGATCGACGACCTGCGCCACTCCAACCCGGCCATGCGTGTCGTCCGGGGCCACGAGCGCGTGCGGCTGGCCGGCGGGCGCGCTCTTTCTACCTACCTCTCGAACGATTCCCCCTTGGGCGGCCGGGAGACCGATTGGCTGATCACCGTGCTGCGGCCGGAGGGCTTGGTCTATTTCGTCGCCGTAGCGCCGGGGTCTGCCTCCGCTGATTTCGAGCGAGCTTTTCGCGCCATGCTCGACTCGGTTCGCTTCCGACAGTATCAGTAGTCCACTCTGCGCGGTCAGCCGTCAGCCTTCAGTTGTCAGCCAAACCCGCCGCCAGGATGGCGGCGCTACGGTGGCAGGCTCCCTCGACAGGACTTGGGACAAGGTCAGCCCGCGCTACACCGCTCTTCGCCACTTATGTCCTGAGGACTGACGGCTGAAGGCTGAAAGCTGAAAGCTGAAAGCTGAAAGCTGAAAGCTGAAAGCTGAAAGCTTGGTCAGTCTGCCGCTTCGGTGGTGGCTTTCGGCGTCCAGCGCAGGATGGGTTTGCGGGCGGCGCCGACTTCGTCGAGGCGGCCGACGCGGGTGGTGTGCGGCGCCGTCTTGACCAGTTCGGGATTCGTGGCAGCTTCCTCGGCAATCGAGCGCATGGCGTGGATGAACAGGTCACACTCTTCTCTTGATTCCGATTCTGTCGGCTCAATCATCAGCGCGCCGTGGACAATCAGCGGGAAAGCGGTTGTGTAGGGATGGAAGCCGTAATCAATGAGGCGCTTGGCGATATCGGTGGTCGAGACGCCGTTCTTTTTCTGGCGTGCGTCGCTGAAGACGACTTCGTGCATGGAGGGAAACTTATACGGCAGGTCGAAGAGATCCTCCAGGTGCTTGCGGATGTAGTTGGCGTTGAGCACGGCGTCCTCAGAGGCTTGGCGGATGCCGGGGCCGTAGGCCAGCGCGTAGGCCAGCGCGCGCACCAGCACGCCGAAATTGCCGTAGAAGGCGCGCATGCGCCCGAGGGTCTTTGGCCGGTTGAAGTCGAGCGTGAGGCGGCCGTCGCTCTGGTGGGCGATCACGGGCACGGGCAGGAAGGGCTCGAGGAGTTTCTTGACCACGACGGGCCCGGCGCCCGGGCCGCCGCCGCCGTGCGGGGTGGAGTACGTCTTGTGCAGGTTGAGGTGCATGACGTCCACGCCGAAGTCACCCGGGCGGGCGATGCCGGCCAGCGCGTTCATGTTGGCGCCGTCCATGTAAAGCAGCGCACCTTTGGCGTGCAGGATCTGGGCGATTTCGGCGATGTGCTGCTCGAAAACCCCGACCGTGCTGGGATTGGTCACCATCAGCCCGGCGACGTCTTCGTTGACAATCTCGCGCAGCCGCGCGACGTCAATCTGCCCGTTGGCGTCCGAGCGGATGTTTTCCACGGCGTAGCCGGCAATCGCCGCGGTGGCCGGATTGGTGCCGTGGGCAGAGTCCGGGATCAGAACTTTCTTGCGCGGATTGCCCTGGTTTTCTAGGTAGGCGCGGATCAGCAGCAGGCCGGTGAGCTCGCCGTGAGCACCCGAGGCGGGCTGGAGCGTGCACGCGTCCATCCCGGTGACCTCGACCAGGCAGTTCTGCAGCGTGTCCAGGATTCTCAGGCAGCCCTGAGAAAGCTCGACGGGCTGATAGGGGTGCTCGGTGGCGATGCCGTCCAGGCGCGCGACGTACTCGTTGACCCGCGGGTTGTACTTCATCGTGCAGGAGCCCAGCGGGTACATGCCCAGGTCAATGGCGTAGTTCCAGGTGGAGAGCCGGGTGTAGTGACGCATCACCTCGACCTCGCTCACCTCGGGGAAACCCTCGAGGGTGTCGCGCAGGTAGGCCGCCCCCAGGGCCTGGCGCGCGTCCACCGCGGGGACATCGAGCGGCGGCAGCTCCATGCCGCGCTTGTCCGGCACGGACTTTTCGAAGATCAACCCTTCACTCTGGCTGGTGTGGCGTCCCGCTTTGCGGATTCGGTCGGTCACGTTCGTCCTCATGAAATTAAACGGGTGTCGAAAGGATGCGGCGCAGCGTAGCGGCCAGCCGCTCGATTTCCGAGCGCGGCAGGGTCTCGGTAACACAGAGCAGGCCGCGCTTGGTCAGTTCGGGATAGAAGCTGCCGAGCGGCAGCGGTCCGATGATCTTCTCGCGCAGTAGGGCATCGTTGACCATCTTCACCGAGCGTGGCAGCTCAATCACGAACTCGTTAAACGTGGGTCCCGAAAACGCGCGCCGCACCCCAGGGATCTTTTCCAGCTCCGTGGCGGCAAAGCGCGCCTTGGCCAGGTTCTGCTCGGCGAGCTCGCGGAGGCCTTCCTTGCCGAGCAGGCAGAGGTGAATCGAAGCCACCAGCGCGCAGAGCGCCTGGTTGGTGCAGATATTGGAGGTGGCCTTTTCGCGTCGGATGTGCTGCTCGCGCGTGGCCAGCGTGAGGCAGAAGCCGCGGCGGCCGTCGTGGTCGCTGGTTTGTCCAGCAAGCCGGCCGGGCATCTGCCGGACGAATTTCTCGCGCGTGGCGATGACGCCGACAAACGGCCCGCCGTAGCTTGGCGGCAACCCGAAGCTCTGGCCTTCCATGGCCACGATGTCCGCCTCGGCCGGCGGCCGCACGACGCCGAGCGAGACGCCTTCGGTGATGGCGACGACCAGCAGCGCCTCTTTCGCGTGCGCAATTTCGGCAAGCTGCGGCAACTGCTCGAGCACGCCGAAGAAGTTCGGCGACTGCACCACGACCGCAGCAGTTTCTGCGCTGACCGAGGCGCGCAGGGCTTCGGCGTCAAGCTGGCCTGACGCGGCGAAGGCCAACTCGTCCAGACGCAGGCCGAGGTTGTGGGCGTAGGTCGCGAGCACCTGGCGGTACTCCGGGTGCACGGAACTGGCCACGGCGACGCGGTGCCGGCCGGTCAAGCGTTCCGCCATCAGTACGGCTTCCGCCAGGGCGGTTGAACCGTCCCACATCGAGGCGTTGGCCACCTCTTGCCCGGTGAGCTGGCACATCAAGGTTTGGAACTCGAAGATGGCCTGGAGGGTGCCCTGGCTGATCTCGGCCTGATAGGGCGTGTAAGAGGTCAGGAACTCGCCGCGCTGGATGAGCGTGTCGGTCACCACTGAGCGCAGATGGTTATAGACGCCCGCACCGAGGAAGCAGGTGTAGCCGCGCGAGTTCTCCTCGGCGCGTGCGCGGAAATAGTCAATAATTTCCATCTCCGAAAGCGGGCCGGGCAGGTGCAAGGGCCCCTTCAACCGGCAGGCGGCGGGGATGGAGGTGAACAGGTCTTCGCTCGACCGCAGGCCGAGGGCGGCCAGCATCTCGCGTCGCTCGGAAGGACTTTTGGGTAGGTAGCGCATTAGGCGGAGGCTTCCTTCTGTTTTTCGGCGATGTAGGCTTCGTAGGCAGCGGCGTCCATCAGGACGGCAAGCTCCTGGGCATTGGAGAGCTTGATCTTGATCATCCAGGCGGCGCCGTGCGGGTCTTTGTTGATTTTCTCCGGCTCATTGGCCAGCGAAGCGTTGACCTCGGTCACCTCGCCGGAGGCCGGGGAGTAGATTTCGCTGACGGCCTTGACCGATTCCACCGTGCCGAAGGCTTTCCCGGCGGCAAACTTCGCGCCGACTTTGGGCAACTCGACAAAGACGACGTCGCCCAGTTCATGCTGGGCGTAGTCGGTGATGCCGACCGTGCCGAGGCTGCCCTCGACCTTGATCCACTCGTGCTCTTTGGTGTAGCGGTAGTCGCTGGGATACATCGCTGCTCCTCGCTCCCTTCGCGGCGCGGTTACTTCGGCCGTTTGTAGAACGGTATCTTGACGATCTGCGCCGTTGCCTGGCTGGTGCGGATGCCGATCTGAATCGGGGTCCCCTCGGCGCTCAGCGCAAGGGGCACGTAGGCCATGCCGATATTCTTTTTCAGAAAGGGCGCGGGCGAGCCGCTGGTGACGCGACCCACTTGCGTCCCACCGGAAAACACCGGGTAACCATCCCGCGCGATCAGCCGGTCCTGTATCTCGAATCCCACCAGGATGCGGTCGAGCCCCTTGTCCTTCTGGCGGACCAGGACGTCGCGGCCGAGAAAATCGCCCTTCTCGAGTCTGCAGATCCATCCGAGATTGGCTTCCCAGACCGTGGTGGTGTCGTCGATCTCGTGGCCGTAGAGACACATCGCGGCTTCTAGGCGCAGTGTGTTGCGCGCGCCCAGCCCGCAGGGCACCATCCCCACGGGCTTGCCCGCCTCGAACAGGTCGTTCCACATCTTCTCGGAGTGCTGGGGCGGAAAATAAATCTCGAAGCCGTCCTCGCCGGTGTAACCGGTGCGCGCGATCAGACAGTCCACACCGTTCACCTTGCCGAACGTGAAGTGGTAGTACCTGATGGTGTCGAGCGCCACGGGCGTGAACCGCTGCAGGATGCCGAGGGCCTTGGGTCCCTGGATGGCAAGCTGCGTATAGCGCGGTCCGGCGTTTTCCACCTCCACGCCGAAGGTGTTGTGGCTGCGGACGTGCTCGAAATCCTTGTCTTGGTTGCTGGCGTTGACGCACAGGAAATAGTGCGTATCGGAGATTTTGTGCACCAGCAGGTCGTCCACAAAGGTGCCCTGCGGGGTCATCAGGCCGGAGTATTGCGCCTGGCCGGGGGTGAGCTTGGCCGCGTTGTTACAGGTGACCTTCTGCACCAGGTCGAGCGCACGCGGCCCGCGGATTTCAATCTCGCCAATGTGGCTGACATCGAACAGGCCCACGGCGGTGCGGGTGGCCACGTGTTCCTGAATAATGCCCGAATATTCCACGGGCATGTCCCATCCGCCGAAGCTGACCATCTTGGCTCCCATGCGGCGATGGGTCGCGTTGAGTGCCGTTTTCCGGAGTTCGCTGGTCGTCGGAGATGTCACAGACAGTTCTCGTGGACTCGCGGCGGGGGCAAGTTAGCATGCACCTTGCGGAGTGTCAAGAAACCTCGAACGTTGGTCTGGCCGAGGCGGGCGGCCAACTTGCTTCTTGTCGCCACCCAGCGCGTCGCATATAGTTTGCCCAGAGGCGACAATGCACGAGCAGGTCCTGTGCGCGCTCTGCGATAAGCCCGAGATCGACTGCAAGTGCGACCGGTATTGCTGGTTCTGCAAGGGGCAGTACAACATCCGGATGTGCGTGGACGGGCAGTACTACTGCCCGGACTGCCGCGAGGCTTGCGACGTCCGTGTGGTGGACAGCCTTGGCCGGTGAGGGCAACCGCGTGGTGGTGACGCTGACGCGCGACTCGCGCCTGGTGGCCGCGGTCGGCGGAGCCGTCGGTCACTTTGCCGAGCGGATGGGCTTCAGCCCGCAGACGCGAGCGGCCTTGGTCTCCGCGGCCGAAGAAGCTTCCCGCGAAACCCTGCAGTTGCTGGCTCCCCGCGGCGATGCGCTGGAAGTCACCGTGGAGGATTTCCCTGATCGCCTGGAAATCACCCTGGAACATCGCGGCCCGGCCGTGCCCACCGCGGGCCTGGAGACTTTCGCCATACCCGGTTCCGAGGCAGCGGCACCAGGCCGATTAAGCGGGCTGGGCCTGCTGGCGTGCGTGGACCGCGTGCTCTACGACTCCCAGAGCGGCATTTCGCGCTTGAAGCTGGTCAAGTACATCGGGGGGAAACCCAAAGCCTGACCGCGGCCTGCCTCCGTTAGGCCAAGCGCAGTGCGATTCCCTCGGAGAGATCTCTCGCGGAGTTCATCCTGAGCCCTTCGCTTGCGCTCAGGACAAGCTCCCCGAGGGGCTCGGGAAGACAGGGTCAGGGTGGCGGCCTGGAGGCCGCGGTTACACAGCCCAGGCCAGGAACAGCCCGGTTACATTTTCACCGCAAAGGTGTTGCGGCGAATCAGCGAGAGCATCTGGTCGTCGCTCAGCGCGATGCGCAATTCGAGGCGGTCGCCGCGCGGCGTTATGCGGGTGTCGTCGAGCAGCTTGGCCAGCTCGGGATTGGTCTGGCTCTCCTGGTAGCGGCGGTACATGATTCCGGCCTGCAGCATGGCGGCGAAGGTATTGGCATCTTCCGGGGAGTTGCAGACCGCCTGGAAGCGCGCGTCGAGCCCGCTGCTGGCATCGACGTTGATCATCAGGGCCTGAAGTTTATCCACGAGTTGCGCGGCCTGCGGGAACTGAGAAGTTTCGGGAATCAGTTGCTGCATGGCCAGCCGCGTGTAGGCGGGGTTGAGCACCAGCCAGACCACGCCGCGGCCGTTGGTTTCGTTGATCAAGGGGAAAAACTTCTCGTTTCGGAGCAGTCCTTCTTCGGCGCCGAAGCGCACTTCGATCAGCTTCTCCAGCATCTCGCGGTGGCCGAAGGCGGCGGTGTTGGAATCGATGAACAGGAAGAAAAGGTCGTTGGGGCCTGCGCCGCTGCCGAAGGCAAACAGCGTGTACCCGCGCACTTTGGCGCTGGGCAGCTTCTGAGTCTTGAAGAACGCCTCCGCGGAGGACGGCTGGAATTGCCCCAACGCGACGCCCACAATCTGTTCGCTGGTGGGCACGCCGGTGATCGGACTCTCACCGGCCTTGGAGAGCCGGGCCGGGATCAGGGCCCAGGCCAGCTCGTCCACCTGCGTGTTCGGGTCCACGCCGGCCGAAGCTAGGAACTGCTCGAACTGGCGGAAGCGCGAGGGCAACATCTGTTCCTGGAGCTGGGGAAACCACTTGAACTGCCGCGCTTTCTTTAGATCCGCATAGGCGAATTCGCCGATCTCTTTGGGGAACAGTCCGATGATGTCCGTGCCCAGCGTGCCGGCGCGGCCGGCCGCGGGCAGCACGAGCATCGCCGCCACCAGAATGGTCGTCCAGAAAACTTTTCTAAAGTTCACGGGTCACCTCTTTTTCTTGCGAGCCGGCGCCTGCGCGGTGCCGCTCGCGTAATCCTTCAGCGCGCGGCGGTCACCGGGCTCGAGGCCAGCCGCGCCTCGAGCGCCGCTGCGCGGTTCCGCATCGCAGCCACGTAGGCGGCGTCGGTGATAGATTCCAGATTGATGGCCACATTTTCGAGCGCCCCACGCGCCCCTGCGGCGGCCATCAGACGCCCCACGCGCAGGTCTGAGAGCATAGAAGCCGCGGAGATGGCTTCCAGTTGCCCCAGGCGTTCGTAAAGTTCCACAGCCGCTTTGGCCACTTGCATGGGCACCTCGGCAGCACCGCGAGTGGCGCGCTGGATGGCATCGTCGCGGCGCGCCGCGTCCTTGGGCGTGTCCTTGGGGAGCTTGAAAGTGGCCATCACCGCGTCGTAGGAGGCGGCGTCGCGGTCAATCGCTTCGGCCAGGTTCTTTGCCGCGGCGCGCAGATCGGCGATCACTGCGGTTAACTCAGGCACGTGCGCCGCCTGGGATTTCTTCTTGCGGGAGAGTCCGGCGACCATCTGCCCCAGGCTCGCCGCCAGCGCTCCGGCCAGCGCGGCCACCGAGCCGCCGCCCGGCGTCGCCGAAGGCTCGGCCACGGCATCTAGGAACGGCCGCGCCAGCGCCGCGAGTTTTCCGGGGGCCTCGAGCGGCACGCCGGAGAGCGCCGCGGCCAGGCGGTTCTCCAGCACCTGCGCGGGAGAAAAATTCTCGAGTTGCAGGTAGAAGTCCGCGGTCATCTCGATCGCCTTCTTCGGCACCAGGCCGACGATTTCGCTGCCCACAATCTGGCAGCCGTAGCGCTCGGCCTCTCGCTTCACCATCTCAAAGACGCGATGGATGGGCGTCTGCTCAAAATCGGTCAGGTTGATGGAAACCTGGGCCAGGCCGCGCGCCTTCAGGTCCACACCCATGCCCTTGGCAAACCGCAGCCCGCCGCTCGAGGAGCGAATGGCCTTGGCGATCTTGTTGGCGATGCCCACATCCGGCGTGTTCAGGTTGATGTTGTAGGCGATCAGGAATTTTCTCGCGCCCACCACCGTGGCGCCGGCGGTGGCATGCAGGCGCGGCTCGCCCACGTCGGGGGTGCGGTCGGGATTTTCCAGGACTTCCTCGCGGAGGCCCTCGAACTGGCCTTTGCGGATGTTCTCCAGATTGGTGCGTTCGGGCCGCTCCGCGGCGGCTTCGTAGAAATAGACCGGGATGCGGTAGCGCTCCCAGATTTCGCGGCCGACTTTCTTGGCCAGCGCGACGCAGTCGTCAATCGTGACGCCTTCGATGGGGATAAACGGCACGACGTCGGTGGCGCCCACGCGTGGGTGCGCGCCGGTGTGATGCGTGAGGTCGATCAACTCGGCAGCTTTGCCTACGCCGAGCAGAGCCGCTTCAGCCACCTTCTCCGGCTCGCCCACCAGCGTGATGACCGAGCGGTTGTGGTCGGCGTCCATTTCCCGGTCGAGCAGGTAAACGCCGGGCAGCTTCATTGCCGCGATGAGCGCATCCACGCGCGCGCCGTCGCGGCCTTCAGAAAAATTCGGAACGCACTCCACGAGAGGCATAGGCTAATTGCTATTCGCT
>JACQDH010000255.1 GCA_016201215.1 Acidobacteriota bacterium | reverse complement strand
CGCCGTGACGCCTGTGATGTGCGCCGGTATAATCACCTCGACCTTGACGGACCCTTTGAGGTCCTTGCCGCGTCCGACCTGCAGCGGCACGGCCATCACGATGGCCGGGCGGTTCTCCGCGCCCAGCGCCAGCGGGTCACTCTGGAAGCGCAGCGACTGGATGCTGGTGGCAAACGCGCGTTGCAAGGCGCGGCTCACGAACGGGTCCTGGTCGGCGCGGAAATCGCCTGCGCCGGTTCCTTTGCCCTTTTTTCCCACCACAGTGAGGTAGCGGAAATTCGGATTGCCGCTTACAAAGTTCTCCAGCAGCCGCTGGACCTGCGGGGCGCGCACGGGGTCGTCCACGTCTTCGATCACGCCAGTCAGCGCCAGGATCTGCCGCTGGCTGATGAGCTGCTGGTGCAGGTTCGATTCAAACAGTTGCACCTGCTCGGCCAGTGACCGGGTGACCTCGGTCTGCTGGACGCTCTCGGTGTCGGTCAGCTTCTTCTGGCTGAGCTGCAACACCTGGCGGTGGTAAAGCCCGATGGGCAGCAGGCTGACCAGCAGCAGGGCCCCCAGGACCATCCAGAGGATGCGGGGGCGGCCCAGGTGAGTCGGTTTGAACTGTTTGAGGCGCACGGGTAGAGCAGCCCCTCCATTCTAGGGGAGGCCTAAAGGCGGACAAAGACAGGAAAGCGCCCCGGTTAGCCGATCTGCTACGGGTTGACCGAAACGCCGCTCTGCTGCCCGCCGTCCGTGAGTCGCGGCCTATTCGTGCTTGAGGCGGCGTTCCATGAGTTCGCGGATGGCGTCGCGCGGCGCGCGGCCTTGATCCAGCACGGCGTGCATCTGCTCGCTGATGGGCATCTCCACGCCGGTCTTGCGCGCTAGCTCAACCGTGACGGCAGTGGTGCCCACGCCTTCGGCCACCATGCGCATCGAGCCGATAATCTCAGCCAGCCGCCGGCCCTTGCCCAGCTCGACCCCGACCGTGCGGTTGCGGCTCAGCGCGCCGGTGCAGGTCAGCACGAGATCGCCCATGCCCGCCAGCCCGGCGAGCGTTTCCCGGCGGCCGCCCAGGGCCGTGGCCAGCCGGGTCATCTCCGCCAGGCCGCGGGTGATCAGCGCGGCGATGGTGTTCGAGCCGAACCCCAGCCCCACGCAGACGCCGGCGGCGATGGCGATCACGTTTTTCACCGCGCCGCCCAACTCCACGCCGGTCACGTCGTCATTGGTGTAAAGGCGAAAGGTCGGCCCGGAAAACTCTTCCTGCACGCTGGCAGCCAACTCGCCATCCGCCGAGGCGATCACCACGGCCGTGGGATCACCGCGCGCCACCTCGCGGGCAAACGACGGGCCCGACAGCGCCGCGGCGCGCGGCGGAAACTTCGGCCCCACTACTTGCGCGATGACATCGGTCATGCGCGCGTGTGTGGCGTGTTCCAGACCCTTGGTGGCGCTGACAAAAACCATCCGTGGCTTGAGATACGGCAGCATGCGTGTGTACGTCGCGCGCGCGTGTGCCGAAGGCAGCACGCCCAGTACGATGTCGGCTTCGCGGAGCACTTCGCCGAGATCGGAACTCACACCCACTTCGCCGGGCAGTTCGAACCCGGGGAGATAAACCTCATTGACCCGGCGCGAGCGGAGCGATTCGCAGACGTCCACACCCCGCACCCATAGCGCGACGCGGTGCGGCACGCGAGCGCGTGTCAGCACGATGGCCAGCGCCGTGCCCCAGCTTCCACCACCGATGATGGCGATTTTTTTCATCTATGCGCGTGCTTGGGATTGTGTAGCCGCGCGCTTCAGCGCGCCATTCTTGGCGGCCTATAGGCCGCCGCTGCGCAGAACTCGTCTATCTGCGAAAGGTAAAGCGTGGCTCGGTGCCGGCGATGAGCCGCTCGAGATTCGGCCGGTGCTTCACAATGATCAACACCGCCGCCAGGGTGGTCCCGAACGAAGCCACGCGCGGCGGGGCGTGCCCCGGCGCGTATAGGAAATACATCAGCAGGGGCAGCGCGGCCGCCGCCACAATCGAGCCGAGCGATACATATCGCCAGAACGCCACCACGGCAATCCAAATCACTAGCGCCGCCACTACCGCCGGCCAGCAAATCGGAAGGAAGACGCCGACGCCGGTGGCCACGCCACGGCCTCCGCGAAAACCGAGCCATATGGGGAAGAGGTGACCCGCAATCGCCGCAAGGGCCGCCGCGGTCATCCAGGTGATGTTTTCGTCGCTGAAGTGCGCGGCGAGCCAGACTGCCAGGTAGCCCTTGGCTGCATCGAGCAGCAGCGTCATGGCGCCCGCGCCCGGGCCGACGACGCGCGTCACGTTGGCCGCGCCGATGTTTCCACTCCCCGCGGCGCGGATGTCGGTGCCGCCCCGCAGCCGGGCGATCAGGTAGCCGAAGGGGATCGAGCCCAGCAAGTAAGCGGCCAGGGGAATCCAGGCGTGCTTGATCCCGATGGCCATCCACTGCTGAGCGAAAAGCCACGCGGGTTTCATGGCGCGCTCCCAACGAAGGGGAAGGTCGCCAGGCGCATGTACACGGCGCCCTTCGGGTTCAACCGGCTCTGGTAGAGATGGAATTCGCCGGTGCGCGCCGAACCGAACTCGGAGGCTCCCAGCTTCTGCACGGCCTCGCGGAGCTGAGGCAATCCCTCTTCGGACTTGAAACGCGCCAGGGTCAGGTGCGGCCGAAAGGGTCTCTGCTCGCGCTGGATGCCGAGGGTTTCCATGCGCCGCTCGATCTCCGCGGCGAGCTCGGCCAGATTGGGCGTGGACTCGATCCCCACCCAGAAGACGCGCGGGTGGCGATCGTTGGGGAAGAAGCCAACGCCACGGAAGCTCATCTCGACGGGCGCGGCGGAGTGGGCGGCAGCGAGTTCCGACTGGATTCGCTCGACTCTCTCTGCTGAGGTCTCGCCGATGAACTTCAGGGTCACGTGCATCCCTTCCACACGCACCCAGCGCGCCCCGCGGCAGGTCTTTTCCAGCTTGCCAATCAGAGTGCGGATGGCCTCGCGCACGTCCTCCGCAATATCGATCGCCACAAAGACGCGCAAGGGCTCATCCCTTCGACTGGGGCTTCGACTGGCTCGTGTACAGGAAGTACCGTCGCACCATGTCCAGGGCGGACTGCGATGCCTGCCAGCGGATGCGTTCGCGGTCGCCCGGGAAGCGCAAGCTGCGCTCCTTGCAGCCGGAGGCCTCGGCCAGCGCGAGATGCACGGTGCCGACCGGCTTCTCCGTTGAGCCGCCGCCCGGTCCGGCGATCCCGGTGACGCCCAGACCCAGGGTGGCTCCCGAGCGCCGGCGGATGCCTTCGGCGAGAGCGCGCGCGACTTCCACGCTGACCGCGCCCTTGGCCTCGATCAGATCCGCGGGCACGTCCACCCACGCTGATTTCAGATTGTTGCTGTAACAGACCACGCCGCCCAGGAAATACGTGGAGCTGCCTGGGATGCTGGTCAGCCGCTCGGCCAGCAAGCCGCCGGTGCAGCTTTCGGCCACGGCGATCGTCGCATCGTTGAGTGTCAGCTCGTGCGCGACCACCTGCTCGAGCGATTCGCCCTCGGTGGTGAAGACATTCTCCCCGAGCGCCATGGTGATCCGCTCCACCATTTCGTTGAGCAGCGTTTCGCTGGCCGCCTCGTCGGCGGACCAGAGGCGCAGGTGGATCTGGATCTCGCCGGGCGAGGCCAGCAGCGTGGTCCGCACGTCGGTGTAACGCGTATAAATGGGTGCGATGCGCTGATCGACGTCGGATTCGGCCATGCCGGCCACGCGCAGCTCGCGACCGAACAGCCGCACGCCCGAAGTGCGCCGGGCAAGCTTGGGTTCCACCTGTTGAGTGAAAATGGTGCGGAGCTCGTGCGGTGGGCCGGGCAGCAGGATGACGGTGTGCCCGTTGGTTTCCAGCCAGAGCCCCGGTGCCGTGCCGCGCGAGTTTTCGAGCACGGTGGCGCCTTCGGGCACCATAGCCTGGCGCAGGTTGGCTTCCGGCATCGCACGCCCAAGACGCCGGAAGCGCGCCTGTATGCCGCGGAGGATGGCGTCGCTCTGAATCAGCTTGCGGCCCAGCAGGTCGGCGACTGTCTCCCGCGTCAGATCGTCCTCGGTCGGACCTAGGCCGCCGATGGAGATCACGAGTTCGACGCGGTCCAACGCCTCGCGGAAGGCGTCGCGGATCTGGCTGCGAAGGTCGCCGATGACGAGTTTGCGGACGACTTCAATCCCCAGGCGGTTCAGTTGCTCGGTGAGGAACAGGGAATTGGTGTCCACGCGCGTCGGCGTCAGCAGCTCCGAGCCGACGGCAATGATCTCCGCTTTCATCGCACACTGTTGTACCCGATGCGAGCGAACCAGCGCAACTGGCACCGGCAGTGCCGAGAAGTAAACTGGGTCCTCCTGCGATGATCGCCGGTTGGTTCGTACGCGTGGCGGCGAAGGTTCGAGCGATCCGCTCCCAAGGGAGGAATCCGAGGATGGGCCTGCGGCGTCAGCGCGGCAGATGCATGCCCTCGACGTCCCAGTCGAGGCTGTAGAGCGCGCCGGTGGTGGCGAGCACGGCACGGCGCGTGGGCAGCAGCGCCAGGCCGACCATGCCGTTGCCGCCCAGCACCAGCTCCGCGCGGCCTTCGGGGGTGATCCGCACGATCCCGCGACGCCCGCCGTGCGATGCGGCCACGTAGAGATTTGCGTCGCGGTCAAACGCAAGCCCCTGCGGACGTCCCAGGCCGCGAAAGAAAACGGTGACCTCGCCGCCCTGGGTGATCCGGTACACGCGGTCGAAGCTCGAGGTGGTCGGCCCCGCGACGTAAAGCTCTCCGGCGGGGCTGAAGGCCAGGTGATACGCGGCGATTGAGGGCTCGAGCGTCGCGAACACAAAAACCTGCCGGTCGGGGCTGATCTTGAAGATCGTGCCGCTGCGGTCGCCGACATAGAGGTTGTCCGAGCGATCGAAGGCGATGCCGGTGGCGATCCCCATGCCTTCAATCCAGCGCTGCGCGCGGCCGTCGGGCGTGACCCGGTGGATGGTGCCGTCGTACCGGCAGGAAACGTAGAGCACGCCGGTGCGGTCCAGCGCCAGGCCCGTCGGGTTCATCAAATCCGTGACATACGGCTTCACCGTGTAGTTCGCGGTGATCTTGTAGAGCGACACGGGCACCTTCTGCCCGCGCTGCCCGCTGAAGGTGACGTAGATGTTGCCTTCGATGTCCACCGCAGGATTGGCGACCGGATGCAGGTTGTCGGCGATCTGCAGCCCCAGCGCGATGGGGAAGGGCTGGCTTTCGGCGCGTGCCGTGGCCACGCGCACCGTGCCGCCCGCGGCGCCCTCCGGCACGCGCGCGATCAGAAAATCTTCTGCCGAGACCAGCAGCGTGCCCTCCACTTCGCCGAACTGCACGCGCGGGCGCGTGTTGTTGCGCGATTCAAACCCGCAGCCGTGAATGGTGACGTCGCCGCCGGGGATGGCCGCGCCCGGCGTGACGCGTTCGATGCGCGGTATGCTGTTATTGCCCAATGTTCTTCCTTGATTCTCTAGAGGCCGAAGGCCCTCGCCACCCAGAGTCCTAGCGCCGCGTAGATCGCAGCCACCCAGTCGTCGGCCATGATGCCCCAGCCGCCGGGCAGCGCTTCCACCTGGCGCACCGGAAACGGCTTCCAGATATCGAAAACGCGAAAAAGTATAAAGCCCGCCAGCAGATATTTCCAGTTAGGCGCCACGCTCCACCCTAAACCGATCAACAAACTGAGATGCTGGCCGGAAACTTCATCGATGACGACTCGCCCGGGGTCCTTGATGCCCCAATAGTCCGCTGCACGAGACGCAGCCCAGACGCCTACGATGGCGATGGTCATGGTGAGAACGACCCCGAGAGGGAAAGCTGCGTCGACCACGAAGTAGGTATCGTGGAGGTAGAGTGCACTCCTGCGAACCAGCCGCAGCAGGCCCCAATAGATGGCCGTCCCCGCGAGCGAGCCCCAGGTGCCCGGCGCTTTGGGCAGATTGCCCAGGCCGAAGGCGGTGGCCAGCAGCAGGGCGAGGCGCGGCTTCTTCCGCGGCGCGCCGGAGTCGGATTCAGTGCTTGGATTCATCCGGGTTCGATTCCTCAGGCGCGTTCTCTTCGATGGCTGGCTCGGAGACGACGTAGCGCTCCGCGGCCCAATCGCCCAGGTCGAGCAGCCGGCAACGCTCGCTGCAAAAAGGGAAGTCAGGATGCGTCTCGGAATCGGTAGGTTTCTTGCAAATGGGACACTGCCAGGTCACGGCAACGACTCCATCGAATCGCCATGAGCTCGTTTTTAGGGGCGCTGCTTGCTGCGCCCCGCGTAGCGCCGGCCTCTGGCCGGCGAATTCGTAGAGTGCCGGTGAGGACGCCGACAGTACGCGGTGCATGTGGCGGCGCGCTTCAGCGCGGCACCGGTGGCTCACGCCAAGATGCGCAAAGGCGTGCCCGTTGCTCCTTGCTGCAATGCATCGGGCGCCAAACCCTGCGTCAGCCCATGCCTTTGGTCCTGCAAAGCAGCGCGGGACCCGGCGTCCAGAACTTCGACCACGCGTCCCACCAGGTCGTAGGCGTGGGCCTAGGTGACCTCGACGGTTACGATGTCTCCCGCCTGCGCCACCCGCCTGTCGGCGGACGCCTCGATATCGGTGAGGTAGAGCTTGCCGTCAATCTCCGGCGCCATACCTTCCAGGCGCGCTTCCCAGACCAGATCGCTCTCCTTGGACGGCCCCTCCAGCAGCGCAGGGAAACGCTTGCCGACGCGCGTCTTCAATTTCCGCGCGGAGATTTCTTTCTGAGTGGCCATCAGCCGGTTGCGTCGCTCCGCCGCAACTTCCTCGTTCACCTTGGAGCCGAGCGCGAAACTTTGCGCGTTGTCCACGTCGGAATAGCAGAACACGCCCATCCAGTCGAAATCCGCAGCCCGAACAAAGTCGCACAGTTCCCGGAAATCAGCTTTGGTTTCGCCCGGAAAGCCGACGATGAACGAGGTGCGCAGGGCGACTCCAGAGATCGTGGCGCGGATGCGTTCGAGCAGCTTGAGGAAGGCGTCGCCGCTCGACCCGCGCTTCATGCGCGCGAGCACGCTGCGGCTGGCGTGCTGCAGCGGCATATCCAGGTACCTGGCGAGCTTCGGATACTTCGCAATGGTTTCGAGCAGGCGCGGCGTGACGCGGTTTGGGTAGGCGTAGAGGAAGCGCACCCAGTACAGCTCGTCAAGTTGCGCCAGTCGTTCGAGCAGCCGGGGCAAGCCGTCGCGCAGGCCGAGATCCTCGCCGTAGGAAGTGGTGTCCTGCCCGACCAGCGTGACTTCGCGCGCGCCCGCGCGCCCCAGGTTTTGCGCTTCGCGGACCACCGACTCGAACCGCCGGCTGCGGAAGGCTCCGCGCAACTGCGGGATGATGCAGAACGAGCAGGGATGATCGCAGCCTTCGGCGATCTTGAGGTACGCCTGATGCCGCGGCGTGGAGAGGATGCGGGGGGTCAGGTCGTGGTAGAGAAACGCCGGCGGCTGGGCCGGCAAGATGCGCAGCTCGCCTCCGACGGCTTCGAGGATGCGTTCGACCTCGCCGGTGCCGACCACGGCGTCCACTTCGGGGACCTGCTCGAGGATTTGCTCCCGGTAGCGCTCCACCAGGCAGCCCGCCACGATCAGCCTCCGCGCCCGGCCAAACCTCTTGTACTCGGCCATCTCTAGGATGGTGTCCACGGATTCCTGCTGCGCCGGGGCGATGAAGCTGCACGTATTGACCACCAGCACTTCGGCTTCGTCCGCGCGCGGGGTCAGCTCGTAGCCGCCGCGCGCCAGCAGGCCCATCATCACCTCGCTATCGACGAGGTTCTTCGGGCATCCCAAACTGACGAATCCGACTTTGGGCATCTCTGTCCGCTTCCGCAGGGAGTTGCAAAACATTCATTCTAACACACCGTCCAGAAGCGCCAGCGAATGCGACGAGCAGCGTGGAACCATTTCTACCCGCGCCGAGGGCGAAGGAGCTGGCGGATTCTTCCTAGGAGCTGCGACATCTGTTGCCGGTCGGCGCTCTGCGCGCCGAAGCGGGCCATCTGGTAGAGATGCGTCAACTCGGCGACCGGCCCGCACAGCTCTGGCACGGGTAGCCCGGTCGCGAACTCCAGCGCCGTTTGTCCCGGCGGCTTGGTCAGACCGCGACGCTCGAACAGCCTCAGCATCTGCTGGTAATGAAGCGTGGCGAGGCGCGGGGTCATCTGCGTGGACGAAGAAATGTGCAAGCCCCACAGACGGCCCAGCAGGCGCGCCATCGCGCGGCCGCGCAGCACCAGCGCAAGTGCCAGCAGAAGACCCAGAGCGCCCGCCAGCGCGTAGCGTGCCCCGGCAACCCGCGTCTGCCATGACTTCAGCCGTTCGATGCTACTGCGGTGCAGGCGCTGTACAGAGACCCGCAGGCGTTCCGTCCAGTCGCGCGAGACACGTTGGAGATTCTGGGCCAGGGTGATCTGGTGGACGAAGTCGTAGTTGATCACCCATTCGCTCCAGGTCAGCTCGAACCAGTCCCAGTAGAGCGCGAGCCGACCCAACCATCCCTTGTCCGCTGTGTCGCTGGGCGGCGTGGGGTCGAACGGGATCCAGCCGTACTCCGGGAAATAGACCTCCACCCAACTGTGGGCGTCGCTGGCGCGGACAATGAAATCTTCCCCCAACCCGTTGTACTCGCCGGGCAGGAAGCCGTTGACGTAGCGTGCCGGGACGCCGAGAGTACGCAGCATCACGGTCATGGACGCAGCAAAGTATTCGCAATGGCCGGCGCGGCGCTCGAAAAGAAAGTAGACCAGGGGATCTGCTTTCGGGGCGCCGGAAAGTTCCAGTGTGTAGCCGAAGCGCGTGCGCAGATGGGTCTCGATGGTCTTGGCTTTGTCGTAGGGCGAAGAGGCACGCGCCGTGATCTGCGCGGCTAAGTTCGCGATGCGCGGATCGAGATGCGGTAGCTGCAAATAGAGCTGTTGGATGGAATCTGGATAGACCGTTGAGGCGTTCCGCAACCGCGGCGGTGGCACGGCCGGAACATAGGAAAACGCTTCATAGCGCAGGTGGGTGAAGTTGTGCGCGGGATTGGAAAGCGAGCCGGTGCTGTCCAGGTCCAGGTAGCTCGTCCGCGACGCCGTGAACCGCCCGCTCACCCGCTCGGCCTGCGCCGCGACAAACAGAGCATCGGTGGCCATCGGTTCGAGCAGCACGGTATAGCGCAACGCAATCGCATTCTGCCGCAGCAGAGGCGACGCCGGGGGCAGCAGGAACCAGCCGTCGCCGCCCGGCAAGAGTTGCTCGTGCTCGCGGGTCGCGTTGGCCCAGCGTTTGCCGTCGAAGGTGGTCAGCGCGACGCCGCGCCAGCGCACGTTCTGCATCGCCGCCGGTCCGCCCTCGACGCGCATGCGCATTACCACGGCGGTGTTCTTCTTGATTTCGCCGATCTGGCCCAGCTCGACGTCGTCGGTGAATCCTGAAATCAGCGCGGGTTGCAGATTGAAGCCGCCCAGGTAGCCCGCGGAGAACCGCGGAATCAGAAAAAAGATCACTGTGCCCACCAGGAGCGCGCTGACCGCTACCGAAACGGAGGTCAGGCTGAGCGCGCGGTTCAGGCGTCGCGCCGCGGGCGATCCGGCCTCCAGCGGCGG
The DNA here is from genome assembly GCA_016201215.1 of Acidobacteriota bacterium. Classification (GTDB taxonomy): domain Bacteria; phylum Acidobacteriota; class Terriglobia; order Acidiferrales; family UBA7541; genus QHYU01. The sequence continues at coordinate 9,988 of JACQDH010000255.1, read as the reverse complement.
CGAGGAGGTTCCTTGCGCACTGCGGCGCATCTCCAGGCCCACAAACGTGGAGACACCGAGAACCAGGAAGACGAGGAAGAAGATCAGAAACGTCGTGTCCACAGTTAGGATGGCCGCGGCCAGCATGTTGGCAAAGGCCAACATGGCCAGGAACAGATAGTCGCGCGTGGTGTTGGCGCTGTACAGGCGCACGATCATCCCGAAGAGCATCAGGTGAATGGCGGCCAGTAGCGCTGCATACAGGCCAGGATTCGCCGCGCCCGCCGCCAGGCCCCGTGATATCACCCAGAGGTCCAGAGGGAAGAACAAGAAGTAGCCCGCCACCAGCCACGTGGCCGCACGATGCGAGAGCTCGGGCCCGCGGCCCCGCCACCAGCGGTAGCCTTTGACCACCAGCGCCATCGGCGCCGCCAGCATCGACGCCGCATCGAGTTTGCCGGTGGAGATCAGTGTAACGACGCTGGTCAGCAGGAGCAGATAGAGCGAGATCTCAAAGTACCGCCGAAGTGCGGAAAGCGGCGGTGTGCCGCGGGAATCGGCATCGGGCATGGCTGGCATCATTCTAGCATCCGGCCTTGGGCGCCCCGTCGGGCCGCTGCGAGATGGTAATCACCTGCGTAGCGCCGGCCTCCGGCCGGCGATTTTTCCAGCTTGCCGGCGAGGCCGCCAGCGGTACGGGAGCGTGCGTGCCGCTGTGCTCGACCTGTCCGGAGCGCCGTCGAGGGAGCGAGCCAGTTCGCGTGCCTGCCGAATATTCGGGACGCGCAGCGCGGCGGCGGCAATCTTGCGCGTGGCGCTGGAAACAGGCAACCGGTCGAGCTTCGCCAGCAAGGGCGTGCGCGCTCCTTCGATCTCCGGCAGTCGTTCGACGCAAACCAGGTAGGCAGCGAGATGGATCTGGCGAAAAGTCACCGCATGCCGCGCGGCAGGCAGCGGGACAACGCCCTCGCCGTCAAGCCCCAGCGACGCGCGCAGATGCTGCGCCAGTTCCGCCTCCGCGTTTCGCTTCACCTCGACGGCGGGGAATTGCCACAGGCGCGAAAAGAGCACGCCGTCATGTGCGGCGTGCTTTGCCTCGCCGTGTTTGACCAGAAGCGTGCGTCCGCGCGGGTCGAGCAAGACCGCCGCGGCAAGGGTCACTCGGAACGGGGTGCGTTTCTTGCGAGCCGCGGGCAGGTCGTTCACGATTCCCAGTCGGTAGGCACGGCACCAGTGCGAAATGGGGCACTCGGCGCAGCGTGGTGCGCGCGGAGTGCACACCATTGCGCCCAACTCCATCGTGGCCTGGTTCCAGTCGCCGGGTGCTGAAAGCGCGAGCAGGGTTTGCGCGGTGGATTGCAACTGCTTCCAGCGGCGCGGCGCGCGCAGGTCGCCGCGCATGGCTCCCAAACGCGCCAGCACACGCGCCACATTGCCGTCGAGCACCGCGTGCGGCGCGCCGTACGCGATGCTGAGTACCGCCGCCGCCGTGTAGCGCCCGATCCCCGGCAGGCGAAGCGCGGCCTCCAGCTCGCGCGGGAAGTGCCCGCTGTGCCGCGCGACAATCTTCTTGGCCGCGCGGTGCAGGTTGCGCGCCCGGCTGTAATAGCCGAGACCCGCCCAGAGTCTCAGTACTGCGTCGCCCGGCGCACGCGCGAGCGCCCCCAGAGTGGGGAAGCGTTGCACAAAGCGCCGATAGTAGGGCACCACCGCCGCCACGCGCGTCTGCTGGAGCATGATTTCGGAGAGCCAGATGCGGTAGGGGTCGCGCGTGCGGCGCCACGGCAGGTCCCGCTTCTCGCGACGAAACCAACGGAGCAACCGGCGCTGCAATTTCGCAGTTTCCGCTGGCGTGAGTCTCACAGCTTGTCCACGCGCAGGACCACGTTGGCGACCTGTTCGATCATCACCCGGTCGCCCGCCCGCGGGTTGGCGTAAATCATCTCCGCGCCGATCCGGCCTGATTCCGGTGGCGCGTCCGGCGTCTCGGCCAAACAGAACAGGATGTCGTAGAAACGCGCGCCGTGAATTTCGATGGCGCGGAGGTCTTCGAGGATCGCTTCCTTGCGGGAGAAGAGCACGCGCCATTCTTGCACAAGCCGGGCGCTGGTTTCACGCCGGGGGAGGAACCCCGCTCCTCTGTCCACCGGGGCCATGGTGAGCCAGCCAAAGATCGCCAGGTCGAGATTCTTCGCTTCGCTCAGAAGGACACCCGGAGGGTGAGGTCGAGTGACGCTTGCGCCCCATTCAGACCGCGCTACAGCGACTGAATGAAGAGGAAGTACGAAGACGACCACAGACTGGTGGGAATCGAGCCGCGCGGCTGGCTGGTGAGGATGATCTTGTAAATGTGCGTCTCTTCGGCGAGCTGTTCCAGAAAGCTCCGGCCGGCGTTGGCTTGCCGCGGTTCGGCGCAGGCCAGGTGGCGCAGCACGTCGTAGATGATCTCGCCGGCCGGCGCCAGCGGCGTGGAGAGTGCGCCGGAGCGGAACTCCATCACGGAATCAATTTCATAGAAGTGCCAGGCCAGGCAGGCGCCGAGCGTCACCGCGCGCTCGAATTTCTCCTCCATGCTCCCCGGCGTCCCGGCGGCGCTCGCGCCGAGGTAGGGGTCCAGCACGAGCATCACGCGCCGCTCGTCCTCGCGGGTGAACTCGCGCACTTTGAGTTCGCCGGCCTTGGCCGAGGCCTTCCAGTCCACATAGCGCGCGCTATCGGTCGGTTGATATTCGCGGATCGAATAAAGGTCGTGACCCCGACCCCGGGAGAAACTCTCCAGCTCGCCGCTCACGAGCGGCAGCACTTCGTAGAACTCTTCGGTGGGCGCGACGCGCGGATAGACCACGATCTCCATCGCCGCATCCACCTGCCGCGTCTTTTGCAGGAACCCGAAGGGGAACTTGGTGCGCAGGCCCAAGGCCTCCTGCCGGTACACCCCGCGCCGCGGGAAGACCAGCTCCACGTTTTGCCGAACCGAGCGCTGCCGCGGGATGTAAGGGAAATAGACGGGCCGGTTCAGAATCTGCGCGACGGCCTTCCTCGGGCGGCCCTTCCTCTCTTCGCCGACCATGCGCAGGGAAAACGACGGCAGGGTTTGTTTGTCGTTGCGTAGCTCGGCCATGGCCAGGATAGGCTGCTCGGCGAAGATGTGCTCGGGCACTTCCAGGCGCAGCTCGACTCCGCTCAACACGATGCGCGAAAGGACGCCGGAGACGATGATCCCAGCCAGCAGGCTGGCCAGGACCATGAACAGCAGGTTGTTGCCGGTGTTGAGCGCTGCCAGCGTGACCACGAAGACACCGCCCAGATACACCACGCCCTCGCGCGTCAGCTTGTAATCAATCTGGTAGGCAAACCAGCGCAGCGGCGTGCGCCGCGCCAGCGCGGGCACGATGGTCAGCCCGACCCAGCCGGCCAGCGCCAGCGCCGCCAGCGCCGCGCTGCCCGCCAGCCACAGCCTTCCGGTTTCGGCGGCTGCACCGGAGTAGAGCGCCAGCAGCAGTGCCACCACCAGCGCGGCCATGGCAATGCCAAAACTCCGCCAGCCGGACCGGTCGGAGCGAGCCGGGCTGCGCCACCAGCGCGCGAGGGTTACCGGGTCGGTCTGAGTCGCCATCAGAGTGGGACGCGAGTGGACTCGACAATCTCGCTCAGGATCGCCTCGGCCTGCTCGGATTTTTTCTGCGTGGAGGCGAAGCGCGTATTCACCACCACGCGGTGAGCGAACACGGGCAGGATGAGCTGCTTGAAATCGTCGGGCAGGCAGAAGTCGCGGCCCTCGAGGAACGCGCGGGCCTGTGCGGCGCGCTGCAGCATCAGCGAGCCGCGCGGGCTGACGCCCAGGGTCAGGCGTTCGGTCCGCCGGGTGGCCTCGACGATCTCGAGCGCGTAGTCGAGCAGGCTTTCGTCCACGGGCACCCGGCTGACGGCTTCCTGCATGGCTACGACGTCGCGCGCCTCCATCACCGGGCGCAGCACGTCCACCAGCGTGCTGCCGGCATGGTTGCGCAGGATCTCTTTCTCGCTCGCGCGAGAGGGATAGCCCATGCGGATGCGCAGCAGGAAACGGTCGAGCTGCGACTCGGGTAGAGGATAGGTGCCGTGGTGCTCGATGGGATTTTGCGTGGCCAGAACCATGAAGGGCTGCGGCAACGGGTGGGTGTGGTTGTCCACGGTCACCTGCGCCTCGTTCATGGCTTCGAGCAGCGCCGATTGCGTCTTGGGCGTGGTGCGATTGATCTCGTCGGCCAGCACGATATGGGCGAAGATGGGGCCGGGTTTGAACTCGAATCGCTGCTCGAGCTGGTTGAAGACGCTGATGCCGATCACGTCGCTCGGGAGCAAGTCCGAGGTGAACTGTACACGCTGGAACGAGCAGTTGAACGAGCGCGCCAGCGCATGTGCCAGCGTGGTCTTGCCCACCCCGGGGACATCTTCGATCAGCAGATGCCCGCGCGCCAGCAGCGCAATCACCGCCAGAGCAATGGCCTCGTCCTTGCCCTTGATCACTGTGGCGATCGAGCTCCGGAGCTGCGCGATCTGGCTCGCCGCGGCCGTTGTCATGGGTTGATAAAGCCTCGTGGTTCTGCTACAAAATGAGTGGTGGGCGATTAGCTCAGTGGTTAGAGCGCTCCCCTCACACGGGAGAGGTCCAAGGTTCAAGTCCTTGATCGCCCACCATTTTTGTTTCCGAGATCTGGCAACCCATTTTAGCGGAAATTTCCGATGTCAACTCTCTTGCGCTATCTCCAGTTTCTATCCCTGGGGACCTGGCTGGGCAGCATCCTCTATCTGAGTTTTGTGGTGGCGCCCGGCGCGTTCTCGACGCTCGGCAGCCGCGACCAGGCCGGCGCAGTCGTGGGTATGGCACTGGGCCGCCTGCACGTCCTTGGCTTGGTTGCCGGCACGGTCTTCCTGGCGTCGCGAGTGGCCCTGGCGCGCTCCCTTTCCGCCCTTGCGGCCCCGGCGGCGCTAGCCGTCGTCCTCATGCTGGTTTTGACGCTGGTGTCGCAGTACGGGGTAGCGCCGCGCATGGCGCAGTTGCGCGCGGAGATGGTCTCGGTGGACCGCACGCCGGAAGATCACCCGCTGCGCCTTCAGTTCAACCGCTGGCACCGCGTCTCCGTGCGCCTCGAAGTCGTCGTCCTGCTCGCCGGCCTCGCCGCGCTGTTCTTTGCTGTCCGCGAGAGATCCCTCTAGTGCGCCGGCTGCGCACGGCCGCCTCCCCGAACGGCTGTCATTCCGAGCGCAGCGAGGAATCTCTCTGAGACATCCTTCACTTCGCTCAGGCTGACACTACTCGAGCGGATGGCGGACTGAAGCCCGCCGACGCGCGCTCCGGGCCGCGCGGGTGTGCTAGACTTCGCGCGGCATGCGCACCGGAATCATCGGACTGCCTAAGGTCGGCAAGACCAGCCTCTTCAAGATCCTGACGCACGCGCACCTGGACGCCAAGGCTGAGCACCTCCCGACCCATGTCGGCGTGGCGCGCGTGCCGGACCCGCGCCTGGACCGCCTGGCGGCGCTCTACAAGCCGCGCAAGGTCACGCACGCCTTGGTGGAGTATGTGGACGTCGGCGGCCTGGTCAGGGACCGCGCGAAGGATTCGGCTTTCCTGACGCTGCTCCGTGAGGTGGAGGCGCTGGCCCACGTGGTGCGCGTCTTTGAGAATCCCGCCGTGCCGCCGATTTCGGGAAGGATCGACCCGGTCGGCGACGCGCAAACGCTCGAGCTGGAATTGATGCTCTCCGATCTTGACCAGATCACGCGACGCATCGACCGCCTGGAAAAAGATCTCAAGAAAAAAAAGGATCCCTGGCTCGAGCGCGAGCTGGCTTTGCTTACCCGCTGCCGCGCCGCGATTGAAGCGGAGCGGCCGCTGCGCGAGCTGGAGTTCAGCCACGAAGACCAGAAGATGCTCACCGGCTTCATGTTTCTTTCCCAGCGGCCCATGCTTTACGTGCTCAACCTGGGCGATGACGAAGTCGAAGAGATCGAAACCGCAGTGGAGCGACATAAGCTGGGCCCGCTTGCCGCCCAACCCAACACCGCAGTCGTGCCCATCTGTGGGCGAATCGAATCCGAGCTAGCCGATCTCGCCGACGCGGATGCTGCGGAGCTGATGGGCGCCTATGGGCTGAAGGAATTGGGGCTCGACCGCCTCATCCACGCCACCTACAAGTTGCTCGGCCTTGTCTCATTTTTCACTGTGGCCGAAGCCGAAGTCCGCGCCTGGACGATTCGGAAGGGCACGACGGCGTTGAAAGCCGCGGGCGTGGTCCACACGGACTTCGAGCGCGGCTTTATTCGCGCCGAAGTTGTGCGTTGGGACGATCTGCTCGCGGCGGGCAGCCTTGCAGCGGCGCGCGAGCGCGGCAAGGTCAAGCTGGAAGGGAAGGAATACGTGGTGGAAGAGGGCGACGTCATCCTGTTCCGCCACAGCGGGTAACGCCGAACGGCGCTTTTTGTCGTGTCGCCATCTTGGCCGCGTTGTTGGGAAACCGCCGGCAGGATGCCGGCGCTACGCGCGGGTGATTGGAACCGATGCAGGCAGCCGAACAATCGCGCACCCTGTTGGCCTTGGGGCTGGGCCTAACCGCCGCTGCGGCCAACGTCCTGGGCGGATCGTTCATCGTGCGGCGCGATTGGTCGCGCCTCTACCTGAAGTATTTCCTGGCCCTGGGCGCGGGCTTCATGCTCGCCGCCGCCTTCCTCGAAGTGATCCCCGAGGCCATCCGCCTGGCGGGCAACCGCGCGCTTCTGCTGGTGCTCGTCGGCTATTTCATCGTGCATTTCTTCGAGCATACGATGGCGCCGCACTTCCACTTTGGCGAGGAGACGCACGTCGCCGAGATGGCGTCGTTGCACGCCGGCTACACCGCGCTGCTGGGACTGATGATCCACACGTTCTTTGACGGCGTGGCGATCGCCTCGGGGTTTCTCGTGTCGGCCTGGCTGGGCGGAGTGATTTTCCTGGCCGTGTTTTTGCACAAATTGCCGGAGGGCTTCACGGTGGCGTCGCTGATGCTCGCCAGCGGGCAAAGCCGGCGCATCGCGTTTCTGGCCTCGGTCATGCTCGGCGCCGCCACGCTGGCCGGGGTGCTGCTGATGAACGTGCTGCGGGGCGGGGTGAGCTACGCCCTGCCCATCTCGGCCGGGGTCACTGTCTATGTCGCGGCGTCCGACCTGATGCCCGAGGTCAACCGTGAGCCGGGCGTGCGCATGGCCCTGGTGGTGTTCCTTGGCGTGGCGTTGATGTTTCTGTTGCACCACTTCTTCCACATCTAGAGGATCTCTTCGCCCAGCTTTCGCCTGTAGCCAGGGAGGGGTGGAAGGAGGGCGCGGTGCTCGCAACACGCTGCCGGTGCAACTTTCTGACACGCCGCGGGTTCGATACAATGTGGAGGTTATGGCCAGGTCGGACGTCCAACTGATGCTGGACGTGAAGGCCGGGGACGATGCGTCCTTCGAGCTTTTGCTCCACAAGTATCGGACCCCGCTGGTCAATTTCCTGAACCGGATGGTGCGCAATCCGGCGGCCGCGGAAGATCTGGCGCAGGAGGTTTTTCTCCGCGTTTACCGCGCGCGCAAGCAGTATGCGCCCAACGCCAAGTTCACCACCTGGCTGTTCCACATCGCCACAAACCTGGCGCTGAACGCGCTGCGCGACGGCCGCTGTCGCCAGATGGAGGTTTCGCTGGACCAGCCGGGACATCCCGGCGCCGAAGAGCCGGCCGCGATGGAGCTGCCGGATCGCGGGCCCAGCGTCGAGCAGCAGATGATCGCCCGCGACCGCGCCGCGGTGATCCGCGCGGCGATCCACGCGCTGCCGGAAAAACAGCGCGCGGCCGTGCTGCTGCACAAGTACCATGAGCTCGACTACGACGAGATTGCGCGCATCCTGGAATGCTCGGAAAGCGCGCTGAAATCGCTGCTGTTCCGCGCGTACGAAACCCTGCGGGTGCGGTTGGCGCCGCTGGTGACGCCGCCGATGGCGTGAAGTGGAAAGAAGGCAACTATGAACTGCGAACGGATGGATACCCGGCTGATTGCTTATCTGGACGGGCGCGTGAACGACGCGGAGCGCCGCGAGGTGGAATCCCACCTGGCGGCGTGTCGCGCCTGCCGCACCCGCACCGAAGAGTTTCGTCTCCTCTGGGGCGTGCTCGAGGAAGTGCCGATGCAGGAGCCTTCACCGGGCTTCGACGCGGGTCTGCGCGCACGCATTGCTGCGGAGCCTCCGCGCCCGAGCCTGTGGGCCTGGCTGGCACCCTCGCCGCGTCTGGCGGTGGCCGTGTCTCTGCTCTTGCTGCTATCGGTGTATATCTCTTCGCGACCGCCGGCCCGGGTCCAGGATCCTGCGGCCCCGCCGACCGATGCAGAATTCCGGATGATCAAGGACCTGCCGGTGTTGGAGAACTACGACGTGCTGGCTAACTTCGAGGCGCTCTCCGAGCTTCCGCCTCAGCCGGCCAAGGACAACAAGGAGATGTAATGCGGGCCCGGAGAAACCAATTCGCGCGCGCGCTGGCCGTGTTCCTGCTGGCCGCAGGCGTGGCCCTGCCCGTAGCGGCGCAGCGCGGCGGCGGGCAAGGCAGGGGAACGGGTCCGCACCCGGGCGGTGGCCAAGGTGCGGCGGGCGGCCGTGTGCCCCGCGAGTCCCCTCCGCGCACAGAGGCCGAAAAGAAAGAACTGAGGGAGCACCGCCAAGCCCGCGCCTTGGTGGGCCTGCCGCCGCCGTGGATGGAGCGTCTGCGGGACATGTCGCCGGAGCAGCAACACCGCTTTCTCAGCAACAACGAGCGCTTCCGGAACCTCCCGCCGGAGCGCCAGGCGCAGATTCGCCGGCGGCTCCAGCATTGGAACAGCCTGACCCCCGAACAGCGGCAGGCCTTCCGCGAGCGCGAGCACATCTGGGCGCAGATGACGCCCGAACAGCAGCGCCACGTTCGCGAGGAACTCCTGCCCAAATGGCAGCAGCTTCCTGTGGATCGCCGTCAGGTGTTGCTGGGCAAGCTGCGTGCGCTGCGCGGCCTGCATGAATCCGAACGTGCCGCGAAGCTGAACGACCCCGCCTTTCTCAGTGACCTGAATCCCGATGAGCGTGGAATGCTGCAGGAACTGAGCAGCTTCCGCGTGGGCGCCGCACCCGAGCCTCCGCCAGAAAATCCGCAGCCCTAGAACACGGCAGCCCCCCGCCCCGTAACTCTTACGAAACATTCTTGGATGGCCGGAAACGACTGGGCTAGGCGTCGGTGCGGGCCTTACCGTGAGCACCATTCGTAGTGGTTTTCTTCGTACGACTTCAGTCTAGACCGCCTTTCCACAAAAAATCTTTCCGAATGACGAGGATTTCGCTTGACAAGTTTCTCGACCTACCTACAATCGTGGCACAAAGTGGGAGGAAGTGGCGGGAAGTGTAGAACAGTGGCGAACGGAGTGGCTCAATCGCTTTCTTTTCGCGGGTTCCTGAATGCTGCGGGGAAACTATCCGGCGAAGGTGGACGAAAAGGGCAGGTTGAAGATCCCCGCCGCCTACATGGAGACCCTTAGCGAATACGGGGAACGGTTCTACGTCACTAGTGAAAACGGGGACTACGTGCGCATCTACCCGATGAAGGTCTGGAACGACATCGAGGAGCGCCTAGCAAAGCTCTCCTCGCACAACCGGACCAAACTGAAGTTCCTCACCCGGGCCAACTACTTCGGCCAGGTGGTGGAGATGGACCGGCAGGGAAGAGTGCTCATTCCGCCGATCCTGCGGGAAGCCGCGCAAATGAAAGGTGAAGTGGACGTCCTCGGCAACCTGAACTACCTGGAAGTTTGGAACCATGCTCGCTTCCTGGAGAACCTGAACAAGAACCAGATTACGCCCGAAGACGAGAAGATTCTGGACGATTTGGGCATCTAGGTGTGAGCGCGTCGCATACGCCGGTCCTGGCCGGGGAGGTCGTTGAGTGGCTGCGGATTCGGCCGGCAGGGACGTACATCGATGCGACGGTGGGGCTGG
>JACQDH010000040.1 GCA_016201215.1 Acidobacteriota bacterium | reverse complement strand
AGCTAAGGAGGACACGCTTCGATCAGCTACGTGATGCGTACGAGTCGCTCTTCGATGCCGCTTCGAAGCTAGCGGACTTCGGAAAGGTTCGGAGTGAAAAGGATTTCATCCTCCAGCTGCTCCTGCGGCTTGCGATTGGACTAGCTGCTGGCATCTTTGAGGGGTCCTCCTCCTACGAAGCAGTTGCTCTCTTAAATCGCCATGAGCAGCTGGTTCGCAGGTGTCTTGACGACGTTGCGGAGACCGTCTCTGCGCTGCTGGATTGGACGAGAGTCTACACAAAGTTGCATCGATGGGAAGATGCCGTTCCTTTATTGAACCGAGCCATTGATCTACAGCGTGAAAAAGCAGGGGAGGACGTTCAGAACACATTTAGACTGATTTCAGCGATCGTGGATTCACCCGACATTGAGTTGCTGCGTCGAGCTAAATCTCTGTTACCCGAGTGTATGAGGGTCGCAAGCGACGATTCGCAGTTGCGAACCACGATAGCGCCCAAAGTTCTCCACGTTTATACCGATTACTTATGGCGCCTCGATGGACCAGCGGCTGCTATTGAAGTCCTCAAGAAATACGTACAGCCCGAAGGCAACATAAAGCCGGACGGCCTACTCTATATGCGCCTTGGGCAGCTGCATGAATCTGCAGGCACCAACTGGAACGAAGCTAAAGAGGCTTATAAGCATGCTGCGGAATTGGACCAAGCGCCGGAGACGGCCCTGAACTGTAAGCACCGATATGCCGTATTTCTGAGCCGACACAGACTGCCAGATGCACCTGACCCAGATTTTCTTTTTGAGGAAACACTTACCTATGCAACTGACCACGGGTTGGAGCGTGAACCTGCTCGTGTTGCTTGGGCGCAGCACAAGATGACATCGGCCTGGAGAGCCAAGTTTGACGACCTTCGTGCCCGGCATATCCGGGATGCGAAACACATGCTCGACCATGCTTTGGCAAGCTACAGGGCGCGATACATCGTGGAGGCACATGCATGGCTGCTGCTCGTTGCTCTGATCACTGACTGGGAAGAGTACCTGCCTGGAGATCGTCAGAGTCACCGCGAGCAAGCCGAGAAGTTATGCAGGGAGATCACAGAAAACGAATTCATTCCTTGGCGCGCCCGGCTTATGGCCAACCATATACTCGGTAGGTTAGTTGGCCTCTCTTCAGCGTACAGTTTCAAGGGCAGACTCCGCCCGAACCCGGGAGAATCGCTTCTAATACTAAGACGTTCCTTCGAATCCATGGGCAAACAGAGGAGTGATCCTCATCGGAAGACTTTTCAGGACGCCCTAGCTCATCGAGCCATCAAGGATGTCTATGAGCAAGTCCTGAAGAAAACCAGACCAGACGCCCGCGACCCGGCCAAGAGACGAGAACGCATATGGCTTGAACGTGAGGAATTTCACGGCCGATGCGCGTTTGAAGGGTTGGCGCGGGCCGACGCCCCACTTCCCGGCTGACGGATCCGTGAGCATCTTTTGCACACCCGCGACTGGTTTGCATACTTTCTGTGGAATGTAAAGCGACCTGCGTTTCCTGAATCTGAGGTCGAGATCTTGGCAGAAGCTGAGAGGCTATACGTTGAGAGTCTTGATGACCTAGAGAGATGGGGCTGGGCACCGGCCCCCAAGAAGGAGCTTGGGGTTTGGCCACATGCTTTCAAGATCTATCTGCATTTCGCTTTGTTCCTTTGCCTGATGCGCTCGGGCTACAAGCCTGGAACCGAGAATCGCAACCTCAATAAAGGTGTTTTGGAGCTCTTGAAGCAGCAAGTGGAGAAGTTGATTCTCGCGTTGCCCTGTGCGCATCCGAAGATAACCCGCATGCACCAGGAAAGTAAGCAATTCAACAAACTCCCTAAGTATCTGCGTACTTATAGGAACCTAACAAGGGATGGGACTTTCGACGTCCTTGAAAGGGAGCTGCTAGGTGCATGGAAAAATTTGGGGGACACGAGACTTCCGAAGACCGCCGAAGTCGACAACTGACAACGAGAGGCTTGACGATGTGTGCGGATGTTGCGTCGTGGAAGGACCTTGATAAACCACGCGACTTAGGAGCAAGCATACGCAGACGCACAACGATTTGACATCGAGTCTACAGCGACAGCCATGATGGATGTTTACGGTCGGGAGGCAGCCAGAAAAGGAGGTAGGCAAGAAATGCTACATCGGGTCACAGTGCGCGAGGCTCAGGTTTCGATGAATTCTCGGGTGTTCTTCACCCATTTCGGAGATTTGGCTTAATAGGGCGAGGCAATTGTATCTGCCCACGCACTGAGGGCTCTCAGTGCCGACCACCGCGAATAGGTCGAAATAGTTGCAACGCCACTAACCACTCGCGGGGAAGGGGGCCGAGAGCGCCTGCTCGACCGCGGAGCGGAGTTGCGTCAGACCATCCTCAGCGCCTCTGGTCAGGTGGAGTCGCAGCACGGGTTTGTTGCGGCGCCCGAGCGACTCCAGGTCTCCGAGCGCCTGGGCCATTTGCAGTTGTGCAAAGGAGTACTTCGCCCCCGGAACAGCTACATCCTCGACTTTCGCGGCGGTGAGGATCAGAAAAAGTCCCGCCGGGGGGCCGCCTTTGAATAGCTGACCGATCGAGTGCAGGTAGCGCGGCCCGTAGCCGAGCAGCACGGGCAGGCGCAGCCGTTCGCCGAGCGTCGCACGCAGGGCCTCGAGCGCGCGTCCATGAGTTTCGTTGCGATCCACATACGCCAGCACCGCCAGGTAGTCGCCGGGCTGGCCAAGCCCCAGGAAAGTGCGCAGCGCCTCCGACAGCCGGAGCGTTGAAATGCGGTGGCGCACGATGTCCTCGGTGTGCAGCTCGATCCCCCTCTCCACCAGGCGGGGCGCGCTGGCGGGGAGATGTCCGCTCGACTGGAAATGTTCGAGGATGCGCGCGGTGGCGTCTTTGCTCTCCTGCACGTTGGGCTCGTCAAACGGGTTGATGCCCAGAACAGCGCCCGCCACCGCCGTGGCCACTTCCCATTTGAAAAACTCGCCGCCCAGACCGACCGGCCGCCCTAGAGCTATACCCACCGAGGGCACGCCGTGCGATTTCAGCGATTCCCCTATGGCATCGAGCCGTGAGGCGTTTTCCCCTTCGAGCCGCAGCGCCGCCACCACGCAACCTCCCAGGAAAATCTCCGGCGCGAGCAGGGTGCCTCCGGCCACAGGCACTACACCCTTCCCTTCCTTGCCGGTGCTTTCCGCCACCAGTTGCTCGATCCAGTCGCCGAGCGACGCCAGTGCAGGAGTGGTGAGCAGGATGAGCTTGTCGGCACCATTCCGCGCGCCCGCGCCCATCAGCGCGCCGAGTTCCAGCGCCGGGTTCGCGCTGGCCTGCCCCGCGGGAGCGCAGGCCGCACGCATCCCCACAGCAGAATCCAGAACGGCGTGAAGATCCACGCCCCATAGCGCCGCAGGCACCAAGCCAAAGTACGAGAGCGCCGAGTAGCGACCGCCGATATCCGCAGGATTGAAAAACGTCCGGCGGAAACTGTACTCGGCCGCGAGCTGGGCCAGGTAAGAACCCGGATCCGTGATGGCCACGAAGCTCGACCCCGGCAGGCGGACCCCGGCGACGTTCAGGTGATGAAGGAAGCAGAAGTACTGCGAGAGGGTCTCCAGCGTCTTGCCGGACTTGCTGGCCACGACGAACAGCGTCCGGCGCACGTCGAAAAAAAGCGGCGGCCATCTGCAGGAGCAGGAAATGTCAGCGAAAAAACCTCCGGCGCGAGGCTCGACCCTCCCATCCCGAGCAGGACAATGTCGCGCAAACCCGCCTCACGGATCTCCCGAGCAAAGGCGGCCAGGTCGGAGGTTTCGCGGCGCATGGCGTCCAGCACGCCGATCCAGCCCAGGCGATTGGAGATCACGCGCGCGTGCTCTGCGTCCGAGCTCCACAGGTCGGGCTGCTTCGACCAGATCTTCTCTATGGCGCGGGCCTCGATCAGGCGGTCGAGTTCCTTCCGGTAGGCTGCTTCCAGGCGGCCGGGAGAAACGCGCTGGATGGAAAGGTTCACCATTGCCCTTGACCCCGGAGATAACCGGTACGCATGTGGTTCCTCACCAGACTCCTTGTACTCAAAACTGCGACCCCACACAAGCCCGCTGCCCTGCCTGGATGGGCGCCCGCAGGGGAAGACGGCGTCTAGGAATTTCGGCCCGGATGCAGTATCTTGGGATAAAGGATTTCGTGAGAATGGCGTAATCCAGGAGGATGCGCATGGCTGAAGACCGTTGTGAAGACACCGCCGCCAAGGCACCGGCGGAGCCCCCCAAGCCGGGCGGGCGCATGGTCAAGTGCGTGAAGTTCGACCGGGAAATGGAGGGTCTCGAGCGCATTCCCTGGAAGGGCGAGTTGGGTAAGCGCATCTACGAAAACGTCTCCAAGGAAGCGTGGAAGCTCTGGATTGAGCACTCCAAGATGATCATGAATGAGTACCGGCTGAAGCCGCTCGACCCACAGTCGCAAAAGATCATGGAAGAACAGATGGAGCAATTTTTCTTCGGTGAAGGAGCCCGGCTCCCCGAGGGCTACGTTCCACCCAAGGCGAAGAGTTAGCCACCCGCCGACAAGTGCCGCCCCGCGGGGTGTTCGACCGGCAAACGGGGCCCCAGGACAAACCGCAGTTTCTTGTGCGACTCGCGTAACGTTGCTTCAACCTCTCCCGGCGTCGCCCCCCGCGCAAAAATGAATCCCAAGTAACTCGAGCCCTCAGGCCAGGCGGCGATGAAGTCGTGCAGGCGCGCGGTGATGTGGGCCTCCTCGACGCCGGGTGTCGCGGCCGCTTCCTCGGTCCCCTCTACGCGCTCGAGGATCCCGCTCTGGGGAACGGGAATCATCATGACGCCTGCGGCGCAGGATTCCCGCGGCAAGTCACTTCCCTCGAGGCCCACGGCGTGGCGCACCAGCAGCTCTTCCAGAAAAATCTTGTCCGGACCAAAGCGCAGGGCGCGCGAGCAGAGCCCTCCGATGGGCCGCGCGGAGACCTCGATCACCCACGGGCCGTTCTCATTCACGCGAAATTCGGCATGGAGCGGCCCTTCGGTCAGCCGCAAGGCCCGAACGGTGTGCTCGGCACAGCCCGCGATGCTCGACTGTACTTCGGCGGGAAGTCGCGACGGCGTGACGTAGATGGTCTCCTCGAAAAACGGTCCCTCGAGCGGGTCGGGCTTGTCGAAGATGGCCAGTACGCGCAGACGGCCGCGCTGGAGCAGCGCTTCGACCGCGACCTCCGTGCCGGGGATGTAGCGTTCGACCAGCAAGCGGTCGAGCGCGGGTTCCCGAGTGACCCGAATCTCCGGCGACTCCAACAGCGCCCGGACGCGCGTCACCGCGCCGATGAATTCCCCGGCGTCGTTCGCGCGGATCACGCCCTGACTCGCCGCCAGCGAAAGCGGCTTGATCACGCAGGGAAATTTCACCCGTGGAAGAACCACATCCAGGGGTTCGCTCAGTGCAAAGGAGAAGAACTCGGGCACGGGCAGGCCTGCCGCGCGCAGGGTCGTGCGCTGGCGGAGCTTGCTGCGGCAGGCCGCAACGGACTCGGGGGAGTTGTAGGGGAGGCCGAGCGCCCGGGCGGCGTAAGCTGCGGTCAGAGTCGGGCGGTCGCCCAGGGCCAGAACGCCCGAGACGGGTTTGCTGCTGGCATGTGGCACGATCTTTTTGGCGGCGCGCTCGGGATGCTCGAAATGCAGCGCCAGGGCGCCATCTGCCCAGGGGTCTTCGAGTTGATTGCAGCGGTCAGTGCCAAAGAGAACCTCCACGCCCAGCTTGCGCGCGGCCTCGGCGAAGCTGCGCGTCTGATAGCCCAGCTTGCTGGCAAGGATCAGCAGCCGCTTCGATTGGGCATTGGCGGTCATTGTCGTCTCAGAGGGAGACCTTCATCTCGGGTCAAGGAAAGAAGGACCCAAAAAGGCCCAGGAAGTTAACCGTAACGACCCCCACCCCCCATTTTTCACGTAACTGCTGATTCTAAAAGATTTAATGTCCGCAAAACACGCAACTGCAGATTCTAAAGAGGTTACAGACGCATTCTTCGTAGATTCGCCCTCTAAAGAACTTAGCAGCACGACCATAGCTTCTTTGCTGCAATTGCCAGGAGCCTCCAGGCGCTTTTCATGCCCCGATGGAGACGAACGAGGTGCGCTACCCCGCAGATTCGACTCCGGGGATCGCGGCAAAGCTCCAGACATCCTAAGTGCCTTACAACCTAATTATACCGCGCGAAGCAAGGCCACACCCCTTCGCGTAGTGGGTGAGTCTCTCAGAGGGGCGTTTCACAGGCGGAATCCGGCCAAACAGGCAGAAATATCCGTAAACACATGCCGACTTAGTGGGACCATTCCTTGCGCAGCTTCATTCAAGTTTCCGATTTGCCGACTATACAGCCAAGTGACCGCCGACGTC
>JACQDH010000245.1 GCA_016201215.1 Acidobacteriota bacterium | reverse complement strand
GGAGAGATTTTGCTTGAGGTGAAATTCGCGGAGGTGAACCGGTCTGCCTTGAGCCAGTTGGGCGTCAACCTGTTCAGCTTGAACCAGAAGATGATCGGCACAACTTCCACGCAGCAATTCGCACCGCCGGCGCTCTCGACCCCTCTGCAGAGTACGACGACCACCGGGACAACGAGCACAGCGATTCCGCCCAGCTTCACGTTCAGCGATCTGCTCAATCTCTTTTTGTTTCGCCCGGATATCAATATAGGCGCCACCATCAAGGCGCTGCAGCAGCAGAACCTCCTGCAAATTTTGGCCGAGCCGAATTTGCTCACGGAGACGGGCAAAGAGGCAAGTTTTCTGGCCGGCGGCGAGTTCCCGTTTCCTGTCGTACAGGGCGGTGCGGCCGGGACCGTGCCGACCGTTACCGTGCAGTTCCGGGAATTCGGGGTGCGGCTGACCTTTACTCCGAAGCTGACGGAAGACAACAAAATCCATCTCCACGTGCGGCCGGAAGTCAGCGCGCTGGATTTCACCAACGCCCTGACCATCTCCGGATTCTTTGTTCCGGCATTGTCCACGCGGCGCGTGGAAACCGACATGGTGCTCCAGGATGGACAGAGCTTCGCAATCGCGGGGCTGGTGGACGACCGGCTGACCCAGGTTGCCAACAAGATTCCGGGCCTGGGAGACATTCCGATCCTCGGGCAGCTTTTCAAAAGCCGGTCACTGAACAAGAGCAAGACCGAGTTGCTCGTCGTGGTCACACCGCACATCGTCAAACCTCTTGAGGCGGGCCAGGCGGCTCCTTTGCCGCAGTTTCCGAAGCCGTTCATGCCCCCGGCCACTCCGGAGGGGAAGAAGCCGGCGCCGAAATGAGTGCGGGGATGGCACACGTCAGTCCAAACGCGAAATTGATCTCTTCATCGGGAGTTTGCGGGTCATGCTAACAGCAGCAGTGGTGAGCAGCAACCCAGAGAGCAGCAGTTCCCTACGCGCGTGCTTGGAGCAATCCGGGCTCGTCCAGGGGGTCCGCGAATTGGCGCCCTCGGGAAACTTGGATCCGCGCCCGGGCGAAGCCGCCCCGGATGTGATCCTCCTGGATCTCGGACTTGACGTCGAACCCTATTTTGCTACCGCGGCGAGTTGGCGGCGGCGCTTTCCCGCTGTGCGCGTCATTGCCTGCGCTTCCTCTCTGCAGCTTGATCCGGTTTTGCTCTTGCAGGCCATGCGCAGCGGCGTGCAGGAGTTTCTGCCCAAGCCTGTGGATGCTGCGCTTCTGCGGGATGTGCTCGTGCGCTTCGCTCAAGAAAGAGAAGCCAGCGGCTTCCGAAGACAGGATAACCTGATCTTGGTGGTCGGGGCGAAGGGCGGTGTAGGCACCTCCACGGTAGCGGCGAATCTTGGTGTGCAACTCGCGCAGGCCAGCCGCAAGCGCGTCCTGCTCCTCGACCTGGCGCGCCCTCTGGGTCATCTGTCCCTGATGTTTGATTTGCAGCCACGCTTCGGAATCCGCGATGCGATCGAGAACCTCGATCACTTGGACGGTCATTTCCTGCACGGCATCGTGATGCACCACAAGAGCGGCGTGGAAGTTCTGGCCGGCACGTCCCATGCCGAGCAATGGGAGAGCATTTCGGGAGAGGCCCTGGGGCGCGTGGCCAGTGTCGCGCAGAACAGTTGCGACTTCGTCTTCGTGGATGGCGGAGTCGCCGGAGTGCTGGACTGTGACAGGATGCTGCAAACGGCGCGCGCGATAGTGCTCGTCAGCGCCATTAGCGTGCCCGCGCTGTGGGCGCTCGAGCGCCGCGTCGTCGAGCTGACCGCGCAGGGAATCGATCCGGCGCGCATCCGTGTGCTGATCAATCGCTGGCGCCGCGGTGATGAAGAGGCTCTTCAAAATATCGAGAAGCGCATGAAGCATCCCATCTTCGCCCGCCTCCCCAACGATTTCCAGCAGGCCAGCGAGGCGGAGAACCTGGGAATACCGCTCTCCGGCAATCACAACAACGCCTTGGTTGACAAGTTTCGGCAATTGGCCTGCCAATTGACCGGGGTGACTACCGCCCCAGCCGAAAAGCGGGGACGCGGCGGCTTCCTTTCGTTTCCCGCGAAGAGGTGAGACCAAACCATGCCACCCAGTGCATCTCCTCGCTCCGATTACACCGCCGTCAAGGCGGTGATCCACCGCAAGCTGTTGCAGAAGGTGAACCTCGACCGCCTGACGCAATCGGACCGCCAGGCCGTGCGTGGCGAATTGACGGGAATCATCGAAGGCTTGGCCGCTGGCGAAGCCACGCCGATGACCTTTCAGGAGAAAGAGCGGCTGACGCAGGAAGTGATCGATGAGGTCTTCGGTCTCGGTCCGCTCGAGCCGCTGCTGAGAGATCCTACGATCTCGGACATTCTGGTGAATTCGCACCGCTCCGCTTACATCGAGCGGCATGGCGTGCTCGAGAAAACGGGAGTCCAATTCCGCGACGATGCCCACCTGCTGCAGATCATTGATCGGATCGTTTCGGCAATCGGCCGGCGGATCGACGAATCTTCACCGATGGTGGATGCACGTCTGGCCGACGGCTCGCGCGTCAACGCCATCATTCCGCCTCTCGCCGTTGACGGGCCGTGCCTTTCGATCCGGCGGTTCGGCCGCGACCGCTTGAGCGCTGACGACCTGTTGCACAATCGAACGCTCACCAAGCAGATGCTCGAGCTGTTGCAAGGCTGTGTGCGCGCGCGCCTGAACATCGTCATCTCGGGCGGCACCGGCACGGGGAAGACCACTCTCCTCAACGTCCTTTCGTCCTTTATTTCCAACCTTGAGCGCATTGTCACCATCGAAGACGCCGCGGAACTCCAGATGCGTCAGGAGCACGTCGTGCGGCTGGAGACGCGCCCTGCCAATGTCGAAGGCAAAGGTGTCGTGCGCCAGCGTCAGCTCCTGATCAACTCCCTGCGCATGCGGCCCGATCGCATCGTGATCGGTGAGGTGCGCGGCGACGAAGCGCTCGACATGCTGCAGGCTATGAACACGGGCCACGATGGCTCGCTGACCACGATCCACGCCAACTCTCCGCGCGACGCCCTGGGCCGCCTGGAAACCATGGTGGCCATGGCTAACCTCAATATTCCCGACAGGGCTATCCGGCGGCAGATCGCTTCGGCCGTTGATGTGGTCGTTCAGGTTAGCCGGTTAAGCGATGGAACGCGCAAGGTCATCACCATTTCGGAAATCACCGGCATGGAAGCCGATGTTGTCACCATGCAGGACATCTTCTTGTTTGAAAAGCGCGGCATTGGCGAAAAGGGCGACGTGCTCGGCGACTTTGTTCCCGCGGGTATCCGCCCGAAGTTCGCCGAGCGGCTCTTGATTGCGGGAATTCGGCTTCCGTTCGAGATGTTCGAACGGCAAGCACACAAGTAGGGGAATGCCGATGGCACTTCTGCTGGCCGTGATCACATTCGGTGCCGTGGTGCTGATGGTGGGGGCAGTTCTATTTGCCACGCGTGGCACCTCTCAGGCGGAAGTGGTCGGCCGCCGGCTTCACGCCACCGCCAATGCACCGGGAGGCAAGTCCGTTCTGGACGGCGCATCTCTGGTGCGCGACGAAAAGCTCAGCAGCGTTCCTATCCTGAATCGCTTCCTGCTCCGCTGGCCTGGCGCGGAGCGGCTCCGCGCCTTCCTCGAACAGGCGGGTTTGAAACTCAAGCCGGGCAAGTTGATCCTCCTCAGCGCCGTTCTGGCCCTGCTGACTTACCTGCTGGCCTTGGAACAACACTATTCTGTTTTCGTTTCCGCCATTTTGGGTTTCGCAGCCGCCGCCGTCCCCTTCGGGTTTGTTGCCATAAAGCGCCAGCGTCGGCTTCGCCGCTTCGAGAGGGACTTTCCTGAGGCGATCGACCTGCTGGGCCGGGCCATTCGCGCCGGCCATGCGCTCACCGCCGGGCTCGAGATGATCCACAAAGAGATGCCCGACCCGGTGGCGGGAGAATTCCGGATCGTCTTCGAGGAGCACAGTTTCGGCCTCCCGCTGCGCGACGCCCTGCTGAACCTCGCAGCGCGCATTCCCCTGCTTGACGTTCGGTTTTTCATCACGGGCTTGCTCGTGCAGAAAGAAACGGGGGGCAATCTTGCTGAGCTACTGGACAACTTGTCCGCCGTGGTAAGGGAGCGATTCAAAATCCGCGGCGACGTCAGGGTGCGCACCGCTCAGGGGCGTTTCACCGCCGCCTTGTTGCTTGCCCTTCCGCCCCTCATGCTGCTGTTCCTGAGGAGCGCCAATCCGAACTACGTGAACGTGCTCTTTGAAGATCCCTGGGGGCCGTGGATATTGGGGGGCGCCGCGCTGCTGCAGTTGGTCGGGTCGGCGATTATTTGGAAGATCGTGCACATCGAGGTGTGAGCGCGAAGGGAGATAGCGAAGCATGATCTGGACAACCATTGCGGTCACCTTTCTCGCCACCTTCGTCGTCGGGTTGCTCCTGACCTATCTATTTCTGTCCGCGGGGCAACCCATTGTCGAGCGCCTGTCACGTCTGGGCAGGCCAACTGGAGTGACCACGGAAAGCCAGACGGAGAAACGGCGTGAGCGCCTCGAGCGCACGCTCAGCGACCTGGGAAAGCTGCTGCCCTCCTCCCCGAAGGGGCTCTCCCGCACGCAGCGCATGATGATCCGCGCCGGCTATCGTCGGCCGGAACTCGTGATGGTCATGCGCGGCATCCAGATTGTCCTGCCCATCTTCTTGGTTGCTTTGATTTATTTGACCGGCTTGTACGCTCTGAATCCGCTTTTCCTGCTGGGCACGGCTGCTGTGCTTGGGTTTCTGGTGCCGGAGCTTTGGCTCACCCGGCGTGTGCGCCACCGGCAGCACCGCATCCTCCTGGCGCTCCCGGACGGAGTGGACCTGCTCGTGGTGTGCGTCGAAGCGGGATTAGGGCTCGACCAGTCGATTCTCCGCGTCGCCCACGAACTGTACATCACGCACCCTGAGCTGAGCGATGAGTTGCAGCTCATGAACATGGAGATGCGCGTCGGTCGCAGCCGCGTCGAGGCGCTGAGGGAACTGGGCACGCGCACCGGCGTTGATGACGTCAAGTCTCTGGTGGGCATGCTGATTCAGACGGATCGCTTCGGCACGGACTTGGCCCAGGCCCTGCGCGTTCATTCCGACACGTTGCGCACCCAGCGTCGCCAGCGCGCTGA
Source organism: Acidobacteriota bacterium (assembly GCA_016201215.1). Taxonomy (GTDB): domain Bacteria; phylum Acidobacteriota; class Terriglobia; order Acidiferrales; family UBA7541; genus QHYU01. The sequence continues at coordinate 640 of JACQDH010000245.1, read as the reverse complement.
GGAAATGGCGGCGAAGACCTCGGTCAAGTTGATTCCGCCGCTGGTTTTCTTTGTTTTCCCAGCCCTCTTTGTGGTGCTGCTGGGGCCGGCAGTCCTTATTTTGGTGCATCAACTGCTCCCGTCGATTAGCAAGTGAGCAGCTTAGGAAGGGGTTGGCAGGAACTCGGGCCCAATGGGGGGAGTGAAATCCATTTGCAGGAGGAGTGAATCATGGACTCTGTCACGCTAATTCGGCTTCTGGCGGGTGTGTTAGCGGTGATTGTGCTCGCAGTGATCATCTGGCGCCGGAAACGGCAAGCCTCCGAATGAAATTTCGCTTCGGCGCGGGGACCGTTTGCGCGCACTGCACCATCGCGATGAGGGGGGCGGGTGGAAAACGGGTCTGGACGCGTGTACGTCTACAATCGGAGCCGGGACAGGTTTGTGGCCACCGATGTTACGGTAGCCGATACTTACCTGCGGCGGCTGGTTGGTTTGCTCGGCAAGACCAAGCGCTGGGCGCTCCCGGGCCGGGGTCTGTGGATCGTGCCTTCGCATGGCGTGCACACCATGGGCATGACTTTTCCGATCGACTTGATCTTTCTGGATCGTAATCTCCAGGTTGTCGCGGTCGAAGAGTACCTGCGTCCCTTTCGGATCT
>JACQDH010000246.1 GCA_016201215.1 Acidobacteriota bacterium | reverse complement strand
TAAACTCCTGCATGCCATCTTCGGCATGTTCAAGCACAACCAACCCTACGACGGTTCTAAAATCTATTCCCTCCAACCCCAACCGGAGTTGGTATGTGCCTAAAACTCATCTCCGTCCTTTACAAACAAGAGAGAATCTACAAAGCGGTGGCTTGAAGGCCACCGCTACACTTCCTGACTCGTGAGGTTCTCTCAGCTACCGACGGAAGACAACGCGCCCGGCGACGATTGTGGCCATGGGCGCGCCGCGGAAACTGCGGCCGTCAAACGGGGTGTTGCGCGAGCGGCTGGCGGACTCGGCCGCGCGGAAAGTCCAGGCATGCTCGGGAGAGAACAGCGTGAGGTCCGCTGGCTCGCCCGTGGCGATGCGCCGTGTCATGCCCAGCACTTGCGCCGGGCCCGTGCTGAACAGTTCGACCAGCCGCGCCAACGGGATGCGACCCGCGTGCAGGAGTTCCAGCGCGAGCGCCAGTGCGGTTTCAAATCCGGTCACCCCAAACGGGGCGCTGTCGAATTCGACGTCTTTGACCGCCGGCTCATGCGGCGCGTGGTCGGTGGCGATAGCGTCCACGACGCCGTCGGCCAGCCCGGCCAGCAGCGCGTCGCGGTCTTCGCGCGAACCGAGCGGCGGATTCATCTTGAAGCGCGCGTCGTACACCACATCTTCGTCGCTGAGCGTGAAGTGGTGCGGCGTAACCTCGCAGCTCACCGGCAGGCCGCGCTGCTTGGCCGCGCGGATCAGCTCGAGCGAGGCGCGCGTCGAAAGGTGCGCGATGTGCAGCCGGCAACCGGTTAGCTCCGCCACCTGAATGTCTCGCGCGACGCAGATGGATTCAGCCGCGGCGGGCATGCCGCGCAAGCCCAAGCGCACCGACTGCCGCCCTTCGCGCATCACCGTTCCGGCGGCAAGCGAAGTATCTTCGCAATGGTCAATCACCGGCAGGTCGAGCGAGCGGCAGTAGTCCATCACCTGGCGCAGCAACTGCGCAGTGGCGATGGGCCGGCCGTCGTCGCTGACCGCGACGATTCCGGCCTGCTTCATGGCTGCAATTTCGGCTAGCGCCTCACCCTTGCTTCCCGCCGATGCCGCGCCGACGGGCCAGACGCGCACGCTGCCGGCGGCCTGGGCACGTTCGATCAGGGCGCGCGTCAGCGAGGCGTTGTCGTTGACCGGCTTGGTGTTGGGCATGGGGCAGACGGCGGTGAAGCCGCCGCTAGCCGCCGCGGCCGTACCCGTGGCGATGGTTTCCGAGGATTCGTCGCCGGGCTCGCGCAGGTGGCAGTGCAGGTCGATGAAGCCGGGCGCAACGACCAAGCCCGACGCGTCGAGCACCTCGGCGGCGGGCGCGCTGAGCTTGCTTCCCACGTGGGCGATGCGCTCGCCGTCAAGCAGGACGTCGAGCGCCGCATCGGTCCTGCTGGCCGGGTCCAGCACGCGCCCGTTCTTAATGAGCAGCATCGGCAGCATCCTTGGAGGGAGCAGGCGATTCGCTGGCGGACTCCGGCGCGGTTCCGATCAGCAGGAACAGCAGGGCCATGCGCACGGCCAGGCCATTGGTGACCTGTTCGAGCACGCACGACTGCGGGCCATCGGCCACCGCCGGATCGATTTCGAGCCCGCGGATCATCGGCCCCGGGTGCAGCACCAGCGCATCGGGCCGGGCGCAGCGCAGGCGCTCGGGCGTGAGTTGGTACAGCAGGATGTACTCGTCGAGCGAAAGCGCGGGCTCGTGCTGGCGCTCCTGCTGCACCCGCAGGACGATAATCACGTCGGCGCCTTCGAGCGCCTCTTCGATGTGCGTCACGCGCCGCACCGAACTTCCCGGCGGCCCGATGCATTCCAGTTCGCGCGGCAGCCACATCGCCGGGCCGCACAGCGCGAAGCGGCAGCCGAATTTCCCCAGCAGGTGCAGGTTGGAGCGCGCCACGCGGCTGTGCAGGATGTCGCCCAGGATGGTGACATTCAAACCTTCCAGCGTGCCCTTGCGGTCGCGGATGGTCAGCGCGTCGAGCAGCGCCTGCGTGGGGTGCTCGTGCGTGCCGTCGCCCGCGTTGATCACCGGGATCTCCAGCCGCCGGGCGACAAAGTCGGGCGCGCCCGAAGCGCTGTGACGCATCACCAGGCAATCGGGCTTCATGGCATCTAGCGTGCGCACCGTGTCGAGCAGTGATTCGCCCTTGCGCAGGCTGGAGGCTTCGGCCTGCAGGTTCATCGTGTCCGCGCCGAGGCGTGCCGCGGCGGTGGCGAAGCTGATGCGTGTGCGCGTTGAAGGCTCGAAGAACGCCAACGCTACCGTTTTGCCGCGCAGCGTGGCCAGTTTCTTGAGCGGGTGCTGCTGAATCTCCTGAAAGGGTTTGGCCTGGTCGAGAAGAAAGGTGATCTGCTCGGCGGTGAGTGGTTCGGTGCCGAGCATGTGGCGGAAGCGGTGTGGCACAACGGTCCTCGGAAACGCCGCCCGGATCGGTGCGCTGGACACCCCGGGCCTACGGAACGCGTTCGACGAGCACCACGCGCTCCTCGCGGTCCACCTCGTCCAGGCGGACCTCGATGATTTCAGTGTCGCTGGTCTGCACGTTCCGCCCCACAAAGCTGGCCTCGATGGGCAACTCGCGATGGCCGCGGTCGATCAGCACGCAAAGCCGGATGCTCCGCGGGCGGCCCAGGTCAAACAGGCCGTTCATCGCCGCGCGGATGGTGCGGCCGGTATAGAGCACGTCGTCAATCAGAATCAAATCCTTGTCGTCCACGGGGAAAGGGATCTCGCTCGACTGCAGGACGGGCTGTGGTGCCACTTTGGAGAGGTCGTCGCGATAGAGCGTGATATCGAGCGTGCCCACGGGCACTTCGACCCCGTCGATCCCGCGCATGGCCCGTGCGATGCGCTGCGCCAGCGGCACGCCGCGCCGGCGGATGCCGATCAGCGCCAGGTTGGCCGTGCCGCCGCTACGCTCCACGATTTCGTGCGCCAACCGCTGCAGCGTGCGATCAATTTCAGTTGCGGACATCAATTGGGACTTCTCAACGACGCGCATCGGCGGACATCCTAGCACAGAGCCTGCCCCTCCCGAAGCCTCGCGACACTGCGCAGCCAGCCGGCTTCATCTGCCTGGTGCCCCACGGAGGCCTTCCGGGTTCGTGCTACACTCCCCCCGCATCGGAGGAGTTTCAACTATGCCACGGGTAAAACGCTGTGCCTTTTGGGTTTTCTGCTTCATCCTTGTCTTGGCTGGCTCGGTCTGGGCTCAAACGAGGAAAGATAGCAGCCGACCAAAGCTGGTCGTCGTGCTGGTGGTGGACCAGATGCGCGCCGACTACGTGGACCAGTTCCGCCACCAATGGACTGGCGGCCTCCGGCGTCTGGTCGAACATGGCGCCTGGTTTCGCCAGGCCGCCTACCCCTACCTGAGCACGCACACCTGCGTGGGGCATGCCACCATTAGCACGGGAACATTCCCGTCCACGCACGGGATCATCGACAACTCTTGGTGGGACCGCACGGCCGGGAAAGCGGTGACCTGTACCGAGGATCCCGACGCCAAGGCGGTCAGCTATGGCCCCACTGCTAAAGGGAGCGAGAGCGCCCAGCGGTTGCTGGTGCCGACGTTTGCCGATGAACTGCGCGCCCAGAGCGGCGGCGCTTCGCGTGTCGTCACCTTTTCGATTAAAGCACGCAGCGCCATCATGCTGGCGGGCCACCGCGCCGATGGCGTCACCTGGCACGACGACCGTTCGGGCGCGTGGGTGACCTCTTCGGTGTATGGCGCTGTGCCGTTCGTCGAGAAGTTTGTCCAGGCGCATCCCGTGGACGCCGACTATGGCAAGACCTGG
>JACQDH010000254.1 GCA_016201215.1 Acidobacteriota bacterium | reverse complement strand
CCAGCTCTTGGCCTGCGGCAGGTGACATGGCCGGCAGCGCCCCACGCCCACGTATTGTGCCGAGGCTTCCCCGGGAACCAAGAACATCACACCGACGATCAGACCCAACGTCGCAGAGCAGAAGGCCCTTCCCATCGATTCACCTCGTCGTCTCTCTGTGTGGCTTCCCTTCGAAGCCGCCCCCTCAGGGCCGGCTCCGATCCTCATTCCCTGCCCGGCACGCGAGGGGCCAGACGAAGGGAAGGGTGCCGTGCCAAACTCTTTCCGCAAGAAGGCGCCAAGGCGCGAAAAAACAGCGACTTAGCTCAGTTTGGAGCGAGGAGTGGTTTGGCGGCAATCCCTTGCACAGTCCCACAGGTGTCCGACAACGCCGCAACTGTCCGAGAACCGTACAGCAACTCACGTGGAGGAAGTGCGGGACCCAGGGGTGGGCGAAACTAACTTCCGTTCTTCGACTGCCGTAACTTGCGGTAGAGCGTGTCTCGCGAAATCCCCAGCAAGGCCGCGGCTTTCGTGCGGTTGCCGTGGCACACAGAGAGGGCGTGCTGAATGGCGAAGCGTTCCAGGCGCTCCATCGAAAGGGGTTGCCCGCTCAGGCTGCTGGGGATTCCCGGATCGATCGTGTCGTTCAGCAACGGTTTCAAGTCCAGGTCCGTGATCGTCTGCGAATCATCCATACAGAGCGCCGCAGCACCTTCCAGGATGTTTTCCAGCTCACGCACGTTGCCGGGGAATGGGTGATGGAGCAGCAACTCCAGGGCGGAGCGGGCCAGTTGGATCTGGCGGCCATAGCGTCGGGCCATCTGCGCGATGAAATGTTGAGCGAGCGCAAGAATGTCCTCCCGCCGGGATCGCAGGGGTGGAAGTTCGATCACCAGAGTGGCAATCCGGAAATAGAGATCCTCGCGGAGACGCTCGGCCCGCAGCGCTGCCAGTGGGCGATTCGACGCCGAAACAACTCGCACATCCACCTGGATCGGGGTGGGGCTGCCCACCGGCCGCAATTCCCCTTCCTGCAAGACCCGCAGCAGTTTGACCTGAACATCCTTGGGCATCTCGCCGATCTCGTCCAGAAAAACCGTGCCCCCCGCGGCGCCCGCAAAGATCCCCGGCGCATCCGTGTAGGCCCCGGTGAAAGCGCCGCGCCGAACGCCAAACAGTTCGCTTTCCACCAATTCGTGCGGCAGGGCTCCGCAGTTGACCGGCACAAACGGGCGGCGGGCACGCGGGCTGGCCATGTGGATCGCCCGCGCCAGCATCTCCTTCCCGGTGCCCGTCTCGCCCAGCAGCAACACCGCAACATCGGTGGCCGCCGCCGTGCGTGACCTCTCCATCACCCGCTGCATGACCGGTGAGACATAGACAAAATTCCCGAAACATGGGCTGCGTTCCAGGCTGGCTTCCAGTTGCGCCACGCGCCCGCGCAAGGTAAACACTTCCATCAACCGCGCGATCTTTTTACGCACCGCCTCGCGATCGAAAGGCTTGGTGAGATAGTCCTCGGCGCCGCGCTTGATGGCTTCGATCGCCGTTTCGATCGTGCCATAGCCAGTCATCAGCACCACGGCCAGATCGGGATTGCGGGAATGGAGTTGTTCCATCAGTGTCAGCCCGTCGGTGGGCGACATGATCAAGTCCACCAACGCAACCGAAATGTGCGGGTCGCGCTCTTGCACCGCGAGAGCTTCGGCAGCGGAAAAAGCCACGGCCACGACATAGCCCTCCCGCTGGAGAAACTCTTGCAGGGTTGTGGCCATGGTCGCGTCATCATCGACCACGAGCACGCTGCAGGGCCACAGCGGACCGGAACTACTCACGGACGCTTCCCTTCTCCCGCCGCGCCATCCGCGTGGATGCGCAGCGCGACAATGGCAGTCGTGCCTTGCTGGGGCACGCTTTCGAGGCGAATCGAGCCGCCGTGCTCCAGGACAATATTCCGCGCGATGGCCAAGCCGAGTCCGGTGCCTTTTCCCGGCCCTTTGGTCGTGAAGAAGGGTTCGAAGACATGGGGAAAGTCAGACGGCCCGATCCCAGGACCGTTGTCGCTGATCTGGATTTCCATCCAGCCTGCCGAGGGCCGGCGGCACCGAACCGCGATCGCGCCCTCAGGAGCGATGGCGTCCAGTGCATTGCTCAGCAGGACGGAAAACATCGCTTCGAGCTGGTTGCGGTCGGCCAAGACCCGTTCGCCATTGACCGCGTCCAGATCCAACGCGACACACGCGCGCTTGGCCAACACCGACGGCGCAAGAAAACTCACCACGGACCGAATCAGAGGCGACACTTCTTCCAGCCGCTTCTGCGTTGGGCTCTGACGAGCGAACTCCAACAACCTCTGCACGAAGTGCTGGCAGAAGTGCAGGCCGTCTTCCAAGCGTTCCAGGTCGGCCCCGCAGGGTTTTTCGTGCAGGCGCTGGCGCATCATCTGGATGCGCAAGAGCATTGCCGCCAGCGGTGTGTTGAGATGATGCGCTGTGCCCGCGGCCATCTGGCCCATGCTGGTCAGCTTCTCGATCTCAATCAGCTTCTGCCGCATGCGCACCCGTTCGCGGATATCGGACGTGACCTCCAGAAAATAGCTGGACCCGTCTGCTTCGCGGAAAGGGAGCAAGCTGAGCTGGACCTCGAAGCGAGAGCCTCGTTTGTCGCGGCGCAGCGTCTCGAAGTCTAACCGGGGCACTCCCTGCTCCACCTGCCGTAACAATTCCTGCAGTTCCGCCTCTTTCTCAGGTGGGACGGTGGGGAGAACTTGGCCGAGGACTTCGGCTTTGCTGACACCATAGAGTCGCTCCGCCATCGCATTCCACTCCAGCACGCGCAAGGAGGCATCGTAGAGCGCAACCGCACCGGGAGAGGCCTCCAGCAGTCCTCGATACCGTTCTCGGGAGCGGCGCAGCTCCTCCTCGTGACGTCGCCGCTGGCGCAGTACGTACCACCCAGCCCAGAGGGCCAGCAGCAGCGAGGAAGCAATGCCGCGCGTGATGTAGAGGTAATGGAGGGTGAGGTAGTCTACGTGGCGAAAGAAACGGCTCTCCACCAGTTCCCAGACCCCGAAAACCACGCCGGCGATGCTGACACTGGACAGCAGCAGCGTCGCCCAAAACCACCGCCGCTCAGGGGTGCTGCTCTCCATCTCTCTCCCACTACGTTTTCGGTCTAGCCTCGGTCCCCGCGGGCAGCTTACACCAACTCTGCCCTGCCTGCCATCCACACGCGTGCCAAACCATCCCTACACCGCTCCGATGCTAGTCCCCTTGCTTTCAACGGGTTCGGAAGAAGGGAGAACTCCGCCATCGCTTGCCGGCGGGCGACCTTGCGCCACTCCTTCACGCCGCGACCCACCTTCCACGCAGAAACAGGCGTGCCGGCCCGGGCTCAAAAGTCTTGTCTTGCCTTGGGCGTATAGAGGTTTCGCAGGGGCTTGCGCGTGTGGGCGCTGCTGTAGTCATCCAGTTCTGTGTCAGTGACCCGGAAGTGGGTTTTCGGGGGATGATTTGCGTACGTGGCGAGCTCGCGACGCAGCTTGAGGGAACAGATGTCCGGCGCGTCCTGATACCGCGCACGATGGGAGTCAAAGGCTTCGTTCGCAATGGTCAGCGTGAACTCGCGCGGCTCACTTGCTTGTTCCCGCACGGTGAAGGTGTACTCGCGGACCAGGGCCTTGGCCTGAAAGCCGACAAACTGCACGATGATCTCTTCACTCACCTGACACCTGCCGCGGTTCCGGCTGGTACGGCCGCAGCGGTTGCTTTCTTGCGGCGCTTGGACCGCGAGCGCTTCGGAGGGGTTCCTTCTGCGGGTTCGACTACCATCAGACTGGTGACAAATTTCTTCATGCCGTGGAGATCGAAGTCGATACAGGTGCGTTCATTGTCCGATTGG
>JACQDH010000253.1 GCA_016201215.1 Acidobacteriota bacterium | reverse complement strand
CCACCCTTCTTCCTGCAAGCGTCCGGCCAATCTGTTTGCGAGCGAACAGGCCCTGATGATCGGCCGCCTTCTTCTCCGTTGTCCGGTCGCTAAGCTTTAGGTATCCTCGAATTACAATGGTTGATATTCATTGTCATATCCTTCCGGGAGTTGATGACGGCGCCGACTCGCTCGAGACGGCCCTTGAGATGGCTGAGATGGCCATCGCCGACGGAATTACTCACGTCGTAGCTACTCCACATGCTAACGGGGAGTACCCCTTTAGTTCCGAATTGGTACGCCAGCGCCGCGATGAAATTCAGGCCCGGGTGGGTGATCGCCTCAAGCTGGCTACCGGATGCGACTTCCACCTGAACTTCGAGAACCTGCAGGCCGTGCACCTGCATCCCGATAAGTACACAATTAATCAGAAGGACTACTTACTGGTAGAATTCGCCGATTTTGCCATCCCGCCCACGATTGACGACACGCTGCACCATCTCCATCTGGCGCGCCTCAATCCCATCATCACGCACCCGGAGCGCAACGGCTTGATTCGCGCGCAGCCGGAGAAGCTCCGCCGCTGGATTCACCAGGGCTGCTATGTTCAGGTGACAGCACAATCGCTACTGGGGCGTTTCGGGCAGGACACGCGCCGCCTCGTGGAAAGTTGGCTCGATGGAGGCATGATTCACTTCTTCGCCAGCGACGCGCACAACGTGAAGTCGCGACCGCCGCGCCTGCGTGAGGCCTTCGACATGGTGGCCAATCGCCGTGGAGAAGAGGCAGCCACCGCGCTGTTTCGCGACAATCCCCTGGCCGCCTTCGAGGGCCGGCCCTTGCCCTACGTTCCCGAGCCGGAGGGTGAGTTCGAGGACGCCGCATTCCGCCGGCGCAAACGGTTCCTCTTTTTCTGACCTGTGTTCTCACTCACCGATGGCTGGCTAGGTCGGTCCTGCAGGAGTCGCGTTATCGGAAGCTCGCTGCAATCCTTCCGCGAGGGTTTGTTGCCATACGCAAGAGCCTTCGAAGCAGAGACCCCTGCGCCTGGGAGCCTGCGGCGGGCTCGAAAAAAAGCGAATCCGGAACGGCGTGTAGCACCCGCCTCAGTACTGGACGCATCACCCTCGGGGCTGGTTGACTTGCTTCCCCACGCAACCTCTGATGGCCGCCCAAGGGCGCATTCCTTTCCATGATCGGGCAAACACTCCGCCCCGACCGCATTGTGGAAAGAATCGGATCCGGAGGCATGGGTTTGGTCTTCCGGGCGCGACGAACCGCACACACTGGAATGCCACGGTCCGCGCAACCTCAGCCTGCAGGACACCGGCCTGACCGAGGAAGAACTACTGCGCTGGTATTTTGAAAGCCGCCTGGGACGCCCGGTCCCGGCCGACCTCACGCAATACAGCGGCCTCGCCGGCTTCGAGAGCAGGGACGCTTTCTGCCGCGCCGTCGTGCGCGAATTCTGCTACTGCACCCAAATGCACTGAGCCGAAGCATCCAGCCCGGGAGTTTGCCGAATCCTTGACGCGTGGGGATAAGAAGAATCGCGGCCGTGCCTGAACCGTGAGTCTTCGGCAGGGGTCGCGGTGCGCACGCCGAGGACGCAGCCTCAGCAGCCTGTGGCCGGAACCGCGCAGCTCCTCCAGGTGCGCCTCGCCGCGGACCCGATCGGCCAAGAGTCGGGCTAGGGTTTGGGTGGAGCGGCCTCGTCCGGTTTCACCGGCCGGGCGTCCAGAAGTTTCACGCTGGTCTTGAACTGCTTGTAGTCGGAGTACCGGACGACCATGCGGATGCGCACCGAGTGGTCCCGGAATCGCAATACATCGTTGGCGCGCGTGTAGGTAGGAAACCAATATTTGCCGTCGATGTTTTCCCGGTAGGTCTCAAACCGGGGAAACAGATTCTCCTGGCCGCCGACGCGGATGTCGGGGACCGCCTTGCCGTGTGTTTTCACGATCTGGAAGTCCTGATCGTCCACCCAGATGGTGCCTTCAAAATAGCGCTGGCCGCGTTCGATCCGCCGCGGCCGGACGCGGAAGACGTAGGTGCCGATCTCGTCCACCTGCTCGCGTCCCTGATACTCGAGGATGTACTTCGGAAGCTCCGCGCTCGTCAGCACAAAGGGCTGGATGTTGGCCAGGTCTTCCAAGTCCTCGCGGGTGAGTGAAACCACCCGCAGCGTGGAAGGCGGCTCATGCGTCACGCGCTCGTAGCGCTTGCCCTCGGGCGTGAAAATGACATCGCTGGTGCGGCGGAATTCGCCGCCCGGGCGGCCGTCGAGATCGAATCCCTGGACATGCACAGTCTGGGTGTAGGTGTAGTTGTCGCGCGCCTGCCGGAATTCCGCTTCCTTGGCGGCGAATCGGCGGATGATCTCTTCGACCGGAATCGCAGGTGCCGGATCAGTTGACCGAGCCTGCGCCGCGCGCTCCGGCGAGGAAACGGCCATTCCTTGCGGAGGGCTCTTGGCGAGCCCTTGAGCCAGCGCCGCAATCGCTCCCGCGGCGAGCAGCAAGCCGAGCTGGGACACTGACTTCATTCCATTCAGCACAACCTGCACAAGCTCTTAGATGCCGTCAATCGGAGATGCGGTTAGCCCGGCTCATTGCGGCCGTCCCCGGCACGCGGCCTCCGCTGCCTTTGTGTCCGCTCAGAGCTTTTCGAGCAGAAGGGCGCGGAGAGTTATCTGCTGCGCGGGAGTGAGCTTGGCGCCGCGGGAGGTGAGGTAGAACACATCAATCACTTTCTGGCCCTCGGTGTCGATGAGCGCCACCTCGATATTGCACCCCAACTCGGCCATCGTGGAACTCACCTGGTAGAGCAGGCCGGGGCGGTCTTGGGTGATCAGTTCGACCAGCGTGCTGTGTGAGGAGCAACCATCATCGAAGCGGACTTGCGTGGGAATCTCGACCTTGGTGCCCGGCCGCGTTCGTGGATCGAGGCGGCCGCCGAGCAGCGTCTCGAGCTTGGCCTGACCGGACAGAACTTCCAATAAGCTCTTCTCGAAGCGCGCCATCTCGGAGGGATTCAGCTCCAGCGTGCGATGGGGATCCACAAAGCGAAAGGTGTCCAGCACGACTCCCGCTCGGTTGGCAAAGGCCTCAGCCTTCAGAATGTTGAATCCCCACGCTGTCAGTACCCCGGTGAGCGAGGCAAATAGGAACGGGCGGTCAACAGTGAGCACGGTCAGCTCGAAATCGTGCGCGCGGGCCCGAAAACCCAACTGCGTGGGCGCTTCCGCCAGCCGGCAAGCCATCTCGAAGTGCGCGGCGATTTCCTCGGGCTGGCGCGCGGCGAGATAGCGCTTGGGGAAACCTTCGAGAAACGCGCGGATCTCAACCGCGGTCGCCGACCCAGGAAGGAGCGCACGCACGCGTTCGACCTGCGCGAGTTCACTGCCCACAGCGTGAAAGCGCTCTTCGTCCAGATGGCGAGTTAGGAAGTTGGCCGCGCCCGCATAGAATTGCCACAGCATTTCCGCTTTCCAGGGTGTCAGGGCGCCGGGGTTGACCGACCTGATGTCGGCATAAGTAAACAGGCAAAGCATCTTCAGCCGCTCCGAGGTGCCGACGGTTTCCGCGAACTTGCGGACGGTCTCCGGATCGAAGATGTCCCGGCGCAAGAGAGTCGAAGACATCAGCAGGTGGCTGGCAATCAGAAAACAAATGTCTTCCCGCTCGGCAGGCTCTGCCGCCAGGCGGGACAAGACAGCCTCAATCGCCTCCAGGCTGCCCTGGATGTGGTTCTCCACGGGCAGGCCTTTGCCCACATCATGGAAGAGCAGCGCGAAGAAGAGCCGTTCGGGCTGCTCGAGTTCCGCGAAAATCTCGGCGAAGCGGCGCTCCCATTCGCCCTGCGGCTCGCGCAGGCGGTGCAGGCTTTCGATGGTCAGGAACGAATGTTCGTCCACGGTGTACCGGTGGTAGAAGTCGCGAACCACCAGCGAGTCGATCGCGCTGAATTCCGGAAAGAATTTGACCAGCACGCCCAGCCGATGCATGGCCCGCAGCGCTTCCGCGGCATGCGGCAGAACCAGAATCACTCGGAAGACGGACCAGAGGCCGCACAGGCCGGAGGTGCCATCGGACAGATGGGGCAATACGGCCTCGACCGAGCGCTCGGTGTCGCTGCTCAGCGCCAGGCCGTGGCGGGCCAGGAATGCAAACAGGCGGAGCAACACGTCCGGGTCTTGCAGCGCCCCCGGCTGGCGCAGAAAAATCCGCTCGCGCAGGACCGAAAAATCAGCGTTGGACAGGCGCGATCTCCAATCCTGAAACATATCGAAGAGCGAGGGCTGCGCCGCGGAAACTTCCTCGAGCAGTTGCATGGCCAAGCGGTAGATCAGGCGTGCGTTCCGGAAATAGCTCCGCATCCATTGCTCGGCGGGGAGCGCCTTGCCCGGCCGGTGGCCAATCCCCCCTGACGCCGCCCCGGCTTGGCATTCATAGGTGAGCAGGTTGGAATCGCGTCCCTGGCGCGAGTGGAGAAAGCAGCGCGCGGCACACAGAAAGTCGAACGCCCGGCCACATTCCTCGGCCAGTGGCGCCGGCCAAAGCCCTTCGGGCGTCACCCAGCGCCGCTGTTTCTGCAGTTCGGCGAGCAGCGCCAGCCAGCCGGCGAGGTGGTAATCGCGCAGGCCGCCGGGAGCGTCTTTGAGGTTGGGTTCCAGGTGAAAAATAGTGTTGCCGTGTTTCGCATGCCTTTGGCGGGTGAGCTCCGCCAGATCGGAGACGATCTCCTGCCGTTCTCGCCTGACCAGGCGAGGAATCACCTGATCCCGGAGTCTGGCACACAGCCGCGCATCTCCGGCCAGGTAGCGGCAATCGAGCAGCGAGATGGAGAATTCCGGGTTGTGGCGATCCAGCTCGTCGCACTCCTCCAGCGTGCGCGAAGTTGGGCTGACGCGCACAGGGAGGTCCCACAGGGCTCGCGAAATCCCGGACACAGCCTCTTCGTGCGAAGTTTCCGCATCGCGGTCTTGCGACAGGAAGAGGATGTCCACGTCCGAATGAGGAAAGAGCGCCCGCCGGCCATATCCACCCAGCGCTATCAGGCAGAAAGCCTCTGGACCCCCGAGGTCCGTGGAGACCAGATCGCGATAGAGCTGCGCGAGGATCGAATCCACCAACGCGGCGCGCCCTCCGATGGCGGCTCGCCCATCGCCGGTGGTCTCAAATCTCTGGCGGATCTTCGACGTTTCGGCCTGATAGAACTCTCTCCGGGAGGACTCCGATCGGGGAGACGTCTTGCTGACCGGCTTTTTCAACGGAGGTCCCAACGGAACTGCTGCTGTCTGGAAGTTGTGCGATGAAGACCCATGTTCCGAAGCACTCGCTGGCACGGCGCCACAGGGTCGTGCCTCGACGTGTCCTACAACGCGTTTTCTCCGCGCTCCTCGTTCCGGATGCGGATGGCCTCCTCGATGGCGGACAAGAAAATCTTGCCGTCCCCGATCTTTCCCGTTTTAGCAGCTTTCAGGATGGCCTGGACGGCGGCGTCCACTAGATGGTCGGGCAACACCAGTTCAATTTTGATCTTGGGCAGAAGGTCCACCGTATATTCGCGCCCGCGGTAAACCTCCGTGTGGCCTTTCTGCCGGCCGTGGCCGCGCACATCGCTGACCGTCATCCCTTCCACCCCGATCTCGATCAGGGCGTCTTTGACCGCCTCGAAACGGGAGGGCTGAATGATCGCTTCCACTTTTTTCATGGCGTGCTATCCCTTCGCGAACGCAAAGAGGAAGGCCGTCCGACCCGGTGAGCGAGGAAGATTCCCCAAACGCAAAACCCGCGCACTCCCACTCATCGCCGGACTCAGGCCTCCCAGTTGTACCCTTCTTCGCCGTGCTGAGAAACGTCCAGGCCCTGAATCTCGTGCTCCTCGGGAACACGCAACCCGATCAGCAGATCCACCAGTTTCAGAATGAGCAGGGTCCCGACGACGGCCAGGGCCCAGGCCACGACGACGCCGATGAACTGGTACCAGACCTGGCGCGCGTTGCCATCCAGCAGCCCCACCGCCAGCGCATTTCCTTGAGCGTCTTTGAAGATGGGGTTGACGGCCTGCGAGGCAAGCAGGCCTGTCAGCAGGGAACCGATCGTTCCTCCGGCGCCGTGCACGCCGAAGGCGTCGAGCGAATCGTCGTAGCCGAAGCGGGCTTTTACCCTGGCCACCATGATGTAACAAAAGGCTCCAGCAACCAGCCCGATCAGGATGGCCGAGGCCGGCCCCACAAATCCCGATGCCGGAGTGATGGCCACGAGCCCAGCGACCGAGCCGGAGATCGCTCCCAGCGCGCTGGGCTTGCCGTTGCGCAGCCATTCCGCCACGCTCCAACTGATCGCGGCAGCCGCGGCACTGAAGTGCGTGGTGACAAACGCGCTTGTCGCCAGACTGCCGGCTCCTAAAGCGCTTCCGGCATTAAACCCAAACCATCCCACCCAGAGCAGGCAAGCCCCGATAAAGCTCAGCACCACGCTGTGGGGCGGCATGGGCTGTTTGGGATAACCCAGGCGCTTTCCCAGGTAGAGGGCGCAGACCAGCGCCGAAACTCCGGAGGTGATGTGCACCACTGTTCCGCCGGCAAAGTCCAGCGTCGGGATCTTGCCTCCCAGGGTTGCGTTCAGCAGGCCTCCCTTACCCCACACCATGTGCGCCATCGGGGCATAGACAATCAGCGACCAGGCGGTCATGAACAGAACCATCGCGCCGAACTTCAT
>JACQDH010000252.1 GCA_016201215.1 Acidobacteriota bacterium | reverse complement strand
GGTCCACAGCCTGGCGTCTGGGCGGCGTCACACACCGCCGCCGCATCGAATTCGTCTACACATACCGCAGCACGCTTCTCCTCTCGCTGGAAGTAGCCACGTTCCAGAGAGAAAAAGCATTCGAGCCTGCCGAGTCGGCTGGCCACTTCTGGGTCACAGTGGAGGCTGTCGTGATTCCTGGCCAACTCGCCCTGTTGCTCCTGGCCCTGCGTCGGCGATTCCGCAGGTAGGGGCGCAGGACGGTTCACGTTGGGCAGGCAGTGCACCCTCTCCACTACCGAGCACTGTACGCTTTATCGGAGTTGCGGCTGCCGCACCCTCGGGCAGCGCGCATTTCCGCCCTGGACGCCGTTGCGGGGCGAGGGTGCGGATCCTTCCAGACAGTGGGACTTGTGCGCGACTGGCCCCCTTGCGGCATTTACGTTGACGTGCGCGGTATAATGTCTTGTAAGGCCTGCCAAGAGCCTTTGAGGCACGGGTTGAGTGCCCCGAGTGGGGTTGCGGGGCGCGGCCCTGGGGCCCCCAGTGGGACGGACGCAGGGCGCGCATTCTGCGTCCCGGGTGGGGTTGCGGGACTCGCTCTAGCCTGAAGCTTTCAATCTTGAAGCGTTCAGCCGCCGAGGCTTCCGCGTGCAGGCTTCGGCCTCAAGCGTCCGGCCCTAAAACGAATCATCGCACCATGTTCTCGCAGACGATTCCGGCGTGCACCCCCGTTGAGCAGCGCTCGACCCTGCCAAGTCCTACGCTCAGCCCCATAAGCTCTTTAGATTTCGCAGCTACGAAAAACGTGTCCGCAACCCCTTTAGAATCAGCACTTATCCAATTTCTAGCCTTTAAGTCCTTCAGAATCTGCACATACGTAAGAAAGATAGGAGGGGGGGTACCCCTCCCTCCCGCTGGGGCCGCGACACTATGTTTGGGCCCGTGGGTCGTCGGGGACGCCATTCCCGTCCCAGGCCTTTGGCAGGAGTCTCAGACCAGACCGCGGGTTGAGAAACCAGGAATTTTCGCGGGTAATGCCGACCATTGTCTCCGCGCGTGTGCCCGCAGGGGGCTGTGGCCATTTCGGGGAGCACCTACGTGACGCTGCGGACATTCATCTCTTCGGGGGGCTCGCCGCCGGCCATGCCCTGCGCGATGATGAGTTGCTGGGCCTGAGTGCGCAGGCCGGGCAGGCGTCGCGCGAAAATCCCCGCGCCGACCAGACACACGGCGCCGCCGATGGCCACCGTCCACGGAGCCCCCAGCTTTTGCGCCACAACGCCGGCGCCGAGCGCCCCCATCGGGGCCATGCCCATGAACATCATGGAATAGACCGCCATCACGCGCCCGCGCAGATGGTCGGGCACCATAGCCTGGATCAGCGTGTTGGAGACAGCCATCTCCAGCATCATGGCGAAACCCGCCGGCAGCAGCAGCACGAACGAGAGCCAGAACCAGCGCGAGAAGGAAAACAGAATCAGGCTGGCGCCAAAGCCGGCGGAGGAAAGCACCACCCAGCGGCCCAGCCCGGTCAAGCCCGCACGCGCGGCCAAGACCAGCGCGCCGGCGAGCGCGCCCACACCGGTTGCACCCATCAGCAGGCCCAGGCCGCGCGGTCCACCGTGAAGGATCTGGTCGGCGAAGATGGGCATCAGCACGGTATAGGGCATGCCCACCATGCTCACCAGCCCGATCAGCAACAGGAGTGCGCGGATGGGCTCGGTGCGCCAGGCGAAGCCGAAGCCTTCAGCGATGTGGTCGAGCGGCGAGGCGTTGCGGTCGGCGACGCGTTGTGGCGCAAGCTTCATGAGCAGGAGTCCCGCGATCACAGCGAGATAGCTCATGCCGTTGGCGAAGAAGCACCAACCTTCGCCGATGCTGGCGACCAGCAGCCCGGCGACGGCCGGCCCGACCACCCGCGCGCCGTTGAACATCGAGGAGTTCAGCGCGATGGCGTTCATCAGGTCTTCCTTGCCGACTATTTCCACCAGGAAAGACTGTCGCGCGGGGATGTCGAAGGCGTTGACCACGCCGAGCAGCGCTGCGAGCAGCACGATCTGCCAGACCTGCACGCGGCCGGCCAGCGTCAGCCCGGCCAGCACGAGCGCCAGGAGCATGGCCGAGGCCTGCGCAGCGATCACGACGCGGTGCCGGTTGTGCCGGTCGGCGACGGTGCCTCCCGCAGCGGCGAGCAGGAACACCGGGATCTGCCCGGCAAATCCCACCGTGCCCAATAGCAAGGCCGAGCCGGTCAGCCGATAGACCAGCCAGGATTGGGCCACCATCTGCATCCAGGTGCCGATGAGAGAGATGAGTTGGCCGCCAAGGAAGAGCTGGAAGTTGCGGTGGCGCAGTGCGCGCAGGACCGCAGGGGGTTGCGCGCCGCTGCTGGTGCGGACCGTCTCCGGCGTGGTTTGAACTGGATCCACTATGTTCCCTCTTTTGCGATGTCGTGCGGCGCGTTCCGCCCGCAGGCTCTTCCCAGTATAGTGCAGTGTACTGATAGGCCAAATTGTCGGTCGGGGCGGTACGCCGATTCTTGACGCTGGCGACAAGTTGCGCTACTGTCCCGGGTTACACCGCAAATGCTCCGACTACCCCGCTAAGGAGAGTGGATGGACCCCAAGACCGTTTTAGAATTTGCCGCCAAGCACAACGCGAAAATCCTCGACCTTCGTTTCACCGATCTGCCGGGCCTGTGGCACCACGTGAGCTTCCCCATCGCGCAGCTCACTGCGAAGTCGTTTGAGGACGGCTTCGGGATCGACGGCAGCTCGATCCGCGGCTGGGCCTCGATTCACGAATCCGACATGCTGCTGGTGCCCGACCCGAAAGCGTATTTCATGGATCCGTTCCGGGACACGCCCACGCTGGCCATGATCGGCGACGTCATCGACCCCATCACCAAGCAGCCCTATCCGCGCGACCCGCGCCACATCGCGCGCAAGGCGGAGGCGTACCTGGGCTTTTCCGGCGTGGCCGACCAGGCCTTTTTCGGCGCCGAGGCTGAGTTCTTCATCTTCGACAACATTCGCTTCGACCAAGCCGAGCAGCACGGCTTCTACTACATCGACGCCGAGGAAGGCCGCTGGAACTCCGGCCGCGAAGAGCACAACCTGGGCTATCGGCCGCGCTACAAGGAAGGCTACTTCCCGGTCCCACCCACCGACCACTACATGGACCTGCGCACCGACATGACCACGCAGATGGAAGCCTGCGGGCTGCACGTCGAGTGCCACCACCACGAAGTGGCTACGGCCGGACAGGCCGAGATCGACATCAAGTTCGATACGCTGCTGCAGTCGGCCGACAACATGATGAAGTTCAAGTACATCACGCGGAACGTGGCGAATCAGTACGGCAAGACCGTCACGTTCATGCCCAAGCCGCTGTTTGGCGACAACGGCTCGGGCATGCACACACACCAGTCGCTCTGGGCGAAGGGCAAGCCGCTGTTTGCCGGCGACCAGTACGCGGGCTTGTCGCAGATGGCGCTGTGGTACATCGGCGGCCTACTCAAACACGCGCCGGCGATCGGGGCCTTTGCCGCGCCGACCACCAACTCCTACAAGCGCCTGGTGCCAGGCTACGAAGCGCCGGTCAACCTCGCTTACTCGCGCCGCAACCGCTCGGCCGCGGTGCGCATCCCGATGTACTCGGCCAGCCCCAAGACCAAGCGGGTCGAGTTCCGCCCGCCGGACCCGTCCTGCAACCCCTATCTGGCATTTGCCGTGATGATGATGGCAGGGCTGGACGGCATCGAGAACAAGATCAATCCCGGGCAACCGCTGGACAAGGACATTTATGATCTCGAGCCCGAGGAGCTGAAGAAAGTGCCGTCGCTGCCCGGCTCGCTCGAGGAGTCGCTCCGGGCGCTCGAGGCCGACCATAAATTCCTGGTCAAGGGCGATGTCTTCACCGAGGAAGTGATTCAGCTCTGGATCAATTACAAGATGAAGAACGAAGTGGACGCTGTGCGCATGCGCCCGCATCCATACGAGTTCCAGCTTTACTACGACATTTAACGATCCGACTAGGATCGTTATCCCGAGGGAGCAACGCGACCGAGGGATCTGCTTTTAGTATAGGGCCGGGGCCGAAAGGTTCCGGCCCTTTTGTTTTGCCGTAGGCGCGCCGTGGTAGAATCCGCCGCATGGAAAAGAAATGCGTCGTTGGGATTCAGGTGGCGACTGGCCTCGTAAAAGCATTCGACGTGTGCATCAAGGATGGAAATATCTACGTGAACTATTCCGACATAAGCACGCCAGAAGCACACGGTTCTTACCATGCTTCGGGCCAGTACCACATCAAGATCGGTGGGAGCTATGCCAAATGGACTGGGGGGCCGACAGGAGATTTTGAGCCTATGAAGCTGTTCCACACGCCGCCCGCGCTCGTGACCAGTCGGTCGGGTTGCTGGACTATCGGCTGGCCAGTTTGCAGACTGGCGAATGTTTTGCCCAAGTTAGATTCTGCTCCCGATATGGTGGTTGATGCCCGGAGCCTTGCAGGGAATTCCGTGTTGGGTTTAGAAGTGAGCGCGGTAGGAGACGAGGCAACAAGCCGAACAGAGATCGTGGGGTATTCGGTCATTGCAACCCGACGTTTTGGAACGGATGTGCGAGCCGAAATTGAAGCATTCATTCTGCCCGAAGAGAGTCAGTGATGGGGCGGTTCAAATCGCGCCGAGTGTTGGCGTGCAACCGCCACCGCGTCCCGCTGCCTTGAAGCCTACGCCAACATGCCGGTTAGAGCTATAGTGCCACTGGCCGGAAAATGAAACAGGGCCAGCCCGAAGGCCAGTCCCGTGCCGGATGCGCCCGGCCATTGCTACTTCACGGTTCCGCCGCTGGGCGCGTGATAGAATCCGCGCCACAAGGGGAGCCATGCCGCCGAAACAGGAACTTGAACGTAGGGATTTGACGGAACTAGCTGTACTGTGCGGGAAGATTGCCGAGAGGCCATCCGCTGATTCAGAGACTATCGAAACAGCTCGTGGATTGAAGGAGGAATGGGTGTTGCTGGTCGCGCGGGAAACGCCGCCATTGCCGGAACTGCGATTACAACAGGAAGTCGAACGTCAAAAAGAATCCCTGAAAGGGCGCATGGTTGATTTCTTGGCGGGCGTGCTGTAGCTGCGGGCGCGCCGGGGCCGTGCGTGGTAGAATCCCGCGCTACGGGGCCGAAATATGGCAAGGCACTACTACCGGACGAACGTTCCGCTCCCTGTCATGATTATCTGGTGGGTGTTCTTAGGAATCTGCGTGCTGGTCTACAGCGGCTACGACGCTCTTGTAAATGGCCCACAAAGGAAAGCACGGGCGCAAGCACAGGCGCAGTGGGATAGAGACCATTTCAACGGTTGGCGATTAGAACAGAAGTACCCTACAAGCGACGATATCCAACACGGACTTTTCTTCGACAATCTGAATAAAGAGAGATGCACGGTGAAGAGATACCCCGGATACCCCGCTTGTCCCGCGCAACAGTATTATGTAGACGGCAAGCCTCAATCAGCGGCCCCAACGAACCCACCGGCAAGCAGCCGTTAGAAAAAGGCGGGGCCGGGCGTGGTAGAATCCGCCGCACGGAGGTACCCAGCCGTGGACATGAACGAATTCAACGCTACAGCAGTGCGGACAGCAGACGCGACGACGATAACGCTCGATGTGCGCCCTTTCGGTGACCGACAAGGCGAGGCCGTGGACAGCTACCTACACGAGCGAGTAATGCATTTGAACACTACGGGTATCGGAACCACCCCGAAACCTGTTGTGCTGTTGTGTGATTCCTCGGCGCAAATTCCGAGTAGCGCGTTTACTTGGCTTGCAAATTTGAACGCAGGTGGGCAGGCAACGGAGATTCGGCAGGCGTGATAAAAAGCGCCGCTGGCCCTTGGATTTTTCGCAGGAATTTGGCAGGAAGACAGCCCGTTTGACCGGTTTTATCGAATCCTGCGTAAGTGTTTTCTGTAAGTTACGCGCTGTCAATCCGGTTTTCTATTCCAGCTTTATTACGACATCTAGTCACTGCATTCTCGCAGGGGCGGGCCTGCGGGCTCGCCCCCGCATTTCCCTCTGGCCAATCTCGGATCGGAACAAGTCCGTGCTTCCCTCGGAATGCCAGACGACCTCGGGGCACAGCCGACAACCGCCGCGAGGATAGCGGCGCTACGCAGCGCATGGCTGCTCGTTTTCATTGCGTGATCTTTTCTGCTGCGCGTTCTTTGTGTTGCGTCTTCGCCTCCCACCGTCGCGGCGGCCGTGCCTGCGTTCATCGCTGTGATATAAAAGGGAATGCATGGACGCCGCCTTTTCCAGCATCGCCTTTGCCGAGCCGGCACGCGCCGAGTCGAACCTGACGCTGCTGGAACAGCATCTTCCTGCGAACCTCTGGTCCGCACTGCCTGCGTTGCTGGCACAGCTTCCCGATCCGGACGGCGCGCTGAATTTTCTGGAGCGCTACCTGCGGCCGGACACCGAGGCAGTGGAGGCCACGTCGCCCGCGCGCACGGCCGCTTATCTCAAGCGCCATCCGGCGGCACTGCATCACCTGCTGGTGATTTTCAGCTACAGCCGGTTTCTGTCCGAGACCCTGGTGCAGCAGCCCGAACTGATCACCTGGCTGCACCGGCCCGCGCGGAAGGGCCCGGCGGCGGCCGAGAGCTTGGACCGCCTGAAGTCCCCCGAAGATTTGAACGAGGAGTTTGCGCGCTTCGAGGCCGTCGCGTTTGAGCAGTCGCCGGCCGTGGCGCTGGCGCGGTTCAAGCGCCGCGAGTATCTGCGCATCACGCTGCGAGACGTCCTGGGCCTGGCCACGCTGGCCGAGACCACGCTCGAGCTTTCGCAACTGGCCGACGTGCTGCTGGAGCGCGCCCTGCGCATCTGCGAACAAAAGTTGCAAAACGCCTTGGGCACGCCGCAATACACCGACGCGGGCGGCAAGCGCCACGTCGCGCGGATGTCGATCCTTTCGCTGGGCAAGCTGGGCGGCCAGGAACTGAACTACAGTTCGGACATTGACCTGATGTTCCTCTATAGCCGCGAGGGGGAAACCTCCGGCGGCAAACAAGGAACCACGAGCAACGCCGAATACTTCGTGCGGGTGGCGCAGGCCGTGCTCAAGATGATCACCGAAGTCACCCCCGAGGGCGCTGTCTACCGCGTGGATCTGCGCCTGCGCCCGCAGGGCACCGAAGGGGACCTGGCCACGAGCCTGCCCGCGGCGCTCGACTACTACCGCAGCCGCGCCCGCGAATGGGAATTGCAGATGCTCCTCAAGGCGCGCTGCTCAGCCGGGGACCTCGAGGCCGGCCGGCGCTTTCTGCGCGAGGTGCAGCCGCTGGTCTATCGCCGGGAATTCAACCTGGCCGCCGTGGAAGCCGTGCTTAACGCCCGGCAAGAGATCACGCGCGACCTCCAGCGCCGCGCCGGGCCGGCGGGCCACGCGGCAGAGTGGAACGTCAAGCTTTCGCCGGGCGGCATCCGCGACATCGAGTTCCTGACGCAGTGTGTGCAACGGCTCTACGGCGGCGCCGAGCCGTGGCTGCGCTCGGCATCGACGCTGGTGGCACTCCAGCGGCTGCACGACAAGGGGCACCTGAGCGGCCGGGATTTCTTCCGCCTGGGCAGCGCGTATCAGTTCCTGCGCAGGGTGGAGCACCGCTTGCAGCTTCGCGATGGCCTGCAGCGACACACCCTGCCCGAAGCACCGGATGCGCTCGAGCGCCTGGCGCGGCGCTGCGGTGTGGAATCCGCTGCGGCGGAGGGGCGCACACCCGCGGAGCAGTTGCTACACCGCCTGGCACAACATTTCGCCGAGGTTCGCGAAATCTACGAGCGCATTCTGGCGCGACGCACGCCCGCGCCGCTGCCGGAACAAGAGACGGCCGAGGCCGACGCGAGCACGGGCGCGCTGCTACCCCGGCTCCGGCTCGAATATCCTACCGTGGCCCGGGCGCTCGGTCAGGCGCTGCAGCGGCGCGAGACGTCGGAGGACGCTTACGCGCGACGCGGCCTGCTCCGGTTCCTCAGCTCCGCCCTGCTCGACCCGGGCGTGATGGCGCAACTGGAAGCGCACGCCGAATGGCTGGCCCGCGCCGCCGAACTTTTTTCCGTGAGTGACCTGGCCGTGGAAATGCTCTCGCGCAATCCCGAAGAAGTGCCCGTGGTGGCCGACCCGGGCCTGGCCGGCTTCCGCGCAGCGCCCGCCGTGCCGGCGGAGGCTGCCGGAGAGGATGCCATGGCCGCGGTGCGCGCGAGTTATCGCCGCAGCGTGCTTGCCACGGTCGTCCGGGCGCTGCTGGGCACCACGCAACCCTTTGAAACTTTCGAGATCTTTACCCGGCTTGCCGAGGGGGCCCTGCGGGCCGCGCTCAAACTCGCGGCGCGGGAGGTGGTGGGCGAAACCGATCTGGCCGCGGGGCCGCTGGCCGTTCTGGCCCTGGGGCGACTGGGCACCGGGGAGATGGACATTGGCTCGGACGCCGATCTCGTGTTCGTCACCGACGAGTTTCTCTCCGGCGAAAGCCGCGAACCGTGGCGGCGCCTGGCCGAACGATGCGTGCAGGTGGCCGGCAGCCACACGCGCGAAGGCCTGCTGTTTCCGGTGGACACGCGGTTGCGCCCGCGCGGAAGCGAAGGTGAGATCGTACAGTCGGTCGGTTACCTGCGCGGCTACTTCCGCGCCGAGGCGGAAGCCTGGGAGGCGGCCACGTTTCTCAAGGCGCGGCCCATCGCGGGCAATCTGGAGCTCGGCGCGGAAGCCGTCCGCCAAGTCCAGGCCACGTTGGCCGAACGCTTCTCCAAACCCGAGGGACTGGCTGCGCAGTTGGCCCACACGCGCCGGCTCCTGGAGGAGGCGCAGGTCGAAAAGGAAACCCCGGAGGCCTACCAGAGTCTGAGCCGCAAGGGTGAATTCAAGAAAGCCAGCGGCGGCTTCTACGACGTGGACTACATTCTTGCCTTTCTGTTTCTCACCCGCGGCCTGCCGCGCAGCCTGGGGCCGGGGAGCCATGTTCTTCGGCAGATTGCCGCGCTGGAATCGGCGAGCGCGCTGACCACGGCGCAGGCGCAGATCCTGCGCCCGGCGGCGCTGCTCTACCGGTGCCTGGACCACGCGTTGCGCCTGGCAACCGGCCGGCCCGCCAGCCGGCTGCCCGAACCAGCACTGGCCCAGCGGGTCAGGCGCCTGCTCGAGCGCTGGAACCTGCCGCTGCCGGAGGGACTCGAAGCCGCGGTGGAAAATGCGCGCCGGCAGACTCGGGCGCTGTATGAACAGATTGTGCTGGCCGCGCGAGGTAACCCGGGTGCGGCGGGCGGCGTCTGATGAATTCAGTGTTCTCGGGAGGCTCAGAGTGGTGACCACAGGCTCAGGGAGTTTCTCAAGGCAAGGACATTTCCCATTCGCGAGACAAGGCAAGTCCACGCTCCGCGCGCTGCTGTTGGTCGTGCTGCTGGGCGTGTGCGGCGGAGCGATCCCGGCGGCGCGAGCGCAGGAAGCGGCACCCAAGGAACAGGCGCCACAGATCGCCGTCACCCCGGAGACGCACAGCTTCATCGTCTATGGCGACATCCGCTTCACCGACCCGCAAAAATGCGAGACCAGCAGCCCCACGGCGCGCCAGGCGCTGACCGATCGCGTCGCGCAACTCACGCCAAAACCGGACTTCGTGCTCATCACCGGGGACGTGGTGCTCAAAGGCGGCAATGACGACGACTGGAGGGTTTTTGACGAGGAGACTGAGGCCCTGCGCGACCGCCGGATCGAGATCTTATCGATCCTGGGCAACCACGACAAAAGCGGCGGCGGGCAAGTCAAGTTCTTCGACCATTTTCCTGCCTTGAAGGATTTTCCTCAGCTCAAGGAGAGAGGCTGGTACTCTCTGCGCTACGCCAATTCCTTTTTTATTCTGCTCGATAGCCAGGATCCGTACTCGGAAAACACACCGCAGGGAGTTTGGCTGCGCGACGAGTTGGAGCAGGTGCCCGAGGGAACCGATTTCCTGATTGTTGTGCTGCACCGCCCTGTCATTTCGCATCCGTCCGGAGAGGCCTTTCGACCTCCCTGCCCGGGCGGGCTCAAGCTCAGCCGCGGAGGACATAAGGTGCAGGCCGCAGAAGGACAGCTCAAAGAGATGCTCGAGGAATGGTCGCGGGCCCATCCGCGGCCTAAAATCCTGGTTCTCTCCGGGCACAATCACAATTACGAGCGCTACATGGAGAACGGGATCACTTACGTGGTGACGGCAGGAGGCGGCGCCACACCATACGGGGTGGCGCGGGATGCGAAGGATTTCTATCGCGAAAAAGGCCCCACCTACCATTACTGCAAGATCAGCCTTCATCAGCAGAAGCTGACATTTGAAATGTTCAAGCTCGACCTGCGGGGAAAATCGGCCTCCTGGAAACGCAAAGACTCTTTTGAACTCAAGGCCGCGGCGCCCGGACCCTAGTCGCCGTGCTAGAATTGCGCCCCTCGCGCGCCGGGGAAACCGAACCATGAGACACAGTCCTGATCTTGACCGAGGGGCGATTCTTCTTGCTTGCCTCGCCCTACTGTCAAGCGGCCGCAGCCTGTTCGGACAGGGAGTCCTGGCTACGGCACCTCCGGCGGCTTCCGCAGCGCAAACAGCCATTGCTCCGCCTGCACAGGCAAACGGCGGAGGTTGCATTGAACCGGAGTCGTTCCAGAGCCTCGACCGATATGACGGCCCGTTCAAGAAGACTTCGGTTTTCATCACCCGCAAGCTCGAGCTGCGAAACGCGCACCGCCCACATGCCCGGCGCGGCGCGGCGCCCTGCTCGCTGGGCGCGGGCGAGAAGTTGATGTTGTTCGTTCAGGATACGGCCGAGCCGGTGACCTTTGTGATTGCCGGCTTCCAAGCCGGGCTGAACCAGGCGCAGAATAACGATGCGCCTTTCGGCCAGGGCGGCGCGGGCTTCGGCAAGCGCTACGGCGCAGCACTGGCCGACCAAGCATCAGACAATTTCTTCGGGATTTTTTTCTATCCGGCCATCTTTCGGGAGGACCCGCGCTACTTTCGCATGGGACACGGCAGCGGCGGGAAACGGTCTGTCCATGCCATCCGCCATACCTTTCTGGCACATTCCGACTCGGGGCAGACGATGTTTAATTTTTCCGAATGGCTGGGAACCGCCAGTTCGGTGAGCCTCGGCAATCTGTATCACCCGGACAACCCGCGGGGGTTCGGGCATGCCGCAAAGTGGACGGGTATCAACATCGGCATCGACATGGGCTTCGATGTGCTCCGCGAGTTCTTGCCGGATATCTCTCGCAAGCTGAAGCTGCCTTTCATCCGCCCGGAGCCCTCACCTGCGCCCACCCCGGCTGCGCAGAGAACCCCATCTCCCTGAACCCAGCTTGGCGTGGGGTTTCATTCTGGTACGGCGGCTTGGTAGGCAGGCTGCATGCTTCATTCCCGGCCCGGAAGCCCGAGCCTGGCGGGCCAGTCGGGACCCCCCTGCGCATTCAAGTGATTGGTGCGAGGCGTTTCGGTTTATGCTATTGTGTGCAGTTCGAGCGGGAAGCGCCGACCGCCGCCGGCGCAGCCTCTCGCGCGTTTCGCCGCGCCCAAACCTAGAGAGGTGACCATCATGAAGCAGTCCTACAACGGCCTCCCCATACCCTCCGATGGCAAAGCCATCGAGTACATCGGCAACACGTACCGCGTGCCCGACCGCCCGGTCATCCCCTTCATTGAAGGCGACGGCACCTGGCGCGACATCTGGAAGGCCTCGCGCCGCGTGTTCGACGCTGCAGTCGAGCGCGCGTACAACGGCAAGCGCAAGGTGGCGTGGTTCGAGGTTTTCGCCGGCGAAAAAGCCTTCAACCAGTTCAATCAGTGGTTGCCGCAGGATACCACGGATGCCATCCGCGACTTCCGCGTGGCCATCAAGGGCCCGCTGACCACTCCGGTGGGCGGCGGCATCCGCTCGCTCAACGTGGCGCTGCGCCAGATCCTGGACCTGTACGCCTGCATCCGTCCGGTGCGTTACATCCCCGGCATCCCGTCGCCGGTGAAGCACCCGGAGCGCATGAACGTCATGATCTTCCGCGAGAACACCGAGGACGTATACGCCGGGATCGAGTGGAAATCCGGTACACCCGAGGTGAAAAAGCTCCTGGAGTTCCTCAACAACGAGATGTTGAAGGGCACGGGCAAGCAGATTCGCTGGGACTCCGGCGTGGGTATCAAGCCCATTTCGCCGACAGGCACCAAGCGGCTGGTGCGGCGCGCGATCCAGCACGCGCTGGACCACCAGCGGCGCCTCGTCACGCTGGTGCACAAGGGCAACATTCAGAAATTCACCGAGGGCGGCTTCCGCGACTGGGGCTACGAGCTGGCCAAGGACGAATTCCGCCAGCACATCATCACGGAGCGCGAGAGTTGGATCGTGGATAACGTGGACCGCAACCCGAATCTCAGCATCGAGCAGAATGCGGCGATGATCGAGCCCGGGCTGGAGCAGGCCACCGACGCGTTCAAGAAAGAAATCTATGCCGAGGTCAAGCAGGTGCTCGAGGCGATCTATGCGACCCACGGCAAGGGCCAGTGGAAGAAAAAGCTGCTGGTGAACGACCGGATTGCCGATTCGATCTTCCAGCAGGTGGTGACCCGCGCCGATGAATACGAAGTGCTGGCCACGCCCAACCTGAACGGCGACTATCTTTCCGACGCCTGCGCGGCGCAGGTGGGCGGGCTCGGCGTGGCTCCCGGCGCAAATATCGGCGACGGCTACGGCTGCTTTGAAGCCACCCATGGTACGGCACCCAAGTACGCCGATAAGGACGTGATCAATCCCGCCGCGGTCATGCTGGCCGGGGTGATGATGTTCGACTTCCTGGGCTGGGGCGAGGCGGCGCGGCTGATCGAAGACGGTATCACCCGCACCATCCAGCAGAAGCGCGTGACCTACGACCTCGAGCGGCTGATGGAAGGCGCGACCAAGTTGCGCACCTCGGAGTTTGCCTCCGCCATCATCCAGAACATGGAGGCGAAGGTCGCCGCGGACTGAGGCCCGCAGCGGGCAAACGGAATCAGCAGGGGCGCAGCATCCTGTGCCCCTTCGACCCCAAGAACTTCCATCGCAGCAGCACGAATTCCTACTTCCTGCAGGAGCGCCATCATGCGAAAAAAAGTGACCGTAGTCGGCGGGGGCTTCGTCGGCTCCACGACGGCGCAGCGCATCGTGGATGCAGAGCTGGCCGACGTCGTCCTGACCGATATTCTGGAAGGAGTGCCGGCGGGCAAAGCCCTCGACATGCTCGAATCCGGCCCCATCCAGCGAAGCGATGCGCGGGCCCTCGGCATCACCACCGCCGCGGGCGACTACCGCGAGACCGCCAACAGCGACCTCGTGGTGATCACGGCAGGGTTCCCACGCAAACCCGGGATGAGTCGCGACGACCTGCTGCGGGCCAACTACGACGTGATCAAGGCGGTCGTCGAGCAGGTGGTCAAGTTCTCCCCCAATGCCATCCTGATCATGGTCACCAACCCGCTGGACGCCATGGCCCAGGCGGCGTACAAGCTCAGCGGTTTCTCGAAGAATCGCGTGATGGGCATGGCCGGCGTCCTCGACTCTTCGCGCATGAGCACCTTCGTGGCCGTGGAGCTTGGCGTGTCGGTGGAAAACGTGCACTCGTTTGTGCTCGGGGGCCACGGCGACGACATGGTGCCGCTACCGCGCTACTCGACCGTGGCGGGCATCCCGCTGCCCGACCTACTGCCCAAGGAGCGCATCGCGGCCATCGTAGATCGCACGCGCAAGGGCGGCGCGGAGATCGTCAACCTGCTCAAGACCGGCTCGGCCTATTACGCGCCTTCGGCCGCGGTGGTGGAGATGGTCGAAGCCATCCTCAAAGACAAGAAGAAAATCCTGCCCTGCGCGGTTTACCTCGAGGGGGAGTACGGCATCAATGGATTGTTCGTCGGCGTGCCAGTGAAGCTGGGCGCGCGCGGCGTCGAGCAGATCATCGAGATCAAGCTGACGCCGGAGGAAAACGCCGCGCTGCAGAAGTCTGCGGCGTCGGTGCGCGAACTGATCACCGTCCTGGGATTGTAGCGGCGATGCCCAGCGCACGGGAAAGCGAAGCAACTCGCGGCTGGGTCTCTCGCGGAGTTTAGCCCGACGAAGTCGGGGTTCGGGACAAGTTCAGCCCACCGTTAGATCTGCTCTAACGATCGGTGAGTTCCAGGACGCGCAGTCTGCTGAAGACCACTTCCATACCCGCCCGGGCGATAAACAGGCCCGTCTCGCCGCGGACGTCTTCGGTCGAAACCGTCGAACCGACAAGCTTTTCGTTGACAAAGCAACGAATGGTGCGCCCGCGGATCTCCACAGCCAGGCGATTCACCGCGCCGTAGCCCTTGTTGAGGACGGGGTCCACGGTCAGGTCGATCGGCGAGCGCCACTCCCCGTTCCACAGGGAGAGGCGATAGGCGCCGTCCGCGTTGACCGTGAAGGTATAGAAGAACCGGTTGTCCGGCAGGGACTTGCCGAATTTCAGTCCGAACGCGCTCCTCGGGCTGCCCCTGCGCAGGGCCGCGGAGACTTCAATCCGCACGTTGGCCGGCAGGCTTCCCACGTTGGCCAGGGTGAACTCGCAGGTACCCTCGGGCGCGACGTCTTCGATGCCATAGCCGGCATCAGTGTAATAGGTCTTGCAGGGCGCCGCGGTGCCCTCCGGCCAGTTCCGTCTGCTGAAGAAGTCGTCTTCAAAGATCACGCGCCCAACCGCCGGGGGCGGGGCCGCGCTCCCCAGATCCATCACGCGAAGATCAGTGAACACGGCCTCCATGCCCACTTCATCGAGATAGAGCCCGATGTGGCCGCGGACCTCGCGTGGGGAGACGACCGAGCCCACCAGCTTGTCGTTGACGAAGCAGAGAATCGCGCGACCCCCGCGGATCTCCAGCGCCAGGCGGTTGAGCGCGCCGTAACCCTGCTGGACAACCGGGTCCTGCGTGCGGGGGATCAGGACGCGCCATTCGCCGTCGTTGAGCGCCAGGTCGTAAGTCCCCGCGGCAGACAGGGTGAAGGTGTGGAACAAGCGATTGTCTTCGCCCACGCGGCCGAACTTGAGTCCAAACGTCCCGTTCTGGTTTCCCCGGCGGAGGCGCAGGGAAACCTCGATCCGCACGTTCCCGGTGAAGTAGCCGGCTTGCACGAGATCGAATTCGCAGGAGCCCGGAGGCGGAACATCCTCGACGACGAAGCCGACGTCGGCGTAGGCCGTCTTGCAGGCGCCGTCGGTGCCCTCCCTCCAACGTCGCATGGTGTGGAGATCATCCTGGTAGAGCACCCGGCCGGCGACGGCGGGTGTTCCTTGATCCGTCGCCGGCGCTCCTTGCCCCGGATCGGTTGGCCGGATGGGTGCGGCGGCCACCGGGACGAGCGCCCAGACCAGGAAAACCACGACCAGGGCCGCGCCGGGCCGGGAGATCGGAGCCGAATCCGCTGTGGGAGAGGGCCGCATGACGCAAACGAGCGGATTATAACCAGCCGGAATTTCGCGGTCGCAGAAACTTGAACCTGAAGTTCCACCGTGGCAAGACGTGCGTCGCTGAAGCAGCGCGCCGCAGCCCGGGTTAGTCGTACACCTTCAGTTTCGGCCAGGCCTGCTGCAAGCCCATCTTTGGTGCCCGGCAGATGAAGACCGGGAGATTGTTTTCATCCGGCATGGCGTACCCGTGGTTGATCGTAGCGACTTGCTCGATCTCTGCGAACACCGGCTCCAGGTCTTCCCTCGGGAGGCCCAGGGTGATGACGACCTGGCCCGTCGAGCTCCCCGGTCCCCAGAGATAGTAGCTGTTGTGGGCGCTGATGGCCTTGGGCAGCCCGTAGGGCGCACCGAAGTAGTCGATCGTGCCGGCCTCACCGTA
Organism: Acidobacteriota bacterium; assembly: GCA_016201215.1. Taxonomy (GTDB): domain Bacteria; phylum Acidobacteriota; class Terriglobia; order Acidiferrales; family UBA7541; genus QHYU01. Next base: position 26,184 of record JACQDH010000252.1, on the reverse strand, counting down.
ATTCGAGGCGAAAATCGTGCACCGCGCCTGCTCGGAGGCGGGCAGGCTGTGAAAAACACGGGCCACGGTGGCCACCTGGTTCTCCCAACCGAACATGTCGGCAAAAAGCTGCGGCATCCGCCCCAATTCGTGGTTTTCCACTTTGACGTCTTCGACGTCCCAGAAATTCGAGTACTGGATGGTGGCCTCGGCCGGAAGCAGCGGCAGCGCCAGCGGTGCAGCGAGGACCCCACCGACGACCAGCGGCGCGAGGAGGGCAGGCTTCATCCAATTCCAGCCGCGCGCGCGGATCTGCTGCTCAATCCACACGGCTCCCGCGGCCAGAAGCATCGGGTAGATCGGCGCAAGATAGTAGATCCGGCCCTTAAGGATCAGCATCTCGAGCAGCACGACCAGGTAGGTCCATCCCAGGAAGCGATATGGCTCGCCCTCCTTCGCTCGCAAGAAGAAGTACAAGCCGGCAACCCACACGGGCGTGGCCAGGGGATGAACCAGCAGCGTTTGCTCGAGAATAAAGCTGAGCGGGGCCACCGGAACGTTTTTCATCTTGCCGACAAATTGCAGGATCTCCAGGGTGGGCCAGGCGTGCCGCGCCTCCCAGACGAGGTTGGGCAGGAAAATGACAAACGACAGCAGCCCGCCTAGCCAGATCCACTTGCCCCGGAAGAAGCGGCGTCCCGGAGTCACCAGCAGCCCCACAAACACGCCCGAGCCGAAGAACAACATGGAATGCTTGTTGAGCAGCCCCAGACCCGCCACCAGCCCGAACAGCAGCCAGAGACGCGGACGCTCTTGCCGGACGATGCGCATACCGATGGCCGCGCACAACATCCAGAAGACCGGCTCAAAAGCGTTCATGGTGAGCAGATTGTCGAAGGTTAAATAAATGGGAGCGATCAGGACGCAGGTTGCGGCCAGCGCTTGCGCGTAGCGACGGCCGCCCAGCTCGCGCGCCATCCAGCCGGCCAGCAACACCTTGGCCGCGGCCGAAAGCGACGGGAAAAATCGCAAGGCGAACAGCGAATCGCCCAGCAGCCAGCGGGTCAGCCGGGCGATCACGGCGATTAAAGGAGCCTGATCAACGTAGCCCCAGGCCAGATGCTCGCCACAGGCAGCGTAGTAGAGTTCATCCCGGAAAAAACCGTACCATCGGGCAGCGGAAAGGTTGACCAGAAAATGCAGCAGGCAGGCGGTGGCCGCTAGCGTGAGCACGATGGCAGCGTCGCTGGCCAGGAAAGAAGCGGTCAGGCTACGTAAGCCCGGCTTCTCCAGCGCCCGGGCAGACTCCTGTGTGGCGACGCTCTGAGGCCCTTCGAGACCGATTGAGCCCATGAAACGGCTCCGTTGAATGCGGATCGGAGTGCTCGTGCGTGCGCCTTGTTGGACGCACCCCAGTCCGACAAGGTCACTTCACAGAGCGATTAAATCAAGAGGACTTCTTCGCCGGCGCCTTGGCGGGTGCCTTCGTGGGGGCGGGTGCAGGTCCGCCTTCCGGCACAATCAGGGTCGCCGTCTTGATGCTGTCCAGCTTGGGAAAGTCATTGTCCAGGTAAGCCTTTCCCCTTGCCCCGATCAGGTCCTGCCGCGGACCACGCCCCTGCGGAGCACCCTCGCCGTAACCGCTGTAGAGCTGCTCGACAACGTTCAGGCCCTGGAGCACTTCGCCGAAGGGTGAAAAGCCCATCGTGTCCAAGCGCGAGTTGTCGCCCAGGTTAATGAAAACCTGCGTGGTCCGCGTATTGGCTCCCCCCGTCGCAAACGTGAGGTACCCGCGGCGGTTGCTCTGCTTGACCGGATCGTCCTTGATCGTAGCGCTCTGCCAAGCCTGCGAGACCTGGGGATACGCGCTGAGCCCGAACTGCACCACGAACCCAGGCAGCACGCGGAAGAAGCTGGCGCCGTCGAAAAAGTGATGCTGTACGAGATTGTAGAAACGGTCGGCCCCGAGCGGAGCCCAGGTGCGCGTGACCTTGACGACGAAATTACCCTTCGTGGTCGTGAACTTCACTTGATAACTCTCCGGCGCTTTCGCTTGGAGCGTCGCCGGATGGAGCAGCGCAGCGTCTAATACCGCCCCCTGGCTCGAGGTGGGGGCCGCGGACTGCGTCGGCGGCGCCTTCGTTTGACCGCCCACCTGGCTCGTGCCGACGGCGGCCAGAAGACCCACAACGAACAGGCAAAGAAGAGCTTTCCAGGTTTTCATTGATGCCCTCTCCTTATCGAGCGAAGTGAATTGCTAGTTCCCCGGAACCACATGCATCTCCCGGCTGACGCGCTCGGCCTCGGCCATCACGCGCAGCAGGTTTTCGCCCAGGATCTTGCGGATGTCGGATTCCGAGTAGCCTTTGCGCAGCAGCGCTTCTGTCAGCCTGGGCAGCTTGGAGCAGTCTTCCATGCCCTGCGGCATCACCGCACCGTCAAAGTCCGAGCCCAGCCCGACGTGATCGGCACCGACGAGCTTCACCACGTGGTCCATGTGCTCGACGATCTTCTCCCAGCTCACCTGCGGCAGTTTCCCTGCCGCACGGTACTGCTGGCTGAGGCGTTCGTTCTCCCGGATGATCCGCGCTTCGTCCTCGCCGTACTTCTTTTCCAGTGCTTTTGACTTAGCGGCAAACTCCTCGGCCGTGGGGCCGCGCCGCGCGTCGGCGTACTCCTGGCTGAGGAAGCCGATGTTGTAGTTGATCTGGATGACCCCGCCCTTCTTGGCCAGGGCGCGGATCATGTCGTCGCTCATGTTGCGCGCCACGTTGCAAAGCGCCCGGCAGGAGGAGTGCGAGGCGATCAGCGGGGCCCGGCTGGTCTCCAGCGCGTCGTAAAACGTTTTGTCCGAGACGTGCGAGATGTCCACCAGCACGCCCAGGCGGTTCATCTCGCGCACGACCGCCTTGCCGAAGTCGGTGAGCCCGTCGTGCGCCGGCTTGTCGGTCGAGGAATCGGCCCAGTCGTTGTTGCTGCTGTGCGTCAGGGTCAGGTAGCGCACGCCCAGCGCGGCATAGGACCGCAGCACGCCCAGGTCGTCGTCAATCAAGTGCCCGCCTTCGAGGCCCAGCAGCACGGCGATCTTGCCCTGGGCGTGGGCGCGGCGGACCTCCTCGGCGGTGGTGGCCAGCGCGAGGTCGTGGGGGTGCAGGCGCACCTGTTCGCGCACCGCATCGATCAGATCGAGCGAGCGCTTGACGCCCCTGGCACCGTTCACTGAGCTCGGGGCCCAGATGGACATGAACACGGCGTTCAATCCGCCCTCGCGCATCCGCGGGATGTCCAAGTGTCCTTCGGGGTCGCGATGGGCCAGGTCGAACTTCTCGAACAACATTCGCTGGGGCGTGTCCACGTGAGTATCAAGCATGATGGCGTTCGAGTGGAGTCTTCGGGCGCGGGCGGCGATATCCTCAGCGGGCATGTCAGCAACGAGCAAACTGCCGGCGAGCACAACGACGCCGGTCTTCAGCAAAGCGAGCCAGCGCATCAGACCAAACCTCAATCCCCGCGCGGGGTGCGAGCACAAAACACAGCATGACTGCGCAGGGCCCGGAACAACGAGGACTTGTAGTCGAGCGCCGCCCGGACGGTCAAGGCCCCGCGCCACCTAGCCAAACAGCCAGCCCAGCAGCGCCTGCTTGATCGATTGGCGATTGACCTCGGCGATCGACTCGGTGAGCGGGATCTGCTTGGGACAGATCTGGACGCAGTTCTGCGCGTTGGCGCAATCGGCCACGCCGCCGGGGCCCATGACCGCCTCCAGGCGCTCCCGCGCGTGCATCGCGCCGGTGGGATGCAGATTGAACAGGCGCACCTGGCTGATGATGGCCGCACCGATGAACTGGTTGTTGTCGTTGACCTGGGGGCAGACCTCCAGGCACATGCCGCAAGTGATGCAGCGCGAGAGCGGGTAGGCCTTGGCCTGCGTGTCGGGGGACATGCGCGGCCCCTCGCCCAGGTTGTGGGTGCCGTCAATGGGCACCCAGGCCCGCATGCGCTTGAGGTTCTCGAACATCACCCCGCGGTCCACGGAAAGATCGCGCACGACCGGAAATTTCGTCATGGGCTCGATGCGGATGGGTTGCGTCAGGGAATCCACCAGCGCCGAGCAGGCCATGCGCGCCTTGCCGTTGATCACCATGGCACACGACCCGCAGACTTCTTCGAGACAATTGGAGTCGTAGGTGATCGGCGAGGTGGCCTTGCCGTCGCGCGTGATGGGCCGCTCGGCGATGTCGCGCAGGCAGATGATCACATTCATGTGCGGGCGCGAGGCGAGCTCGAACTCCTCCCAGTGGGGCCGCTCGTTGGGTCCTGCCTGCCGCCTGACTCGGACGATAACGCTCTTCTTCTCGGCCATGCTCCCTCAATGGGCGTGGAAAAAGTCCCTCCGGCTCATCTGCGCACGGGCTAGCTGGCCACGTCGTAGCGCCGTGGCCGCGGCGGGACCAGCGAAGTGTCCACCGCCTCATAGCCGAGGCGGATCTGACCGTTTTTCCAGCTGGCCCGCGTGGTCTTCAGCCAATTCGGGTCATCGCGCTCGGGGAATTCCGGCTTGTAGTGCGCCCCACGGGATTCATTGCGCGCCAGCGCGCCGAGCGTGATGACGCGCGCCAGAATGAGCATGTTGTAGAGCTCGCGCGCAAAGTTCAGCGTCTGGTTCGACCACTGGGTGCGGTCCGACAGATTGATCTTCTTGTAGCGCTCGAGCAGCTCCTGGAGTTTCGCGTCGGTGCGCTCGAGGTCTTGGTTGTGCCGCACCACGGTCACGTGTTCGGTCATCCACGAGCCCATCTCCTTCCAGATGGTGATGGGGTTTTCGGCGCCGTCCTGGCGCAGCAGCGCCTGGTTGATCTGTTCCTGCCGCCGGCGCTCGCGGTCGAAGACGCTCACGTCCACGCTCTCACAACCCTTGCTGAGCCCCTGCGCATATTTCACCGACGCCGGGCCCGCCACCATCCCACCCCAGATGCAGGAGACCAGCGAGTTGGCCCCTAGGCGGTTGGCACCGTGATATTGATACTCGCACTCGCCCGCGGCATAAATCCCCGGAACATTGGTGGCCTGGTGCTCGTTGTCCACCCAGATCCCGCCCATGGTGTAGTGCATTCCCGGGAAAACCATCATCGGCTCGACGCGCGGATCGACGCCCAGGAACTTCTCGTAGATCTCCAGGATGCCCTCGAGTTTGCGGTCGAGCACCTCGCGCGGAATGTGGGTCAGGTCGAGATAGACCGCGGCGTCGCCGCCGACGCCCAGCTTCATCTCGAAGACCACCTTGTGGATGGCCCGGGTGGCGATGTCGCGCGGCACTAGATTGCCGTACTTGGGGTACCACTCCTCGAGAAAGTAGAAACGCTCGTCAACCGGGATCTGCAACGGCGGTCGGTTGTCGCCCGGGCGCTGGGGCACCCAGACGCGCCCGCCCTCGCCGCGCGCCGATTCGCTCATCAGGCGAAGTTTGTCTTCGCCGGGGATGGCCGTGGGGTGCACCTGGATGAATTCGCCGTTGGCGTAGTCCACCCCCTGCTGCAACAGCGCCGACTGCGCCGAACCGGTGCAGACGACCGAGTTGGTGGAGCGGCCGAAGATTGCGCCGACTCCGCCGGTGCAGAAGATGGCCGCGTCGGCGGGAAAGGTGCGCACCTCCATGGTCTTCAGGTCCATGGCGCAGATGCCCTGGCTCACGCCGGTGCCGTCCAAGACAGCGGAGAGGAACGTCCAGCCCTCATATTTCCTGACCTTACCTTCGGCCTCAAAGCGCCGCACCTGCTCGTCGAGCGCGTAGAGCAACTGCTGCCCGGTGGTGGCGCCGGCAAAAGCGGTGCGGTGATACAGCGTGCCGCCGAAGCGTCGGTAGTCGAGCAGGCCCTCCGGGGTGCGGTTGAACATCACGCCCATACGGTCGAGCAGGTCGATGATGCCCGGCGCGGCCTCGCACATGGCCTTGACCGGGGGCTGGTTGGCCAGGAAGTCGCCGCCATAAATGCTGTCGTCGAAGTGCTGGGCGGTGGAGTCGCCTTCGCCCTTGGTGTTCTTCGCTGCGTTGATGCCGCCCTGCGCGCACACCGAATGCGAGCGCTTAACCGGGACGATGGAGAACAGGTCCACGGGCACGCCGGCCTCGGCGACACGGATCACCGCCATCAGCCCGGCCAGGCCCCCGCCCACGACGATGATCTTCGGCTCTCTCATTGGACGTAGAACTCAAACGGGCGCCAGTGGTAGCGGATGCTCAGCGCGATGGCCACGCCGACCACGCTGAAGACGACTGCCACCACCGCTCCGAGATAGCCGGCCGCGCGCTGCGACCGGGAGGTTGCTGCCAGGCCCCACTTGCACAGGAAATTCCAGAGGCCGCTGCCCAGGTGGAACGACGCGGCCACGATGCCCAGCAGGTAGAAGCCGAAATACCAGGGATTGGCCAGCGCCTTATCCACGTCGGCGAAGGTGGATTTGCCCTGCGTGAGGAAGCGCTCGGTATACACGTGCCAGCCGATGAAGACAAATGCGATCAGCCCCGACCAGCGTTGCAGCAGGTACATCCAGTTGCCTACCCAGGGGTACTGCGAGACGTTCGACTTCCCTTTCCACCACACATAGACCCCGTAGCCGCCGTGATAAAGGATCGGCAGCCAGATGGCGCCGGCTTCCACGAAGATCCGCCAGGGAATCGTCTGCAGTTCGCGCGAAGCCTCGTTGTACTTGGCGACGCTCACCAGGGCGTAGCTATTGGACCAGAAATGCTCGGCCAGAAAGGCGCCCACGGGGAAGATGCCGGAGAAGGAATGCAGCTTGCGCCAGAAGAAGCTGTGGTCGGCTCGTACCCCGGCGGCGGACATCGGCGCTCCCTCGATTCGCTTGTGCGGTGAAGTCACCAAGCCTCGCCGGCAGCTCACGAGCCTGCCGGGAGGGTCGGTGTCCGTGCAGGAGGGCGCGTGTTCCTGCGGACTTTGCAGTATAGGGATTTTCCTGTTGCTTTTCAAGGCGGCACGCATCCGGAAATCGTCCCCATCGGCCGCACGGGTTTGGCTATAATGGGGCGGCTGGGGTCTGGAACGGAGAACGAGCATGGCTGAACGGCTGGACGCCAGACTGGGACGCATCCTCGAGGGATTGGCCAAAGAAGTCGATCCCATGGAATCCACCACGCTGGCCCAGGTGGGCGAGCAGATTGCTAAGGCCTTCGGCGTCCGCCCGGACGAGGTGGCCATCCTGGTGGTCACCAGCCAAGACAAGTTTCTGAAGTTCATCATCCCCGAAAAGCTGCAGATGATCGGCACCATCCCCTTGAGCAGCCCAAATGCGCTGGCTGCGCGCACCGCGCGGGAGAGGCGGGCCGAGTTTCTCAACAACTTCACCACAACCCGCCACGCCAGTGTGTTTGAAGGCGTGCCGCTGGGCCGGCGCCACGGCGAGCTGATCCACAAAATCATGAGCGCGCCAATCATCGTGGACGACAAAGTGGTGGGCGTCGTGCAAATCTCCCGCAAGGGTCGATCCACCGCGGATGCCGGCCCGGACTTCACGCCAGGCGATCTGAGCGATCTCACCTCGGTCACCGGCGTGCTCGGCCAGTTCATCAGCCTCTGCAAAGTGTCCTGAGAAAGGTGCCCTCGCCAATGAAACGCCTCCAGCGTTTGCTGCTGCTCGCCTGCCTGCTCGACGTTGCCGTCCTGCAGGGCGGCACGCTCTGTGGATCGGCGCCAACCACGCTGACCGCCGCGCCGGAAAGCGTCACCCTCACGCTGCTCGGCACCACCGACCTGCACGGCAACCTCGAGCCGGTGGACTACTACGTGGATCAGCCGGCGAACCGCGGCTTGGCCAAGATCGCCACGCTGGTGCGCCGCATCCGCGGCGAGCGGCCCCATGCGCTGCTGCTCGACTGCGGCGACACCATTCAGGGCACGCCCCTGGCGTACTACTTCGCGCGCAAGGACACCAGCAAACCCAATCCCGCGATCGCCGCGATGAATGCGCTGGGCTACGACGCCATGGCCGTCGGAAATCATGAGTTCAACTTCGGCCTGAAGAATCTCTGGAAAGCCAAACGCGAGGCGAAATTCCCCATCCTGGCCGCCAACCTGCGCCAGAAGTACAAGCGAGGCGTTGAGCACTTCGCCCCGTACATCATTAAGAATGTGGACGGCGTGCGCGTAGGCATTGTGGGCTTGGTGACGCCGGGCGTCCCGCGCTGGGAGATTCCGGCGAACTACCGCGGCTACGAGTTCGAGCCGATCGTGGACGCCGCGCGGCGCGTCATCCCCGAAGTGCGCAAGCAAGCCGACTTCGTGGTGGTGATCGCCCACTCCGGACTTGGGCGCGACCCGGAGACCGGCAAACCTTTCCCGGAAGAAGAAATCTCCGGCGAGAACGCGGTCGTTGCTCTGGCCGAAGAGGTGCCCGGGATTGACGTGATCCTGTTCGGCCACACGCACCACGAGGTGTCGGAAAACTTTGTCCGTGGCGTCCTGCTGGCGCAGCCAAAGAACTGGGGCCAGTCGCTGGCGCGAGTGGAGGTCACCCTGGAACACGATGTCGCGAACCATTGGCGCGTGGCTCAAAAACATTCGACGACAATTCTCGTCACCGATGCGGTGCCCGCCGACCCCGAAATCCTGACGCTGGCCGAACCTTTCCACCAGGCCACGCAGGCGTACCTCGATTCGCCCATCGCCAGCTCGGCGGTCGCTCTGGACGCGCAGACGGCGCGCTACGAAGACCATCCGCTGCTCGACTTGATCCACAAAGTGCAGTTGGAAGCCGGCCACGCCGACGTCTCGCTCGCCACCATGCTTTATTCTGGGGCACGCATTCCAGCCGGTAAGGTCACGCTGCGGCAGGTGGCCTCCCTCTACATCTATGAGAACACGCTCTACACGGTGAAGATGACCGGGGCGCAACTCAAAGAGGCGCTCGAGCACGCGGCCAGCTTATTTCCCGCGTGGCCGTTCAAGCCGGATGAGCCACTCCGCCTGCCGGGCTATAGCGCCGATTCGGCGGAGGGAGTTAGTTACACGATGGACCTCGCGCGGCCCGCCGGGCAGCGCATCCGGAATCTCACCTACCAAGGCAAGCCGCTTGACCCGGGTACGAGGCTCCGCGTCGCCATCAACAACTACCGCTACACCGGCGGCGGGCGCTACGACGTGTACCGAGGGCTGCCAGTGGTGTACCGCTCGGCGCAGGAGATGCGCGAGCTGTTGATCGAGCATATCACGCGGACGGGAATCATTCCCACGACGGCCGACGGTAACTGGAAAATCGTGCCCGACCAAGCGCGGGAAGCCATCCTGCGCCAAGCGCGCGGCAACGGGGCGCCCGGTTCGCGCTGAAGAAGATTTTCTCGGCGTCGCGCTCCTCTCCCGCAGCACTTTCCCCATTCGGTTACTGCAAGATGCGACACGCGCGTCGCGCGCGAACCGGGGAAAGAGATTGACACTGCCGCACGTTCTTGCTACTTTCTCGCTCGCGTAAAAAATTCCGCTCGCGTGGCAGCTTAACGGAGGAGGCACCGCAGCCCGGCACGATCCATGGCCTTCGTCGCGAAGAAGATCTTCCTCACCAAGGGCGTCGGCAAACATCGCGAGCGGCTCTCCAGCTTTGAGCTGGCCCTGCGCAACGCCGGCATCGCCGCGTGTAACATCGTCCGCGTCTCTTCAATTTTCCCGCCCAACTGCAAATTGATTTCGCGCAGCGAAGGTCTGAAGCACATCAAGCCCGGCCAGGTGGCCTTCACCGTGATCAGCGAGAACTCCACGCGCGAGCCGCACCGGCTGATTGCCGCGGGCATCGGGCTCGCGCTGCCCGCGGACAAATCCATGTACGGCTATCTCTCCGAGCACCATTCCTTCGGCGAGACCGAAGAGGTCGCCGGGGAATATGCCGAAGAGCTGGCCGCCGAGATGCTCGCCACTACGCTCAACGTGGAGTTTGATCCGGACCTCTCGTGGGATGAGAAAAAGGAGGTCTACCGCATCTCGAACAAAATCGTGCGCACGATGAACATCACCCAGTCCGCCGTGGGCGACAAGCGCGGGCTGTGGAGCACGGTGCTGGCCGCGGCCATTCTCCTCAGCGACGACGACTAGCCTCGTTCACTTCTTCGACTTCCTACTCTTGGTTTTGCAAATTCGATGCCCCCGGAAATAGCCGAGCCGCTCGAAGACCGCGCCAACCACCAGCGGCAACGCGACCGTGGCATCGTCGAGCACCTCAGCGAAGCGCCCGCCTTCCTCCGGCGGCACGAACTTGCCCCAGGAGACCGCCTCGGAATACGTGCTGCCGGAAAGCCCGCCCCAGTGCACCGGCTCGGGACAGATGCGCACGCCGTAGTGGTAGCGCTTGAGGGGCAGCTTTTCGTAGCCGCGGCGCGCGAGCAACTCGGCATAGACGCCGAACTGCTGCGACCAGTTGCGCGGCACGCCGCCGCCAATCGTGAAGATGCCCATCTTCTTTGCGCCCAGCATGAGTTCGGCGAAGTACTCGAAGTCTTCGTAGGGGTCGTAACGCAGCATGGGGCGGCCGGCGCGCAGCCGAGCCTTCTTGTGCAGCGCGAAGTCGATGCCCAGCTCCGAATCGGTGAACGCCGGCACATAAACCGGCACGCCGTGTTCGAGCGCCGACTTCAGGATGCCCCGCCCAGGGGCGTGCCGGCTGAGGTACTCGCCGATGCGATGATGAAGCTCCCAACTGGACAGCGTTTCGTTGGCGTCCCACTCCGAAAAGACTCCCTGCACCACCCGCTCGACGGTGTCGAGGTTGACTTCGGGCTCGAGCGAGTCATAAACGCGGTTGTAACCGGCGTGGAACAGCTCGCGGTCGTCCATCTTTGCGTCGTAGCGAAAGTGCGAGCGGCCCGTAGCTTCCACCAGCCCGTGTGCCATCAGCGCGCCGGTGGAGACGACGGCGTTGGCCACGCCCGATTCGATCAGGTCGCAGAAGATCAGGCCCATTTTGGCCACGGTCATCGCGCCGGAAAGGGTCAGCACGACGAAACAATCCTTGTCGCGCGCCATGGCTTCCAGCACGTCGGCGGCATCGCCAACCTGCCGGCCGGTAAACGCCGTGCGGCCCATCGCCCGCACCAGCTCATCCACCGTGCGCACCTTGGAAAGATCCAGCGGATAAATCGGCGTCAGCCGATCCCGAACCGGGTCATGCAGGTCGCGCCCGGTGACTCCCATTTTCTTGGCCATCCAATCTCCTCTTGCCTCGGTCGAGAATGCGCGTGCGCGCGTTTTTCGATTGCGTCGCGCCACTATTGATAGTACAAACTCGCACGCAAAGCAAAGAGGAAAGTCACTTACACACGCGTTTCCCAGCGGTCATTCGATGAGGAGCTTCGCGTCGCCACTGCTTCCGGGAGCCTCAGGCGATCCTCCGAGAAGAGCGGGGCAGCCCCTGCGCGCTTTCCGAGGCCAATCCGTCCGGGGGAATTCTTCGCAGCGCAGGAAGAAATGATAGTATGCGGCCTATGAACGAGAAGTTCAGCATCGGTCTCGTCCAAATGAAGTGCTCCACCCGCCCGGACGAGAACCTGTCGAAGGCGATGGCGCGGATCCGCGAAGCAGCCAGCCGGGGCGCCCAGATCATCTGCCTGCAAGAGCTTTTTCGCACCCAGTATCTTTGCCGCGAGGAGAACGCGGAGTTGTTTGCACTGGCGGAGCCAATTCCCGGGCCGACGACGAATGCCTTGACCCCGCTGGCGCGTGAGCTCCAGGTTGTGATTGTGGCTCCGGTGTTTGAACGCCGCGCGCCAGGCCTGTATCACAACACGGCCATCGTAATCGACGCCGACGGCTCTCTGCTGGGGCTCTACCGCAAGATGCACATCCCGGACGACCCGCTCTACTACGAGAAGTTCTACTTCACGCCGGGGGATCTGGGGTTCCCCAACTTTGACACCCGCTATGGCCGCATCGGCGTGCTGGTGTGCTGGGACCAGTGGTACCCTGAGGGCGCGCGCCTGGCGAGCCTGCGGGGAGCCAACATCCTGTTGTATCCGACCAGTATCGGCTGGCACCCTTCGGAAAAACTGCAGCAGGGCGCTGCGCAACTCGATGCCTGGCGCACGATCCAGCGCGCGCACGCCATTGCCAACGGCATCTTTGTGGCCGTGGTGAATCGCGTCGGCTTCGAGGGGCCCGCAGACAACAGCCTGGAATTTTGGGGGGCCTCGTTCGCCGCGGATCCCTTCGGGCAACTTCTTGCCGAAGCTTCCACCACCAACGAGGAGACGCTCGTCGTCGAATGCGATCCACGCCGCATGGAGGAAGTCCGCCGCAACTGGCCGTTCCTGCGGGACCGCCGCATTGACGCCTACTCTGCCCTGCTGGAGCGATGGCTGGATTGAGTCCCTATCGCGCACCGCGTTCCACCCCTTGTCAGCTCGGATATCGCCTGCCGGCCGAGTGGGAGCCTCACCAGGCAACCTGGCTGGCCTGGCCCCATGAAAAGACAGATTGGCCCGGGAAGTTCGCACCGATTCCGTGGGTGTACGGAGAGATCGTGCGCCGGCTGGCGCGCGTGGAGCGGGTCTGCATCCTCGTGGCGAGCCGAGACGCTGAGGAGAAAGCGCGGCGTGTGCTTCGCAAGAGCGCTGCGGACCTCCAGGCGGTCGATTTCTTCCATGCGCGGACGAATCGGAGCTGGACGCGCGACTACGGACCCGTTTTCGTGAAGAACAGCGAGGGCCACTCGGCCATCGTCAACTGGCGCTTCACGGGCTGGGCCAAGTACGACAACTGGGAATACGACGACGCAGTGACGCGAAAGCTCGCGCTGAGATTCAAGCTGCCGCTGTGGGAGCCCACGCACCAGGGGCGGCGCGTCGTGCTGGAAGGCGGGAGCATCGACGTCAACGGAAAGGGCACCCTGCTGACCACCGAAGAATGTTTGCTGAGCCCAGTGCAGGCGCGGAACCCGGGGTTCGGACGCGAGGATCTGCACAAAGTGCTCTTCGACTACCTCGGGGTCGCGCACGTCCTGTGGCTTAAGAACGGCATCGCTGGTGACGACACGCACGGCCACGTGGACGACTTGGCGCGATTTGTGAACTCGAACACGTTGGTGGCCGTCGTCGAACCCAACAACGCAGACGTGAACTACGAGCCCCTCCAGGAGAACCTCGCCCTCCTTCGAGAGATGAAGGATCAGGACGGGCGGCCGCTGCGCGTGGAAACGCTGCCGATGCCGGAGCCGGTGTGCTTCAACGGCCAACGGCTCCCAGCAAGCTATGCCAACTTTTATATCGCCAACAAGCTGGTGCTTGTGCCCACGTTTGATGATCCGAGCGATCGCGTGGGACTCAATACCCTGGCGGCCTTATTCCCCGATCGTGAAGTGATCGGGGTCGGCTGCCGCGACCTGGTGCTCGGCCTGGGGACATTGCACTGCATGACCATGCAACAGCCGGCCTAGCATCTTCGCAGTGGGATCGGCATTGTCGCGGGGCCCTTTTTCACCGGGACAAGCAAGAACGGCTGTCCCACCGTTCCCACGTTCCGCCACAAATGGTTGTGATAGGATGCCGGGTCGAGTGGAGGGACACAGAGCGCGTTGGGCGAAGCTTTCCTTGCGGCCCTTCAACTCGGCGGGCTGGGCGAGTTTGGCGTGAACGTGATCACCCTCGGCTGGGGTATCGGCTCGGAAAAGAATCACGGCGTGGGGATTTGAGGTGAGATTCTCGCATTCATTGATCGCCTGGATTCTGATCGGGCTGATTGCCGGGTGGCTGGCAGGCAAGGTGACGCGGGGCGCCGGTTTCGGATGCCTCGCAGACTTATCCCTGGGCCTGATCGGAGCGCTGCTCGGCGGCTGGATTTTCTCAAAGCTGGGCATCTTCGGCGGCGGTTTCCTGTTCAGCCTAGCGGCGGCTACAGTCGGCGCCGTGGTTCTGGTGGCCATTGCGCGTCTGTTCGCCGGCAACAAGTAGCCGTTTCAGCTCTCCACACATCCACTCGGCAACTGTACAACTTTTGACTTTCAACTGTTGACTGTTGACTTTTCTACGCTTTCCCGCTTCACCGCAGCGTCATATGGTAGGATGAGGAGTTTGGTGGAGGCTGGTTCACCGCATTGAGCACACCTTCTCTGTGGGCCATTCCGCTGGGCGGGTTGGGCGAGTTCGGCATGAACATGCTCGCCCTCCGCTACGGCGACGACATCATCGTCATTGATGCCGGCATGATGTTCCCCGAGGCCGAGCTGCTCGGCGTGGACATCGTCATTCCCGACATCGCCTATCTGAAGCAGAACCGCGCCGCGGTGCGCGCCATCGTGCTGACGCACGGCCACGAGGACCACATCGGCGCGCTGCCCTACATCCTGAGCGATCTGAACGTGCCCATCTACGGCACGCGCTTCACCCTGGCGCTGGTGCGCAAGCGGCTGGAGGGGCACGGCCTGCTCGAGAAGGCGATGCTGCTCGAGGTGGCGGCGGGGCGGAAGGTGGGGCTCGGCCCGTTTGAGATCGAGTTCATCTACGTCACGCACAGCACGATTGACTGCGTGGCGCTGGCGGTGCGCACGCCACTCGGCATCATCATCCACTCGGGCGACTTCAAAATGGATCCGACGCCGATGGACGGGCAGCCGTTCGACCTGCACGCCTTTGCGCGCTACGGCCAGGAAGGAGTGCTGGCGCTGTTCAGCGACAGCACCAACGTCGAGCGCCCGGGCTACACGCCTTCGGAGCGAGCGGTGTGGACGCGCCTCGAGGAGCTCTGCCGTACGGCGCCGCGCCGGGTGCTGGTATCGTGTTTTGCCTCCTCGATTCCCCGCATTCAGTCGGTGGTGGATATCGCTGCGGCGGTGGGCCGCAAGGTCGGCTTTGTCGGGCGCAGCATGGTGGACAACGTCGAAATCGCGCACGGGCTCGAGCGGCTGCACATCCCCGACGGCATGGTGGTGCGGCCGCAGGATTTGAAGTCGTTTGACCCCAAAAAGCTCGTCGTGCTGGCCAGCGGAAGCCAAGCCGAGCCGATGTCCTCACTGTCGCGCATCGCCGTGGACAACCATCGGTTGCTGAGCGTCGAAGAAAACGACACGGTCATCCTCTCCGCGCGCATCATTCCCGGCAACGAGAAGGCCATTTTCCGCATGCTCGACCACATGCTGCGGCGCCGCGCCCTGGTTTACTACGACAATGACAGCGGCATCATTCACGTCTCCGGCCACGCCAGCCAGGAAGAACAGAAGATGCTGCTGAATCTGGTGCGCCCGCGCTACTTCATCCCCATCCACGGCGAATACCGGCAACTGTTCCGCCACGCCGGCCTAGCGCATCAAGTGGGGGCGGTTTCCGGCGAGATCCTGCTGCTCGAAGACGGCCAGCCCATCGAATTCACCCCGGAGGGGGCGTTCCGCCGCGAGCCGGTCACGGCCGGGCGCGTGTGCGTGGATTCCGGCTCGCTCGAAGAGATCGAAGAGGTGGTGATCCGCGACCGCAAGCACCTGTCGGAAGACGGCGTGGTGGTGCCCATTATCGCCATCGACAAGCACACCGGACGGATGGAGTCACTGCCGGAGATCGTCACGCGCGGCTTCCTGCCCTCGGACGACGGCCAGGAAATCCTCCTCGGGGCGCGCGACGTCGTGCTGCGCACCGTCGAGCAGTCCAACTCCGAAGAGAAAACTGACTGGAGCGTCATCAAGGAAAAGATCCGCGTGGACCTGAAGCGTTATCTGAACAAGCAAACCTCGAAGCGCCCGCTGATTCTCCCCGTCATCCTCGAGGTGTAAACTGCTCGTCTGACGATGAGCCTGCTCCTGCGCCCCTACACCTCCGCCGATTTCGAGACGCTTCTCGCCATTGACCAGGCCTGCTACCCGCCAGGCATCGCCTACTCGAAACGCATCCTGCGCTGGTTCCTGGACCAGCCCGGGGCGTACTGCGTGGTGGCGGAAGAGGATGGACAGGTTGCCGGGTTCGTCCTGGTCGAGCGCGAGGGCACGCGGGCGCACCTGATCACCATCGACGTGCTCGAGGGGGCGCGGCGGCGCGGCATCGGCACCATGCTGCTGGATACCATCGAGCACACCGTGGCGGCGCGCGGCGCCCGCGCGATCGAGCTGGAAACAGCAACCGACAACGAGCCCGCAATTGCCTTCTGGCACAAGCACGGCTATCGTACGATGCGCGTGCTGAAGCGCTACTATTTGAACCGCATCGACGCCTATTCCATGTACAAACCTCTCGCTCCTCCCAAGGAGGCCTGACGCCCCATGCCCCTCTTCCAGGCCATCGTGCTGGCCATCGTGCAAGGGCTCACCGAATTTCTACCCATCAGCAGCACCGCGCACCTGGTGCTCTTTCCCTGGCTGTTCGGCTGGCCGGAGCAGGGCCTGGCGTTCGACGTGGCCCTGCACGCCGGGACGCTGCTGGCCGTGCTGGCCTATTTCCTGCGCGCGTGGGTGGAGCTGACGCTCTGCGGGTTGGGCTTCCACTACCCGCGGCGCGCCAGCCTGGAGGAGGTGCAGCAGAACCAGCGCATGTTCTGGTACCTGGTGGCGGCGACGATTCCCGCTGCATTGGCCGGATTTCTGTTCGAGCACAAGATCGAGGAGCACCTGCGCAAGCCGCTGCCGATTGCCGGGGCCCTGATCGTCGTCGGCCTGCTGATGTGGTGGGCCGAACGCAGCGCGCCGCTCGAGCGTCACCTGGACCAGACCGGCTTCGGCGACGCGATGACGGTGGGCACCGCGCAGGCGGTGGCCCTGTTTCCCGGCGTTTCCCGCTCCGGCATCACAATCATCGCCGGCCTGGTCCGCGGCATGACCCGCGAAACTGCCGCGCGGTTTTCTTTCCTGCTTTCCACCCCGGTCATCGCCGGGGCCGCCGTCAAAGAGGTCCCCAAGCTCCTCAAGATGCACCACGCCGGCGGGGTGGATCTGCCCATGTCCACCCTGGCGATCAGCGTGGCGACCTCGGCCGTGGTAGGATTTCTGGTCATCGCCTTCTTCTTGCGCTATTTGCAAACACGCACCTTAAAGTTCTTTGTTGTGTACCGCATCGTGTTTGGTATAGTGATCCTGTTGCTCGCGTTCCTCCAGATGGGCAACGCGCGCTAGCGCCCGCGCGACCCACCGATGGCCCGTGTCTTCCCCCACTCGAAGGAGCTTTGTGTGCACTTTCTGACGCCAACCGAAAACCGCCGCTTAAACGAACTCATCGGCTTCCTGGGTGTGACCCTGGCCGTGCTGGTGGCGCTGAGCCTGGTTTCCTATAGCCCGCGGGACGCTTCGCTGAACGTTTCCGCGCCGCCGCCCGGCACGCACCCCTCGCGCAACTGGATCGGCCCCGTGGGCGCACACGGCGCCGACCTGCTCTTTCAGGGGTTGGGCTACGCGGCCTTCCTGCTGCCGGTGGGCCTGTTCCTGCTGGGGTTGCGGTGGTTTCGCAGCCAGCCGGTGCCGTCGCCGGTCGGCAAGATGATCGGCTATGTGCTTCTGCTGCTCTCGCTGCCGGCCTTGCTGGCGCTTTGGCATTTCCCGGACGTCCGCGGTGCAGTGCCGCCGGGCGGCTTGCTGGGGAGCCTGGTCGCCGCGGGGCTCAAAGCCATGCTCAATTCGGTGGGCGCGCACGTCGTGGCGTTGACGGCGTTTCTGGCCGCACTTTTCCTGACTACGCCTTTCTCGTTCCTCGGCGCGCACCAGTGGCTGCGCGAGCCGATGAACACGGTGGCCGGCAGGGGCGTGATCGGCCGGCTGCGGGCGCGCTATCTGGCCTGGCGCGAGGCCCGAGAGCAGGAGCGCCTGCGCAAGCGCGTGGAAGAGATCAAGATCGCCGGCCGGCCCCCGGTCCCGCCGCAGGCTGCGTCGGCAAAAGATGCTACGAAGAAAGCCAGCGGGGAGGAATCCGACGCCGAATCGCAGCGCACCGGCCCGGTGCTGGTGCTTTCCACGGAAAAAGCCGGCGCGACCAAGCGCGGGCCGGAGCCGAAGATTGCCCGCGGCGCCACCAGTTACCGCCTGCCCTCGCCGGGCCTGCTGCGCATGTCCGAGCGCAGTGAGCGCCTGGTGGAAGAGGATTTGAAGGACTGCGCGCGCGCGATTGAGCTGAAGTGCAAGGAATTCGAGGTCGAAGGCCGGGTCACGCAGATCAATCCCGGCCCGGTGGTCACCACGTTTGAGTTCAAGCCCGAGGCGGGCATCAAGTACAGCCGCATCACCGGGCTGGCCGACGACCT
Source organism: Acidobacteriota bacterium (assembly GCA_016201215.1). Lineage (GTDB taxonomy): Bacteria > Acidobacteriota > Terriglobia > Acidiferrales > UBA7541 > QHYU01. Next base: position 8,008 of record JACQDH010000252.1, on the reverse strand, counting down.
CTGCCTGGCGCTGCGCGCCGAATCCATCCTGATCGAGCGCATCCCCGGGAAATCAACCGTGGGCATCGAGGTCCCCAATCATCACCGGCAAACCATCGCCCTGCGCGAGGAGATCGAATCGCCCGAATTCGTCAATTCGACCTCAAAGCTGACCCTGGCCATGGGCAAGGACCTGATCGGCCGCATCCGCGTCACTGAGCTGGCCCAGATGCCCCACCTGTTGATCGCTGGTTCGACCGGCACGGGCAAGAGTGTGTTCATCAACTCGATGATCATCTCCATGCTGTACAAGGCCACGCCGGACGAATTGAAGCTGGTACTCGTGGACCCGAAGCGGCTGGAGCTGAGCCTCTACGAAGACATCCCGCACTTGCTGGCGCCGGTGGTCACCGATCCCAAGGTGGCTTCCAACGTGCTGCGCAATGCGACCAAGGAAATGGAGCAGCGGCTGAAGCTGCTGGCGCAGCGCGGCGTGCGCAACATCGACCAGTACAACCGCACGTTCGCTAAGGGCCAGTCGCTTTCGCTGTTCGACAATTTGGACGACGAGGAACACCACCCCCTGCCCTACATTGTCATCGTGATTGACGAGCTGGCCGACCTGATGATGGTGGACACCAACAAGGTGGAGGAATCCGTCACACGGCTGGCGCAGATGGCCCGCGCCGTGGGCATCCATCTGCTGCTCGCCACCCAGCGGCCTTCGGTGGACGTCATCACCGGACTGATCAAGGCCAACTTCCCCGCGCGCATTTCCTTTCGCGTGGCCAGCAAAGTGGACTCGCGCACCATCCTCGATGCCAACGGCGCCGAATCGCTGCTGGGCCGCGGCGACATGCTGTATCTGCCCGCCGGCTCGGCGCGGCTGCACCGCATCCACGGGCCGCTGGTGACCGAGGATGAGATCGTCGCCGTGTGCGATTTCTGGCGCGCGCAGGCCAAAGCCAAGTACAACGAAAAGTTGCTGGAGGCTCCCAAGGAGGACGGGGCCGCCGCACCCGAACCGGCCGAACCCGCGCCGGAGGAAGCCGACGACGACCTGTACCAGGAAGCCGTGCGCATCGTCTGTGAGATGGGCCGCGCGTCCACCTCCACCTTGCAGCGGCGGCTGCGCATCGGCTATGGCCGCGCCGCGCGCCTGATCGACATCATGGAGAAGGACGGCATCGTCGGCCCGCCCGACGGCACCAAGCCGCGCGAGCTGTTGAAGAAAAAAGACTGGATGCGCGAGTTCGACGAGTCGCTCAAGCAGTAGGCAGTATTCAGTTGTCAGTTGTCAGTTGAATGCCGCTAGTTGACAGTTGAGAGCGTGAGCCATCAGCGATCAGCCGTCCGCCTTCGACGGAGGGGCTCTGTCGCCAGCAGCTGCGCAGCTCTTCAGCTCCATCTCTGGCTTGCTCCTGCCACGATTCATTGACACCTTTGCTGCGCGCCCGTAGAATCGCTGGTTGCCCCGGTGCCGGGGTAGCTCACCGGTAGAGCGCGGCCCTGAAAAGGCCGGCGTAGGCAGTTCGATTCTGCCCCCCGGCACCAGTTCAGATTTCATTTCGTAGCACGTACAGGCCCCCACGCCCGCCGGCACGAAGAGTAGTTTTTTCAGATGGCTGGCCACCCCACAAGTTGCCGAAAACCTGTTTCCCGAGCGGTCTATCGGTCACTGGGGCTCACGCTGAAGAATTCACCTTCAGCCTGAAGCCAATCTTCCATCTCACGGCCTGGGCCGCCACCCCTGGTGAGATAGATTTCGTAGGCCCGACGGCGGATTGCTTCGGTCCGTTGTTCAAATTTGATGTAGAACTCGCCGGGTTCGGCGCTGAGGACAAAACCAAGCGAAACCGCCAGGCGAAGCATGGCCACGTTGTTGGGCTCGGTAATCCCCCACAAGCGTCGCAAGCCAAGTCGCTGCCCCTCGTTTTTCAACTTGTTAAGCAATGGCTTTCCAAGTCCGTGACGCCGGGAATCCTGATGCACAAAGATGGCCACCTCGGCTGAATCTCCTTCCGGGCAGAGCACCGCATGGCCGATCACCCGCCCCTCGACAACGGCGATGAAATTCGGGAAAGCGGCCAACCGATCCAGCCACTTCTCTGGCTTCCAGCGCGGTGGAAGGCCCAGGGAGGCCCCCTTAGGCTCAAAGCTCCGGTACATCGCCACTAACGCCCCACAGTCCCCTGGCTTCGAGCGCCGCAGTTCGGCTCCATGGGCACCAACTAGTGCCACTTTAACCCCCTTCATAAGTATCTTAGATGCGTAGTCCGGGCCCACGTACCTTCAAAAATCTGATGCCATGCATCGCGTTTTTCGTCTGCGCCAGAGCTGCTGCCGGAGGCCAGCCTGGGCGTAGGCGCTCTTGCCGCCGAGATCCGTGCATGCCGGGGAGGTTGATCTGTAAACCGAATCTCGCCGGCCTAAACTATTCTTGGTCCGGAGAGAGGCCGAGATGGTGTTCGGCCATGGCCGCGATCCCTGCGGCTTGGGCGATACCACATCGGCGGGGCCATCTCTACGAGGGTGAACGGCGTCGGTTCTGGGCAGGTCGCCGAAGCGAAAGATTCTGACATTGACGTTTACACCTTTCTCGGGCTTCTTTAGCGGCAGCACATTGAACCGCTCAAGCAGAGACTCGGCCTTGTCCGGGTGTTCCCTGGCAGCCCCCTCCCTTGCCTGCTTAACCCGATCTTTCCGGCGGTGCGCACGTCCAGGCGGCCTCCGACCCCGAGGTAGGGGCCAAGATCAAAGAGGTGGCGCTGAAGGAGATCAAACAGCAACCGGAAGCCACGCCCGGCTCCAACCACCGGTAGCGCCGCGCGCGGCTCTCCGGCGCCGCTGGTTTTGCGCCACTAGTGTTTCGGCTTGCGGCACCCGGGGCTCCCCGTGCGTGGATTTCGCCCACCGGCCTCCGGTAGCATGGCAGCGTGCACTTTCCCCCGAGCCTTTCGGTGCGCGAGATGTCTTCGCCCCACCAATTCTTCAAGTCGGATGCCGCGTTGTTTGTCCTGCTGCTGCTGCTCGCCATCCTTCCCTACGCCAACACGCTGGCCGCGAGCTTCGTTTATGACGACATCCCGCAGTTGGTGGAAAACCCTTACGTGCGCAGCTTCCACCATCTGCGTGAGACCTTCGGCACTACGGTCTGGTCATTTCAGGGCGCCCAGGGCATCACGAACTACTACCGCCCGCTGATGACCTTCGGCTACCTGCTCTGCTACCTGTTGTTTGGCCCGCTTCCGTACGGCTTTCACCTGGCCAATGTCCTACTGCACGGTGCGGTGGTTCTCGTCCTGTTCGGGGTCACGCGGCGTCTCTTCGCGAACCGCGGCGCGGCGTTCGCGGCTGCAGCGCTGTTCGCGCTCCATCCCATTCACACCGAATCGGTAGCCTGGGTGGCCGGCGTTCCTGACCTTCAGCTCGCCTTGTTTTACTTGCTCACCTTCTGGTTTTTCCTGGGTGTCGTGCGCCGCGAGGGCGGCAGCGCGCTGGGAATGCAGCTTGCGATGGCGACGAGTTTTGTCTTGGCACTGCTCTCCAAGGAGCCGGCGCTCACCCTTCCTTTGCTCGCCACACTCTATGAACACTTCTATCGCGACGACCGCGCGCAGACGTCCCTGGGGGTGAAAATTTCGCGCTACGCCTCGCTGTGGCTGCTGGCGGGCGCATACCTAGTCTTCCGCGCACGTTTCCTAGGAGGCCTCGCGCCCGTGCTGCAGCGTCCCGGGTTAAGTTGGCCGGACGCGTTGCTCTCCGGATTCGCTCTGGTCGCCCAGTATGCTGGGAAACTCCTGTGGCCCGCGCGCCTGTGCATGTTCCATGTGTTCCACAAAGCCAGCGGCCCAACGGACGCGCGCGTTCTGGCCGGGCTGGCCGTGCTCATCTTGAGCGGCACTCTTTTCGTCTTGCTGTGGCGTCAGGAGCGGGCGGTTTCCTTCGCGCTGCTGTGGGTGTTCCTGACCCTGGCGCCGGTGCTGAATGCCCGCTGGATGGCGGCAAACGTGTTCGCCGAGCGTTATCTCTACCTTCCCTCGGTAGGCTTCTGCTGGCTGGTGGCCTGGACCGCCGAACGCGCGTGGTCGAGAGCAACGTCGCGCGAGCGCGCGTTGCGCCCGGCGATTGCGGTGGCCATGGGCGTGCTCGCCGCGCTCTACGGCGTCCGCACCGTCACGCGCAACCGCGACTGGCACGACGAGCTGACGCTCTACACCCGCACGCTGGAGTTCTCGCCCGATGCCTATTTGATTCGCGCCAACCTCGGCACGGTGTACTGGAACATGGGCCGCGCCGCGGAGGCGGAACGCGAATGGCGCGAGGCGCTCCGCCAAGGCCCAGCGGCGCTGGTCACCCTGAACAACCTGGGCATGCTGTATACCAAGCAGAAGCGTTACCCCGAAGGCGCGGAGTACCTGAAGAAGGCCATCACCCTAAAACCCACTTACGCGATGGCGCACCTGAACCTGGGCAGCGCATACGAGCAGATGGGTCTCGCCGATCAGGCGGAAGCCGAATACCGCGAGGCGGTGCGGCTGGCGCCACTCAGTGCCGAGGCGCGCAACCTCCTGGGCAAATTCCTCATCGAGGCCGGGCGCCTGCCCGAGGCCGAAGAGCAGTTCCAGCGCGCCGTGGAGATCAGCCCGTCGGCCGAGGCCTATGAGCGGCTCGGTGACATTTACTTGTGCTGGGGCCGCAACGACCACGCCGAGCAGGCCTTTGCGCGGGCCGTGGCGCTCGATCCCTTCGCCGGCCACGCGCACTTCCGTCTCGGCGCGCTCTACGCCGCGAGCGGGCGCCGCGCAGAGGCCGCGCGCGAGTATGAAGCCGGCCTCCAGACCGAGCCCGCCAACCCGGAAGCCCTCGCGGCGCTCCGTCAGCTCAAGGCGGAAGCCCCGCCTACGGCTTCGCCACCACGCTGAGCCTCCGCCGAATCCTTCCGGGATCCTCCCGGCGGCCGGCAGCGCCTTGCTGAACTGCCAGAAGTGTGTTAAGCGTGAGTCGTTGAGCCCATGATATTTCCGCGCCTGAAGCGACTCCTGCTGGGTTCCCCGCTCAGCACCACCGAGCTTCATCAGCAGCGACTTTCCAAGGTGGCGGCGCTCGCGGTGTTCGCCTCCGACGCGCTGTCCTCGAGCGCCTATGCGAGCGAGGAGGTGCTGCTAGCGCTGATTGTCGGGGGTTCCGCGGTCCTGAGCCTTTCCCTTCCCATCGCCGGCTGCATCATCGTGCTGCTGACCATTGTGGCCAGCTCCTACAGCCAGACGATTCATGCCTACCCGAGCGGCGGTGGGGCCTATATCGTGGCCAAGGACAATCTGGGAGTTATGCCGGGGCTAGTGGCAGCCTCCGCGTTGCTGATTGACTACGTTCTGACCGTGGCGGTCAGTGTGGCCGCGGGTATCGCCGCGATTACCTCCGCGGTTCCTGCGCTCCACCCCTATCGCGTGACTCTCTGCCTGACCGCCATCTTCATCATCCTGACCGCCAACCTGCGGGGCGTGCGCGAGTCGGCCACGCTGTTCGGCATTCCCGTGTACTGGTTCATCCTCTCGGCCTACATCCTCGTCGTCGTTGGGCTGTTCCGCGTGGCGAGTACGGGCCGGATGGTCGTACAGGAAGCCCCAGCGATCCCCGCCATGGTACAGATCTCCACGCTGTGGCTCTTTCTGCGCGGGTTCGCGGCCGGCTGCGCGGCGCTGACCGGCGTCGAAGCCATTTCCAATGCGGTGCAGGCGTTCAAAGAGCCGGTTTCGCGCAACGCCTCGATCACGCTGTTCTGGATGGCGGGGATTCTGGGCTCACTGGTGCTAGGAATCACCTTCCTCGCTCACGCATTTGGCGTGGTGTCGACTCCAGGTGGGGCAGAAACGGCGCTCTCCCACATCAACCGCTACGTCTTTGGCCGCGGGCCGATCTATTACATGATACAGGCCGCAACCACAGCTATCCTCATTCTCGCGGCCAACACCAGCTTCGCCGGCTTCCCACGGCTGTCCTCGATCTTGGCCAAGGACCGCTTCGCGCCGCGGCAACTCGCCAACCTGGGCGACCGCTTGGTGTTCTCAAACGGGGCCCTGCTGCTGGCGCTGGCGGCCGGCCTGCTGCTGGTGGTGTTCCGCGCAGAGACGCACCTGCTGATGCCGCTGTACATGATCGGCGTGTTCGTCTCCTTCACGCTCTCGCAGGCGGGCATGGTGGTGCACTGGCGACGGTCGAAGGAGAAGGGGCGGCACTGGCGGATGGTGGTCAACGCCATCGGGGCGGTTACTACCTCAGTGGTTCTGGTCGTGATTGCCACCATCAAGTTCCGGCACGGCGCCTGGATCGTGATGCTGGCCATCCCGCTGCTGGTGCTGGTTTTCCGCAAGACCCGCGAGCACTACTTCATGTCCGGCCGGCTGCTTTCGCTGGCGAGTTTCGAGCCGGTGCGCGTGGCGCGCCACACCGTGATCGTTCCGGTGGCCCCGGTGCCGAACAAGGTCGTGCTCACCGCGGTCGAGTACGCCCGGTCGATCTCCGATGACGTCATCGCCGTGACCGTGAACACCGAGGGGCGCGAGCGGCGCGAGATCGTGGCTGGCTGGAAGAGGTACGTGGCCGAAGTGCCGCTAATCGTGCTGGAGTCGCCCTATCGCTCGGTCGTGCAGCCGCTGCTGCGCTTCATTGACGAGATGGACGACCTGCGCCCGGACGATAAGGTCACGGTGCTGCTGCCCGAGTTCGTTCCGGCCCGCTGGTGGCACAACCTGCTGCACAACCAGACCAGCCTTCAGTTGAAGGGCGCCCTACTGTTCCGCCAGGGTATCGTGGTGACCAGTGTGCCGCATCACCTGCGCCAGTAGCGGCCGCCGATTCGAGCATCGACATGCTGGGCGAAGAACGCAGGCAGAGGATTCTGGAGCGCGTCGGCGGGCTGCTCGCCGGGATTGACCACGAGGTGCACCTGCTCGACGTCCTGCTTGATTCCACGCGCGAGCAGCTCGCCTTCGTCATGCAAAAGGGAGAATGGCCGCTCGTGCTGGGGATGAACTACCTCGACTACGTCAGCCATCGCGACGAGGAACTCTGCCGCCTCCTGGAAGCTGGCCTGAACAAGCGTCTGGAAGCGGCGCGCGAGCGCCAGGCCCGCGAACAGGATTGAACCAGCGGCGGAAAGGTTCTCCGCACCCCGCCGGCGCACCGGCTCCGCGCTAGCGGGCGACGCGCGCGGCGGCTTCGAGGTCGGACACGCCCAGCACAATCAGCGCACGCTTGGAGCCCTGTTCAATCGTCCCATACAAGTATTCGATGTTGATGCCCTTCTCCGACAGTTTCCGGGTGACCTTGCCCAGCGAGCCCGGGCGGTCTCCCACCCTGACGGCGAGCGCCTGCTCCTCCGCATATTTCAACCCCAGCGTGTCGAGGACTTTTCTTGCCGCCTCGAAATGGTTGACCAGTAGCCGCACCGCCCCTTCGGGTTTGGTTTCTAGGGCCTCGATGGCCTGAATGTTGACCGCCCGCCTGGCCAGCTCCGAACACAACTGGGCCAGCGCCCCGGGCCGGTTATCCAGCGTCACCCTGAGTTGCTTGACGATTCCCACTTGCGCCTCCTGAGCCAAACGGAACTTGCCTGGCCACAGTCTCCGCGCCTCGCGCTTCCCAGTCAAGCCGGGCGTCCTTGCCCGCCGCGAAGGCAGGCGCTAAGATGGCCGCCCGCACCGACCCCTATGGACGCGCCTGTAGCCCGACAAAGAATCATCGAGGCCGAGCGCAATGCTCTCCGCGCGCTGTGTCAGGGCACGGCGCAGGGCAGCGTCCACGCCGAAGGGCTGAGCATCCTCGCTCCATACGCATTCGTGGATAAGGTGCACCAACTGGTCTTCGACACGCTGCGCGAGATCCTCAGCGCTGATCCCGAGGTAATCCGCGCGCAGCTCCCTAGCCGCCTCAACAACAGGGGCTTCCCGGATCTGGACGTCGAGACTTTCTTCAAGCCGCACGGCCTCTCCGCCGCCGAGGCGATTGCCTTGATGCGCAGCCTGCG
>JACQDH010000251.1 GCA_016201215.1 Acidobacteriota bacterium | reverse complement strand
TGGCCCCTCCGCCGCACCCACACCAAATAGTGAGCGTAGCCGAGAAACGCCACAGAGCCCACGAGAAACCATGGCAAAAGTTCGCCGGCGACTCGCCGAGTCGCCGCGGCGCCGCCCACTGCGAACGTGGACAGCAGCGCTGGCAGCAGTCATCACCAAGGAATCGCCAGGAGCAGGCTCACCAAGTTGGAGAGTTTTTCTCGCATCGCTCAGAATCACCTCAGAGGATCTGGGAGGGAGCCCAATCTCCCGAAATCGTACCGGCTAGTGCTTCACACAGCAGGTTGGGTGGGAGCAATCTGCCGGTCTGCTGCAGCAAACCGCCGAACAGGATTTCGGCGACGGCCTTGCAAATAGCAGCGTGCTGCCGAGCAGGACCACAGCTAGCCCAGCACCCGCAAACAATCGGCTCATCTCTTGTAACCTCCTTTCTCTCTGACTGCCCCAATGTTTTCTATGAGAGGACAGATCGCGCTTGCCCGGTGTGGCAGGCGCGGCAGGGACGGCCCTTCCTGTGGGCTTCTTCGCAGTTGCTTCCGTAAACTTGCCAACGCCGCCAGTTGCTCCTCCAGCTCTTTGAGTTTCTTTTGCAACATCTGGCGCACGCAGTTGCATGGCGACTTGCCTGCGTGTTTGATGCGCAGAATCTCGCGGATTTCTTCCAGGCGCAATCCAACCGCCTGAGCCTGCCGGATGAATCGCAAACGTTCGAGTATCTCCCCAGGGTACACACGGTAACCCGACTCCGTCCGCTGTGCTGGCGGCATCAAACCCAGCCGCTCGTAATACCGGACGGCCTGCACACTCACTCCCGCCGCCTTAGCGACCTTCCCGATGAAGAGCTGGGTGCTCATACCTGCCTTCTACACCCTATACCTAGCTATAGAGTCAAGGCCTTCTTGTGGGCTTTCCCATTTGGGCCGTACTGTCGCCCGGCCGCCCAGTGCTCTACCGTCATGTTGATGACCGGATGACGCCCCTCGATCCCTCGGCGCGTTCGTCGCGGGAGGCGCCGCGTTTGACACGGTTTCGGGACGGAACAACTCGGTTGCGGCTGGGCCAGCAGGGGCGCCTTTAGAAAACCCCCGAAAGAGGCTCGCTCGGGAAACAAACCTGCCACCGAACCTGGTCTCAGCTGGTTCCCAGCAGCTTCTCTAGCTTCGCCAGGTCGAAGCCCACGACCGCTTCGCCGTCAATCAGGGTCACGGGAGTGGTCATATAGCCGAGCTTTTCAAGTTTGACCAGCGCGGTTTCATCGGCGGCCACATTTCGGTCGGTGAATTCGATCTTGTTCTGCGAAAGAAACTCTTTCACCTTGCCGCAAAACATTCAACCCGGCTGGCTGTAAACCACAACGCTTCTGGCCATCATGCACCTCGGATTCAGTACACCAGGTAGATGTCGGCGCGGGTGCGGTGCTGGAGCATCTCGGCCAAAGAAAGCGGTTTCGCAATGGGCTCCAGTTGGCCCACGTCGTGGACGCCGTTCGAGAGGCTCGTCAACTGCGCCATGGTCCCGTTAAAAGTGACTTCCACGCCCTGCTGGTACAGCCAGCGTAGCAAATCTTGGTATGTCTTCGGGAAATCTTTCTTGGTGGGCGACTTGTACTCGGCCGCGAGGATCTCCATCAGCTTTTCGGGGACCTCGTAGGCGAGACTGGTAGGTTTGCTCTCCCAAATTTTCAAGTCCACCACGGCGCCCGCATCGAAAAACATCTCGACCTTGGCGCCCTGCTTTAGCGCAGCCAATGCGACGTTGAATGCTACGCAGGGTTGATTATCGTCCTGCTTGAATCCCGTCTTCAGATGCACGAACACACGCTTGCCTGCAAGCGGACCGGGCGCGGCTTCCAGCGTCGCCGGCGTCAACAGGCCGAATGCAAGAGCACACACAAGAAGCGTTTTCATTGTCTTTCCTCCTCCTGAGTCCTGAATCGACCTTGAATGCCACACGGCGAGCTAGCGATTCGCGGGTGCTGCGCGCAGCGCCTGCAAACTTTGCTGGACGGCGCGAGTCACGCTGCCCAGGCAGCACTTGCCCGAGGGATTCTTCACTTCACAGGCACAGTTACCTGCCTTCACTTCGGCGGTGATCCGCTCGGCCGCGGTGGAACGTCCGGTGCTGCGGATTTCGTCGTCGATTGCATTTCGCGTGATGCCGAAGCAGTAGCAGAGCGGGGCTGAATCTTCCGGCTCCTTCGCTTCCACCCGAACCAGGAGGTCGGAACGGCGGTAAATGGGCGCCTCAGGGTCCAAAGGGAAATACACTAAGTCGCAGCCGGGCGCTGTGCAGAAATAGTACTGCGTTCGCGGCGCCGCGAAGGCGAGGTGACGCACCAGGCTCTTGACCGTCAGCGCGGCGACCCGCTTGGAGCGTGATCCGCACGCAGCGCACGACACTGTGGAAGGCGCGGAGCGTTGCTCCGCTTTGACCGCACAACAATCAGACATTTCGATCTCCTGTCCACCTGCGGAACGCGGTGGCTAACTATTTTGCCTTCGGCTTGGCGAGCTCCGCCCGGAAGCCAGGACTCGCTTGGTTGAACGCGGCGACGATTTTCTCCGCTGTGGTTTTTTTCGAGTCGTACTCGATCTCCACGGCGCCGCTCTTGTGATCCGCGCGCGCTGACTTGACGCCATTCTGCTTCAACAGTCCTTGCTTGACCGCGCCGGCGCACCCTTCACAAGTCATCCCGCTGACCTTCAATGCGCATTGAGTGACCTGCAGCTTGGCTGTTCCAGATTGCGCTGTTTTTGACGGCCCCTGGCTGAATACTGACATGGGCACCAGGATTGCCAGCACCCCGCTAAACAGGATTGTCTCCATGTTTCGCATTGTCATCTCCTTCGAAATTTCTACAGCATGTACGGCAAATCTGATCCGTGCGTCGGATAGGCAAAGAGCGTGTGCTTGAGATCGGTGGCACGCATCCCAGACCGTATTGCCATCGCAAAGAGATTGATGACTTCCTCGGCCTGGCCAGCAAGCAGGTGAGCTCCCAGGATGCGATCCGTGCTTTCCTCCACGAGTACCTTGAAACCGGAATACGTCTCCCCGACTCTGCGAGAAGAATACCAACTGGAAGTCATTTCTTTCTTGACCCGGAACTTCAGGCCTTGCTCGCGTGCCTCCTGTTCACTGAGTCCCACCGAAGCCAGCGGAGGAATCGTAAAGACGACGGTCGGAATGCCGAGGTATTTCGGCTTCTCATGATTCCCCTTCAACAGGTTCGTGGCAACAATCACCCCTTCGTAGCCAGCCACGGGAGTGAGGGGCGGGCCTCCACTGGCAGCAGCGTCGCCCGCTGCGTACACCGCCGGGTTCGATACACTCTGCAGGAATTCATTCACGGTCACGCCCCGCTTGCTCCTCTCCACTCCTGCGCCATCTAAATTCAGGTCGTCAATTTCAGGTACGCGACTGACCTGCCCCCTGTTTTTGGTCCAGTCATAAGTTAGCACTCCGGGGCTCCTGCACATCCGATCCTGCC
>JACQDH010000250.1 GCA_016201215.1 Acidobacteriota bacterium | reverse complement strand
GCTCTCCGCGCCCTCTGCGCTCTCTGTGTCCTCTGTGTTCATCTGCTCTCATCTGTGGTTCCATATTGGCCCGTGAAGATAACCACGGCGCGGCGGATTGCATTTGGTGTGTTGCGGCGCGTGGAGGCCGAAGGGGCTTACGCGGCGGACCTACTGCACGCGCGTCTGGCGGGGAAAATCTCTCGCGCTGACGCCGCGCTGGCCACCGAGCTCACTCTGGGCGTGCTGCGCTGGCAACGCCTGCTCGATTTCCTGCTCGAGCGCTATCTGGCCAAGCCGGTGACAAGCCTCGACCTCGAAGTCCTGCTGGCGCTTCGCATGGGCCTCTACCAGCTACGCTTTCTCTCGCGCATCCCGCCGAGTGCCGCGGTGAACGAATGCGTCGAGCTGGTCAAAAACGCCCGAAAACGCTCCGCGGCCGCGCTCGTGAACGCGGTTCTACGCAAGGCGGCTTCCCTTTCACGTACACCCGCCCAACAGATAGAACGCCTGCTGCCGCCGAGTCTCGCGCTGGCGGACCGGCTAGGCATCCTCTATTCGCACCCGACGTGGATGGTTGAGCGCTGGCTGGCCCAGTTCGGTGGGGCGCGCACGGTGGCGCTCCTCGAAGCCAACAACCACGCGCCGCACGTGACCTGTGCCGTGCACGATCCCTCGCAGCGCGAGCCAATCGCTGCGGCGCTGCGCAAGGCAGGCTTCGAGGTCGAGCCCGGGGTTCTCCTGCGCTCGGCGTTGACCCTTCGCCGCGGCAACCCAGCGGAGACGGAAGCATTTCGCCGCGGGGCCATTTCGATTCAGGACGAAGCCTCGCAACTGGTGGCTCTGCTGCTGGGTGTCGCGCCGGGCCAATCGGTGCTCGACGTCTGCGCCGCCCCGGGAGGAAAAACAGCGGTGCTGGCACGCGCCGCGGGTCCGCAGGCTCTGGTGGTGGCCGCCGATGTGCACGCGCATCGCGTGCGCGCGACGGTTGAGCACTTGCGGCGCGTAGGCATCGAACATGTTCACCTGCTGGCGCTCGATGCCACGCGCCCGCTCCCCTTTGACGTGCGCTTCGACCGCATTCTGGCGGATGCACCGTGCTCGGGCACCGGGACACTCGCCAAAAATCCTGAGATCCGTTGGCGCCTGCGTCCGGAGGATCTTGCCGACTTCCATCGGCGGCAGGTGGCACTGCTCTCTGCCGCGCTCGAGAAACTCGCGCCTGGCGGGCGACTGGTCTATTCCACCTGCTCACTCGAACCGGAGGAAAATGAGCAGGTCCTTGCCGAAATGTTGGCGGGATACCCCAACCTCCGATGCGTCCCCGGTGCCGCAACGCTCGTGCCCCATCTCACTGAGCGTATCGCCCTGGAAAGCCTGTTTGATTCGAGCGAGTATCTCCGGACGTTCCCTCCGGAGCATCACACCGACGGCTTCTTCGCTGCCCTCTTGGCGAGGACCGAATCATCGTTCCCAACCCCAGAGGGCGAGGCTCGCTCCCGAAGGCCGCGGGCCTGAAGACCGGGCTGCTCGAGTTCGCACGAGAGCGGTCCGCCCGCGATTCCGGCATTGTCAATCTGAGCGAGCCGCTACATAATCCCTGCGATGGGTTTCCGCGAACGATTTGAGTGGTTGATGCGGATGGCGCTGCTGGTGTTCATCCTGGCCGCGGCGTCTTTCTTGAGTGGGATCACGGCGATTCGCTTTGCCATCCACGGGCGCGAAGTGGAGATGCCCAACCTGGTAGGCAAGAGCGCGCGGGACGCGCAAACCCTGCTGGGCTCGCGCGGCCTGGGCATAAAGGTGGCCGACCGCGTGTACAGCGAATTGCCCCCCGGGCAGGTGGTGCGGCAGAGTCCTCCGACTGGGGTGCGCATGAAGGTTTCCCAGCAGGCGCATGTGGTGCTGAGTCTGGGCACCCGGCAGGTGCTGATCCCCGCGATCGAGGCAAAGAGCCTGCGCGCGGCGCGGATTGAGCTGTTGCGCGCGGGGCTTCAGGTGGGCGAGGTTTCCAGCACGTATCTGGGCGGTTCCGAAACCGACGCTATCGTGCAGCAGGATCCCAAGCCGGGCGGCGGCGTTGCTAGCCCGCGCGTAAACCTGCTGGTCTCGGCCGGCACGCGCGAGCCGGCCTACGTCATGCCCTTCCTGGTGGGATTGAGCCAGGTCGAGGCCATGCGCCAGCTCGGCACAGCGGGCCTGCGCGTTTCCAAGCTGAACTTTGTTCCGACGTCGCAGTGGCCACACGGCGCCGTGATCGAGCAAGCGCCGCAGGCAGGCGCGCGGGTGACCTCTGCCACCACGCTGGAGCTGCAGGTCGCGGAATAAATTCCGCGACAGGCGGCCGCCGCGGCTATGCTAGAATCGCCGACGGGATCATGGCGGAATCTAACGTCGAGATAGCTCCCTCCATCCTGGCCGCGAACTTCGCTTCTCTCGCGCAGGAAATCCGCGCGGTGGAACAGGGCGGGGTTTCCCTGCTGCACGTGGACGTCATGGACGGCCACTTTGTACCCAACATTTCGATCGGCGTGCCCGTGGTAGCGTCGCTGCGCAAGGCAACCCGGCTCACGCTCGATGTGCATCTGATGATTGAGAATCCTGAGCGCTACATCGAACCGTTTGCCGAGGCCGGTGCGGACATGATTTCGGTGCACCAGGAAGCGACTCCCCACCTCGACCGCGTGCTCAGCGCGATCCGCGAACACGGCCGCGAGGCGGGCGTGGTGATCAACCCGGCCACGCCGGTGGCCGCGCTCTCCGAGGTATTGCCCACAGTCGATTACGTTCTGGTGATGTCGGTCAATCCAGGCTTTGGCGGGCAGGCCTTCCTGCCCAGGGTGCTGGGGAAGATTCGTCAACTCAAGGAGTTGCGAGCGAGGTATGATTACGCTTACCGCATCGAGGTCGATGGGGGGATTGGCCCGGACAACGTCGTGGAAACGGTGCGGGCGGGTGCCCAGATCCTGGTGGCTGGCACCTCGATCTTTCACACTCCCGATCCAACGGCGGCGGTCCGCAAGATGCGGCAACTGGCCAGCGAGGCGCTGGCGACAAAAGTTTGATCGTGTTGCGCTGCTCCTAGTGGCGCATGGCCATAGACGCCTACTGTGAGGAGAATTCTCAACCGTCTTGATGAAGGCTGATTTCGTGATACGTCATCACCGCAAGTCCCTGGCCGCGCTGCTGCTGGCCACGCTGTTGCTCGGCGGCTGCTTCGGCAAGAAGAAGAGTACTCAGCCGGCCGCGGACGCTTCGGCCGAGCCGGACAAGGTCCTCTACGAACGCGCGCTCGAGGACATCAAGCACGGGCGCCACGGCGTGGGTCGGCTGACCCTGCAGACTCTGATCAACACCTACCCGGACAGCGAATACCTGGCCAAAGCCAAGCTGGCCATCGCCGATTCCTACTACAAAGAGGGCGGGAGCGCAGGGCTGAAGCAGTCGATCGCCGAGTACAAGGACTTCATCACCTTCTTCCCCTTCCTCGACGAGGCCGCCTACGCGCAGATGCAGTTGGGCATGGCGCACTACCGGCAGATGGAAAAGCCCGACCGCGACCGCACCGCAGGCCGGCAGGCCGAGGAGGAGTTCCAGACCTTCCTGCAGAAGTACCCGCAGCACAAGCTCGCGACGGAGGCCGAGCAGAGGCTGCGCGATGTGCAGGAGGTACTGGCCGAAGGCGACTACCGCATCGCCCATTTCTACTACGTCAAAGGGTCGAACCGTGCCGCGGCGGCGCGGCTCATCGAGCTGACTAACCGCTACCCGCTCTACAGCCAGGCCGCCAAGGCGCTCTGGATGCTGGGCAACGTCTTTGAGCGGAGTGAGAAAAGTGAGTTCGCCGCGCAATACTACAGCCGCATCGTGCGCGAATACCCGCTCTCGGATCTGGTCGACGACGCCAAGGGAAGACTCACCAAACTCGGCGTGCCAGTCCCGCAGCCTGACCCCGCGGCCTTGGCGCGCATGCAGCGCGAGCGCGAACTCGACCGCGACCGGCCCGGCCTGTTCAAGCGCGCTACCTCCACTGTGCTGCGCACCCGGCCCGATGTCTCCATGGCCGCCCGCACCGGAACTCCGACCCTAACTCCAGCGAGCGAGACCTCCGCGGGCACGGAGGTGCTCTCCCCGAGCGGCCAGAAGCCGGCTTTGGGCACAGCCGGCGGCGGAACGGGCGGCACCGGAGTGGTCGTGGAAACAGTTCGACCCGGCTCGCCGAACAACACGCCGCCCACCAGCGGTGCTGCGTCGGGCAGCAACCCCGCAACTTCACCTCCCGCCCCGGGTGGGGAAAACCCGCCCAAGACCGATCCGTCGCAGCCGGGAGCCAAGCCGGCCGATGGCTCTGACGCCGCAAAGCCGGGCGAGGCCAAGAAGGACGACAAGAAGAAAGAGTCCACGAGCAAGAAGAAAAAGGGCTTCCGCAAGATCATTCCCTGGTAGTCCTGAATCCTCCCCGCCGCTGTCTCAGTGCGACACAGACGCGCTCGGTTCGTGTTGACTCACTTCGGGCAAGGTGCTACCTATAGCTGGCGTGGCAGTTTCGGCGGATGGCGTCCCGGCCGAGCCGGGGCACTGCGTCCGGGAGGGTTCTGGTGTCCACAATCCTGGTTGCCGACGATAACAGCAACATCCAGAAGATGGTCACGCTCGCACTGAAGGACGAGGGCATCGCTGTGGTGAGCGTCGGCAATGGCGAGGCGGCGATCCGCAAGATTCCGGAAATCTCTCCCGACTTGGTGCTGGCCGACATTTTTATGCCCGTGCGCAACGGCTACGAGGTCTGCGAGTTCGTCAAGCACGATCCGCGCTTTTCGCATGTTCCGGTGATCTTGCTGGTGGGTGCGTTTGACCCGCTCGACGAACAGGAAGCCGAGCGCGTGGGCGCGGACGGCGTGCTGAAGAAGCCCTTCGTGCCTCCTGACCCGCTGATCACCCTGGTGAAGGGTTTGCTGGCGAAGTCGGCAAGCGAGCACATCGTCCCGGTCGCCTTGCCGGAACGCGTGCCGGTGGTCGCGCCGGTGGGGGTCTCCTCCTCAGCTCCCGCGGCTGCGCCGGCGGCCTCCACTGTCGAGTGGCCAGTCCCTTCCTCGGGCGCGAGCGCGTCTGCACCGGCGTCCGAGCCGCCTGCTGACGATTTCCAGGCGCACCCAGCGCCGATCGCATTTCGCGAAGGCGCAAAGCCCGTGGCGTGGAGCGACTTGCTGGAAACGCCTGCGGCAGAAAGCGAGCCAAAGACGCCTCGAGAGCCCGCCCCGAGCTTCGCGGGCGCCGGCCTCGGTGAGATGCGATTCTGGCAGAGCGTCGTGGAGGAAACTTCCGCAGGAAAAGAGGAATTTGCCTGGGGCGGCAAAGCGACGGCCCTGCCGCGGCGCGATGAGGAGGTCTTGCTCCACCCCGTCGAACCGGACACCGATCAACCTTCGGTGAGCGAGATCAGCCGCGCAACTCCGGTTGCCGAAAAACAGGCCGCTGCTCGGCCTCAGCACCCTCCTTCGTCCGCCGAAGGTGTCGAACAGGTGTCCTGGGGAACGGATCCGCTGCCCTGGGGAACCGTGAAAGAGACTCCGAAGCCGGTCGCGCCCGAGGCTACGCCCTGGAATGCGGGGCCGCTCCACGCAGACGTCTCCCCGGGGGAAGCGCCCCCGGCGGCTCAGCCGGTGAGGAGCGTCACTCCGTCGCAGGGCCCTGCGAAGCTTGAAACGCCGCCCGAAACCGCCCGCGCCGAGTATCGCTATCCTGGCGTGTACGTGGAAGAAATGCCCGTGAAGCCGAAGCCCCTCGAAGGTGTTCGTTCGGCGCCGGCCGATCTCGCAGAAGTTCAGGAGCCCACGCTGGAGACCGGCGCGGGTCTTCATCCCGGCGCTTTCCTTACCGAACTGCCCGCAGAGAAACGGCCGGCGGCCGCCGAAACGCCCAGGACTTCCGCAAGCAGCTACCTGACTGAAGCTCGAGCGCCGGCGCTGACGGCGCCGGGCCCCGCCGCGCCCGCGGCCAGCGAGGCGCAGCCGGCGGACGCCGCCATGGTCGAGGCCGTGGTGGCAAGGGTGATCGAGAAAATGCAGCCGCAGATTCTGGAAATCGTGACCCGCGAGATTCTCAAGCCTGTGGCCGAAGCGCTCGTACGCAAGGAACTCGAAAAGCACTGAAACGCCGGCCGTTCTCCCGCCCCTCAAATCTGGGTGTGGATCAAGCCTGATTCTTGTTGTCCCTGACCGGGCATTTGACGCCCTGCGCGGTCGGCCCGTATAGTAATTAGTTTGAAATTCAGTCCAGCGACCATGCCGAGAGAAATCCCCAAAGCGTACGAGCCGCAGGAGATCGAACAGCGCTGGGCACGTGCCTGGGTCGAGCAGAACCTCTTCCGCGCCGACCCGAAAGCGCCCGGCGCAGTGTTCTCCATCGTTATCCCGCCGCCCAACGTGACCGGCTCAATTCACATCGGCCACATGCTGGAGCACACCCAGATCGACATCCTGACGCGTTGGCACCGCATGCGCGGCTTCCGCACGCTCTGGCTGCCGGGCTCGGACCACGCAGGCATCGCCACCCAGGTGGTGGTGGAGCGCGAGTTGGCCAAGCACAATCTCACACGGCATCAGCTCGGCCGCGAGGAGTTTGAGCGACGCGTCTGGGAATGGAAGGCGCACAGCGGCGGCACAATCAAGAAGCAAATGATCCGCCTCGGCGATTCGTGCGACTGGACGCGGGAGCGCTTCACGCTCGATCCGCCGCTCTACCGGGCCGTGCTGGAAGCTTTCCTCCGCCTCTATCACGAGGGCCTGATCTATCGCGGTCGCTACATCGTCAACTGGTGCCCGCGCTGCATGACCGCGCTCAGCGACCTCGAGATCGTGCACAAGGAGCAGGCCGGGCACCTCTGGTATATCCGCTATCCGGTGATCGGCGCGAAGGAGCACATCGTGGTTGCCACCACGCGCCCGGAGACGATGCTTGGCGACACCGCCGTTGCCGTCCATCCCGACGACGACCGCTACCGCCACCTGGTGGGCAGGAAAGCTCTGCTCCCGCTGATGAACCGCGAGATTCCCGTCGTGGCGGACTCGGCTGTGGACCGCGAGTTCGGCACCGGCGCGGTGAAGGTCACGCCCGCGCACGACCCCAACGACTTTGAAATCGGCCAGCGGCAAAACCTGCCCGAAGTGGACGTGATGACCGACGACGGCCACCTGAGCGCCCCCGCAGGCAAATACGCAGGGCTGGACCGCTTCCAGGCACGCAAGCGCGTCGTGGAAGACTTGCAGGCGCAGGGCCTGCTCGAGCGCGTCGTCAATCACACGCACGCCATCGGCACCTGCGACCGCTGCACGACCGTGGTCGAACCGCGTGCCTCAATGCAGTGGTTCTGCAAGATGAAGCCGCTGGCCGAGCCGGCCATCCAAGTGGTGCGCAACGGCTTGATCACCATCGTTCCGGAGAACCAGAAGAAGATCTATCTCGACTGGATGGCGAACATCCGTGACTGGTGCATTTCGCGCCAGCTCTGGTGGGGCCATCGCATTCCCATCTGGTCCTGCGCTGCTTGCGGAGCGATGACACCGGCGCGGGATTCGCGTGTCGAGGTGGTCAACGGCCGCGCCCAGGCAGCCAGCGTGCCGCAGAAGTGCGCCTCGTGCGGTAGCATCAAGCTAACCCAGGAGCCCGACGTGCTCGACACCTGGTTCAGCTCCGCGCTTTGGCCGTTCTCGACGCTCGGCTGGCCAGACGAGACCGACGACTTGCGCACCTACTATCCGACCAGCCTGCTCATCAGCGGGTACGACATCCTCTTCTTCTGGGACGCGCGCATGATCATGATGGGCCTACACCTTTTGCCGCGTCCAAAGCTCGAGGAGCGAATTCCCTTCCGCGCGCTTTACTTGCATTCGCTCGTGCGCGATCCCGAAGGCCTGAAGATGTCGAAGACGCGTGGCAACGTGATTGATCCGCTTGAAGTGATCGAGAAGTACGGCACCGACGCCATGCGGTTTACGCTGGCCGTCATGGCCGCGCCGGGCACGGACATCGTGCTCGGCGAGGACCGCATTCTGAGTTCCCGGGCCTTCGCCAACAAGATCTGGAATGCCGCGCGGTTTTTATTCGTCAACCTGGACAAGTTCGAGGCCGCGGGTGTCACGCTCGAAGAGCTCGCCGCGCCGGACGTCCGCACGGGCGCACCCTACCGAACCGGCGGCACCCTGCCGCTGGTGGACCGCTGGATCTTTTCCCGACTCTCATGCGTCACCGGCGAAATCAACACAGCGCTCAAGGGATTCCGCTTCCACGAAGCCGCGCACGTCGTCTATCACTTCTTCTGGGGCGAGTTCTGCGACTGGTACATCGAATGGGTCAAGCCGCAGTTGCTCTCTCTCGACCGCGCAGCGGCCACGGCCGCCTGGCGAAACCTCTTCGCCGTTTTCGAATCCGCCCTGCGCCTGCTCCATCCGTTCATGCCCTTCCTCACCGAGGAGCTCTGGCACAAGCTCCCGCAGCGCGCGGGCGCACAATCCATCGCGCTCGAGCGTTTCCCCGAGGCGTGCGCGGAAAGGATCGATGGAGAAGCGGAACAGCACATGGTTCGGCTCCAGGAGATCATAGTCATGGCCCGCAACATCCGCGCGGAGCTGAAGCTTGACCCCAAGCGCAAGGTCACCGCCGATTTCTCGACCCAAGCCGCCCCGCTCCTTACGTTGGTCAAGGGAAATTTTGAGCCCATCCTCCGGCTGGCGGGGCTTTCCGGTCTGGACTTTACGACCGGGCACTTTGCCCTCGGGAGCGGCGGCATTCGCTCGACCATGCTATTTGACTTACGCATCCCGCACTGGGAAGCCCTCGACGCTGGTGCTGAGCTCGCGCGCTTACGGAAAGAAAAAGCGTGGCTGGAGAATGACATCCAGGCCAAGCAGAGACGCCTGGCCGATCCGGCGTTTCGCAGCCGTGCGCCCGAAGAGATCGTGCGCGGGCTCGAATCCACGCTGCGCGAGCGCCAGGCGGAGTACCTGAAGCTGGCCGAGCGTCTGGCGCAGCTTGAGCGAAGTTTGGGCGACGCCGCGGCCGGCTAGCCGGAGCGCCGGGTCACAACGGTACGCGTAGCTGCGCGCTTTAGCGCGCCATCTGTCCGCTGGGCGACCGCGGCCTCTCGCCGCTGGGTTTGCAGCAGGCGTGCGGGCGCCTTGTCGAACGGAAAACCGCCGGCCAGAGGCCGGCGCTACGTGGCGGGCTGAAGCCCACCCCTATACAGCTCAACGCGCGAACTCACGCACCGGCCGCCGAGGAAGCTGCGGCTCAAATAAGCCCGAGCATGATGCCCACACCTAAAGCCGACTTCAGCACGATGAACTGGGACGCGCCACAGATCACCACGCTCATTCGCGCCGCGCTGGACGAAGACCTGGGCGCAGGCGACATCACGGGCTACGCGCTGCTGCCCGGCAGCGCGCAGGCCAGGGCGCGCATGATCGCCAGGCGAGAGGTGGTGCTCGCCGGGCTGCCGCTGGCTGAGCGAGTGTTTCGCGCACTCGATCCGGAGACCCGTTTTGAAGCCGGGGCCGCAGAAGGGTCGCGCGTCGCGGCGGGCACCTGTGTGGCGCGTCTCTCCGGCCGCGCGCGGGCCATTCTCATACCCGAACGCACGGCGCTGAATTTCCTCGCGCATCTATCGGGCATCGCCACGCTCACTCGGCAGTTCGTGGAAGCCATCGCCGGAACCCGCGCGCGCATCCGCGACACCCGCAAGACCACGCCGCTGCTGCGAGCGCTCGAAAAATACGCGGTGCGCGTCGGCGGGGCCACCAATCACCGCTTCGGCCTCTTCGACGCCATTCTGATCAAGGAAAACCATATTGCGGTGGCAGGTAGCGTTGCCGAAGCCCTGCGCCGCGCACTCGAATTTGCCGCCTCGTACGAGCCGGTGATTTTGGAGATGACCGCCTACGAGTCCTTCCGCCCGCCGGAGCCAAAGGGCTCTCTGCCCGTGCAGATCGAAGTGCGCAACGAAAGCGAACTCCGCGAGGCCCTCGCGGCGGGCGCCAACGCACTTTTGCTCGACAACGTGTCGCCCGCCGGGGCCGCGCTGCTGGTCGCGATCACGCGCAGCGAGCGGCCCGCCTGCCTGGTGGAGGTCTCCGGCGGCGTCTCGCTCGTCAACGTCCGCGCCTACGCTGAAGCCGGCGTGGATTTCATCTCTGTCGGCGCCCTGACCCACTCCGCCCCCGCCGCCGACCTCAGCCTGCTTGTCGAACCGGCGCGCGGCGAGTAAGCTGGCAGTCCGTTTCGTGCCGCCATGGCCCTGCGCACTGTTCCCGGCACCACCGACCGGCGCATCGACGCGCTGCTGACCCTGCTGGCCGACAACGCCATGATCGTGATCAGCGGCGCGAAAATTGCCCGCGAAATCGGCGTGACGCGCTCGACCGTCTGGCGCTGGATCGAAAAGCTCCGCTCGCTCGGCGTCAAAGTGAAGGGCCACCCGCGCGCCGGCTACCAGATCGAGCGCGTGCCGGACGTGCTCGCACCGAACATGCTCCGCCGGAGCTTGCGCGACACTGCCTTCTCCCGCCGCATCCACCACTTTTTCAAAATCGATTCCACCAACAACGTCGCGCTGCGCCTGGGCCACGAGGGTGAGCCGCACGGGGCCGTGTTCATCGCCGAGGAGCAGACCGCCGGCCGCGGCCGCGCCGGCCGCACGTGGCATTCGGAGAAGTCGAGCGGCATCTACCTGACCGTTCTGCTGCGCCCGCCGATCTCGCCCGTGCACGCACCGCTCATCACGCTGCTTGCAGGCCTGGCGGCGCGCGACGCCGTCGCCGAACAAACCGGCTTGCAGCCGGATCTGCGCTGGCCTAACGATCTCCTGCTCCGCGGCAAGAAATGTTGCGGCATCCTGACCGAAATGCACGCCGAGCCCGACCACGTGAACTTCGTGATCGTGGGCATCGGCATCAACGTCAATCACACGCGCCTGCCTGAGGAACTCGCTCCGATCGCCACCTCCTTGCGCTTGGAGACCGGCAAGACGCACAGCCGGCTCGAGCTGCTGGCGAAGTTGCTGCGCTCCCTTGACCGCTACTCCAATCAGTTCCTGGCCGAAGGGGCAGGGCCGATCCTGAAGCGTTTCGACGAGGTGTCCAGCTACGCGCGCGGCAAGCGCGTGCGCATCTCCACGGCCACCGAGACCTACGTGGGTACAACGGCGGGGCTGGAACCCAGCGGGTTGCTGCGCGTCGAGTGCGAAGACGGCCGCACCCAGGTGGTTATTTCCGGTGACGTAAGCGAGGCACCCTGATGCTGCTCACCATTGACCTCGGCAATACGAACACCGTGCTCGGCGTTTTCCGCGGCGCCGAGCTGGTGGCGCACTGGCGGCTCACTACCGCTCGCGATCAAACCGTGGACGAATACGGCATTCTCACGCGCAACCTCTTTACCCTGGCCGGCCTCGACCCTGCCGGAATCGAAGGCCTCATCATCAGCTCGGTAGTGCCGCCGCTGAATTCGACCCTGGCCGAAATGGCGCAGCGCTACTGCGGCGTAAAGGCGCTGTTCGTCGAGCCGGGCGTGAAGACGGGAATGCCGGTGCACTACGATAACCCGCAGGAGGTCGGCGCCGACCGCATTGCAAATGCTGTCGCCGCGTTCGCCAAGTATGGCGGGCCTTGCATTGTGGTGGACTTCGGCACGGCGATCAACTTCGACGCCATCTCGGCGAAAGGCGAATACGTGGGAGGCGTGCTGGCCCCCGGCCTCGGCATTTCCGCTGAGGCGCTGTTCTCCCGCGCCGCACGGTTGTGGCGCGTCGAGATCAAAGATCCGGGCAAGATCATCGGCACCAACACCGCGGCCTCGATGCAGGCGGGTCTCTACTACGGTTACGTGGACCTGGTGGACGGCATCCTGGTACGGATGAAGGAAGTGCTCGGGCCGAATACGAAAGTCGTCGCGACCGGCGGCCAGGCGCCGCTGGTGGCGCGCGGCTCGCACTACATCCAGCAGACCGACGAGTTCCTTACCCTCGAGGGGCTGCGCATCATCTGGGAGCGCAATCAGGCAGCGCATGCGCCGCACGCAGCACCCGGGGAGAAGCCGGCCGCGGCAGCCGCGCCCTCGGTGGTCTCTCGGAAGTCGCGGCGTTGAGCCTTGCGGTGGCCATGGGCGCGTTCAACTACTTCAATTACTTTACCGAGATCGAGGAATATTTCTGGCGCAAGCGCGGCGCGCACCTGTTGGTATCACCGCTTGACTGGGCCATCGTGGAGACCTGGCAGAAGGCAGGAATCCCCTTGGGCGCCGTACTGAAAGGCATTGACCGCGCCTTTGAGAGCTATGCGCGCTCGCGCCGCGCGGCCGGTGGACGCCAATTGAAAAGCCTGGCGTATTGCGTGGACGCGGTGCTCGACGCTGCCGAAGAGGAAAAGGAAGCTGCGGCGGGGACGGGACCGCAGTCCAGTGCAGGCACCGCGCCCGCTGAACCGTTTTCGCGCGATGAGCTTCGCGTCTTTTTTCAGCGCAACGCCGAGCGCCTGAAGTCCGCTGCCGGCAAACTGCGCGCTTCGCAACCCTACCTCGCGGCGCACCTGGAGGAGACGCGAACGAAAATGGAAGAACTGCTGCCACTGTTGCAATCGCCGGCGCAGCTCGATCTCGAAGACCTCGAACGCCGCCTGAGCGTTCTCGAACAGAAGCTGGCTGCCGCGCTGACCGCTGGCGCCAGCGAAGAGGTGCTGCTGGCCGTGCGTCGCGAGCTGGATCGCCAGCTCGCGCCCTATCGCCGGAAGATGACCACGGAACAACTGGCGCAGCTCGAACGCCAGTACACGCAGAAGCGGCTTTTTGAGACTTACGATTTGCCACGGCTGAGCCTGTTCTATCTCGCCTGAGGGCCGCACCGGCTGCGCCGCGGGAGCTCGAATGGACGTCAAGATCGAGAAACTCGTGTACGGCGGCGAAGGCCTGGGCCACCACGAAGGGCATACGGTCTTCGTCCCGTTCGTTCTGCCCGACGAAGTGGTCACCGTGCAGCCCGTCGAACGCAAGAAGAAGTTCGTCCGGGGGCGGGTTTCCCACGTCCTGACGCCTTCACCTCAGCGAGCAACGCCGCCCTGCCCGCACTTTGCCGTGTGCGGCGGCTGCCACTACCAGCACATCCCCTACGAAGCTCAGCTTCCCTACAAGACGGAGATTCTCCGCGAGACATTTCGCCGCCTTGGGCGGGTGGAATGGGGTGGCCCCATCCAGACCCACGCCTCACCTCCCTTCGGCTACCGCAACCGCGCGCAATGGAAAATCCGCCCGGCCGGCGCCGCCGCAAAGAATGCCATCGGCTATTTCCAGGCTGGCTCTTCGACGCTTTGCGCCGTGGACGAATGCCCCGTCCTTTCCCCGCGCCTCGCCGAAACACTTGCCGGGCTCCGCGATCTGCTCGCAGAGAGCCGGCTCCCCGCCAAGCTGCGCGAAGTGGAAGCCTTCACCGATGATGCGGACAGGAAAGTACTGCTCAACGCCTCCGTGGAAACGTTCGATGGCCCGCCAGAGAGCCTCGCCAGCCTGCTTCTCACCGCGCTGCCCGGCGTCGAAACGATTCTCTTGCAGGAAATCAGCCGCGACCGCTACGAGCTGTTCGGACCCGGCTTCATTCACTACCACGCGGCTGGGAACCGCTGCCGCGTCGGCCACCTTTCGTTCTTTCAGGTGAATCGCTTCCTGATCGAAGAGCTCGTCCACACGGTGCTGGCCGAGGAACGCGGCAAGCTGGCGCTCGATCTCTTCGCTGGCGTGGGCCTGTTCACGCTTCCGCTGGCCAAGCGGTTCGAGCGAGTCGTCGGCGTAGAGTCCGACCTTGCCGCTGCGCGCGACCTGCAAGCCAACATCGAGGAGAGTAAAGGGAACGCGCAGCAGGTCAATGCGGCGGTCGAATCGCTGCTCACGGAGTGGCAAGAGAGGCCCGATTACGTGGTGCTCGATCCGCCCCGCGCGGGGGTTTCCGATGGCGCGCTGCGGCAACTGTTGCGGCTCGGGCCACCGCGCCTCGCCTACCTCTCGTGCGATCCCGCGACGCTGGCACGCGACCTGCGCGTCCTGACCGGTGGCCTGGACCCCGCGGCCGGTCCGGGAGCCTACCAGATCGCCGAAGTACATCTGTTCGACCTTTTTCCGCAGACCTACCACATTGAATCGCTGGTTCGCCTGAAGCGTCGCGAATGAAGCTGCCGCTGGTGTGGATCGTAGCTGCCCTCGCTGCGGGAATTCTCCTCGCGGGCCCGCAGCCCTTCAGACCTGCAGCGTGGCTCGCTCTGACCGTGGCCGCGCTGCTCGCCGGGTTGGGTTTTCTTCGACGTGGCCTGCTTCTGCCGGCATTTGTTTCGGGTCTTCTCTCCTGGGTGTTCCTGGGGGCGGCCGCAGCTCGTTTGGAGCAGGTAGCCACATCTCCGAATCACGTCGCCAACCTGGTAGCCGCGGGCCGAATCGACACCAGCGAAGCGTTGCGCTGGAGCGGGCGGCTGCGCCAGGACCCGGCTCACCTCCCGTGGGGCCTGCGCTACGAAGTGGACCTTGATGAGGTGGAGGTGGCCGGGCGGTCAGTGGCAGTGACCGGCGGGCTGCGCGTCAACTACTTCCGCGGCGAAAATTCTCAGACTGATCCCGCACCTGAACCGCCTCCCCCTCTCCGCGCCGGCGACCGCGTCGAGGCCCTGGTGCGCGCGCACCTCCCGCACAACTACGGCAACCCTGCGGCGTTTGATGCCCGGGCGCATCTGGCGCGAGAAAACATCCATCTGACCGGGTCGCTCCGCAGCGCCGAGCTGCTCCGCAAGATCGCCGAGCCCCCGCCGACCCTCGCCCACCGCCTGGCGCGTGTCCGCGGGCGGCTGCTCGCGCAGCTCGACGCCATGTTCCCCGAAGCGCCCGACCACGCTGCGGTGCTGCGCGCCATGCTCCTCGGCGACCGTAACTTCATCGATCACCGGCGCGTCGAGGCTTTCCAGAGGAGCTCCGCATATCACGTGCTGGTCATCGCCGGCCTGCATGTGGCGGCGCTGGCCACTTTCGTGCTCTGGGCGGGACGCCGCCTGCATCTCTCGCTTCTCGCTCGTACCCTGGTCGCGCTGGCGGTGCTGGCCGCCTATGTCGCCGTCGTCGAAGACCGCCCGCCGATTCTCCGCGCCGCGCTCATGACGGCTGTTTTTCTTTCTTCGCGGATGCTCTTCCGGCGTGCCGACCTGCTCAATACTCTGGCCGTGGCCGCGCTGATCCTCCTCGTGGCGCATCCCTCGGCGCTCGCCGACCCCAGCTTTCAACTTTCGTTTCTGACCATCGGGACGATCGGCGCATTGGCGGTCCCGTGGATGGACCGCTCAAGCGGGATCTACCTGCGTGCGCTCGAACACCTGGACGACGTTACGCGCGACGCCGCGCACCCTCCCCGCGCCGCGCAATTTCGTCTTGACGCACGCGCCGCAGCAGACTGGCTCGTGCCGCGCCTTCCCGCCCGCCTGGCCGTGCGCGCGGCCGCGTTCATCACGGCTCCGTGCCGCGTCGTGCTGCGCCTCTGGGAGATCTTCTTGCTCTCAGCCACGATTCAGCTCGGGATGACCCCGATGCTGGCCTACTACTTCCACCGCGTCAGCTTGGCCGGGCCACTGGCCAACATCCCGGCGGTCCTGCTGACAGGGCTGATCGTTCCAGCGGGTTTCCTGGCGTTGGGTGCGAGTCTAATGTGGTCGGTGTTGGGCAGCGCGGCCGCGAAAGTCCTCGGCGTGCTGGTCGGCGCGCTGATTGCGGCGGTGGAGTGGTTCGCGCGCTGGCACTGGGCTTCCTATCGCCTTCCGGGGCCGCCGCGGCTCGAACTCATCGCCTTCTTCTTCACCGTTATCTTGATGGCCATTGCCGCGCGTGCGGCGCGGACGCGCTGGCAATGGATCGTAGCCGTGCCGCTGGCGCTGCTGGCGCTGGCGATCGCCACCCATCCCTGGGCGCCGAGTCTGGAGCGCGGCAGGCTGGAAGTCACCGTCCTCGATGTGGGGCAAGGCGACTCGCTCTTTGCCGCGTTCCCCGACGGCCACACGATGCTGATTGACGGCGGCGGAACGTTGGGCGCCACCCGCGTGGGCGGGATGCGGACGGGTTTCGATATCGGCGAGCAGGTGGTCTCACCCTATTTGTGGCATCGCGGGTTGAAACGGCTCGATGTGGTCGCGCTCACGCACGCGCACCAGGACCATCTGGGCGGCCTGGCAGCGGTGCTCGAGAATTTTCGCGTCGGCGAACTCTGGGTGGGCCGCGATGTCGCCAGCTCCGCCTTCCGCGCGTTACTGGAAGTGGCTCGCGAGCGCGGCGTGCGCGTGGTCCACCACACGCGCGCCGAAGGCTTTGCCTGGGACGGCGTCGCCGGGCAGGTTCTTTGGCCGGACACTCCCGATGAAGTGCAAACAGCGAAGAACAACGATTCGCTGGTGCTGCGCCTGGTGCATGGCCGCGTGGCCCTGCTGCTGCCGGGCGACATTGAAGGACCCGTCGAGCGGGAACTTGCGGCCGAAGGTGTCCCGCTCCGCGCCGAGTTCCTCAAGGTGGCCCACCACGGCAGCAAGACTTCTACGAACACCGATTGGCTTGCCGGGGTTGCGCCGCGCCTTGCGGCGATCTCTGTGGGCGAAACAAACCCTTTCGGCCATCCCCATCCCGACCTCCTGGAGCGGCTCCGCGCCGCCGACGCGCGCGTCCTGCGCACCGACCGCGACGGCGCCATCACGGTGTTGAGCGACGGCCAGACGCTGCGCGTCCACAGCTTCTACCCATCAAACTAACAGGGGGATCAAAATGCTCCGTGCGTGTCAGCCAGGTAGTCGGCGATGATCCGGCGGGCGTCGTCGGCCTGCGAACTGAGCACCAGGATCTCCACGCCGTGGGTGCCCTTG
>JACQDH010000267.1 GCA_016201215.1 Acidobacteriota bacterium | reverse complement strand
GTTGGTGGCCATGCCGACCGCAATGCCCGAGGCACCGTTGACCAGCAGGTTGGGGATGCGTGAGGGCAGAACCACAGGTTCCTCGCGCGTCTGGTCGAAGTTGGGAACGAAATCAACCGTTTCCTTTTCTAGGTCGGCCAAGATCTCCTCGGCGATTTTGGCCAAGCGCGCCTCGGTGTAGCGCATGGCCGCTGGGGGGTCGCCGTCCACCGAGCCGAAGTTGCCCTGGCCGGCGATCAGCGGGTAGCGCATGTTGAAGTCCTGCGCCAAGCGCACCAGCGCGGGATAGATGACCGCTTCGCCGTGGGGGTGGTAGTTGCCGGAGGTGTCGCCGCAGATCTTGGCGCACTTGCGGTAGCCGCGGTTGGAGGCCAGGCCCAGGTCGTTCATGGCCACGAGGATGCGGCGCTGCACGGGCTTGAGGCCATCGCGCACGTCGGGCAGCGCGCGGGCCACGATCACGCTCATGGCGTAGTCGAGATACGACTTGCGCATCTCGGCTTCGATGTCCACCGGCACCAGCAATGACTTTGTGGTCTCTTCCGCCATGCGTCTCCCTCACTCCACCTGCGATGTACCGCTGTGTAGCAGCGGGCTTTCGCGGGGTTGGCGTCCCGGCCCTGCCGGGAAGCCTGCCACTTCTGGCGCTCTCCCGACTGCGTCGGGACAAGTTCCGGGCGCCGCGACACATGAATTGCTCATGCGCCGCGCAATTTGGCCCCTGGCTCTGTCATCCCGAACGAAGTGAGGTATCTCTCCGGAGAGATTCCTCGCCCCAGCAAGCCCGGGGCTCGGAATGACAACTTCGGTCACGCACCTCGGGCTGGCTGCCGCCTCGCAGCCCATTCCAGGACGTAGGTTTTCACCGCTTCAAATGCGGCGGCGTTGTTCGAGAAGCGTTGTGGGGCGAAGTACTCCTCGAGTTGCCGCAGAAAGGCGGCGCGCTCAGCGTCCGAGCTGAATTCCAGCGCCATGCCCTGCTCGTTGTTGGGCGCGCTGGTGGGCGCAGCGCGGAAATCGGAACAGGAAAGCCCCCGCAGCCCCGGCAGAATCTTCCAAGTGAGCTGGTACATCACCTGCCCTGTCCCCGAGTCTCTATTCCAGGGCCACGTAGCCGAGATCACCGACCGGAATCAGCCGCCGCGGCTGGCCCGACCACCAAACCATTACACGACCGGCCAACGTTTCATCGGTGACGAGCTCGATGACGGCGTCGGCGATTTCCTCAACCGTGGTCAGAACCTCTGGAACACCCTCCTCCCTGCGCTGTTGCGGCGTCAGCGTGTCCCAGTAGGCCTTAACCTCCTCGGTCGCGACCCAGTCAGGCACAAGGCAGTTGACGCGGATGTTTTCACGCTCGCGCAGCCAGCCCAGACACGTAGTAAGCCGGATAACCCCGGCCTTCGCCGCGTCGTAGGCAGGCGCTGCCGAGTGCTTCCGGCCGTGGCCGAGCGACGACGTCGAACCGATGTTCACGATTGCGCCGCCGCCGCGGCGGCGCATGGCTTCGATGCCGTGGAGTGTTCCGTACATCGTCCCGAGCAAGTTGGCCTGCACCGTCTCCAACCAGTGGCCCAGCGGTTCCGCGTAGTACGGGCCTGCGTTGTTCACCAGGATGTCCGCGCTGCCAAAGGTCTTCTCAGCCGTGGCGATGAGCGCGCTCACGTCTGCCTCGACGCTGACATCGGCCCGAACAAAAACCACACGCCCGCCCGAGGCCTCGACCCGGCGAAGAGTTTCGCGGCCGCCGCGCTCGTCCACGTCGGAGACAGCAACAGATGCTCCCTCCCGGGCCAACCGCTGCGCAATCGCTCGGCCCGAACCCGCGCCGCCGGCGCCGGTGACAATGGCGACCTTGCCGCGAATCTCCATACGCGCCACGCGTCGCTCGCCACTAGATGTCCAGGTTCACCACTTCGAGGGCATTCTCCTCAATAAATTTCCTGCGCTCCTCGACGTTTTCACCCATCAGAGTGGTGAACATCTTCTCGGCCTCGACCACGTCCTCGAGCCTCACCTGGAGCAGCGTGCGGGTCTCAGCGTTCATGGTGGTTTCCCAGAGCTGCTCGGGGTTCATCTCGCCCATGCCCTTGAAGCGCGTGATGGTGAATTCCTTTTTCGCATCTTCGAGCACGTAGGCGAGCACGTCGGTGGCGCGCTCCTTGACCACCTTGTCGCTGTTGCGCGTGACGCTGAACGGCGGCCGGTCCCATTCGGCGATGGCATGGGTGAGCGCGCGCAGCCGCTTGTATTCAGGCGTCGCGGCCAGCGCCCAGTTCACCTTTCGCTGGCCGGCGCCCGGCGCGCCGGTGAACAGAACCTCGTACAGGCTGTGCTCTTCGTCGAAGGTGACCTTGCACTCAACGTTCAGCTTTTCTTTCTCGATGGCCTTGACCAGTTTTTCGAGCGCCTTTTTGTCGGTGAAGTCGGTTTTCTTTTCGAGGTCGCTGTGCGCCAGCAGCTCAGCCAGCCCGGGCTGCCCGAGGCGGCGGGTGAGCTTGGCGACTACCTGCTCGTACTCCTGCACGTTCAGAAGGAATGAGGTCAGGCTGTGGCCTTCGAGCGTCCTGCCGTCCTTGGCCTTGACCACGTGGTCCTCGGTGGCGCGCTTCATCAGCTCGCGGGAGAACTCGCGCTCATCGCGGATGTAACGGTCCATTTTGCCGCGCTTGACGCGGTAGAGCGGCGGCTGGGCGATGTACACGTGGCCGCGCTCGATCAGCTCCTTCATGTGCCGGAAGAAAAAGGTGAGCAGCAGGGTGCGGATGTGGCTGCCGTCCACGTCCGCGTCGGTCATCAGGATCACCTTGTGATAGCGGAGCTTACCGGCGTCGAAGTCGTCCTTGCCGATGCCGGTGCCCAGCGCGGTGATGATGGCGCGGATCTCTTCGTGGCCGAGCATTTTGTCGTAGCGGGCCTTCTCCACGTTGAGGATCTTGCCCTTGAGCGGGAGGATGGCCTGGTAGCGGCGGTCGCGCCCCATTTTGGCCGAGCCGCCGGCCGATTCGCCCTCGACGACGAACAGCTCGCAGCGTGAAGGGTCGCGCTCCTGGCAGTCGGCGAGCTTCCCGGGCAGGCCGCCGGAATCCATGGCCGACTTGCGGCGCGTGAGCTCACGGGCCTTGCGCGCGGCCTCGCGAGCGCGCGCCGCGTCAATGCACTTGCCGATGATGCGCCGGGCCACGGTCGAGTGCTTGTCGAAGTACTCGCCCAGGCGCTCGTTGACCAATTGCTCGACCTGACCCTTAATGTCGCTGTTGAGCTTGCCCTTGGTCTGCCCCTCGAACTGCGGCTGCGGGAGCTTGACCGAGACCACTGCGACCAGGCCCTCGCGCACGTCGTCGCCGGTGATGGAGACCTCGTCCTTCTGCTCCTTCAACATGCCGGTGGACGAAGCGAAGTAGTTGATCGAGCGGGTCAGCGCCGAGCGGAAGCCGGAAAGGTGCGTGCCGCCGTCCACCGTATTGATGGTGTTGGCGAAGGCGAAAACATTTTCCGTGTAGCTGTCATTGTACTGCAGCGCGATTTCCATGTCCACGGTGTCGCGCCGGCCTTCCATGTAGATGGGCGAATCGTGCAGGACCTGTTTGCCTTTGTTCAGGTGCTTGATGAATTCGACGATGCCGCCGGTGAAACGAAACTCCGCGGTCTTGTCGGTGCGCTCATCGGTGAGGGTGATCTTCAGGCCCTTGTTGAGGAAGGCCAGCTCGCGCAGCCGCTGCGCCAGGAGGTCGTAGCTGTAGGAGATCTTCTCAAAAATCTTGGAGTCGGGGTGGAAGGTCACCGTGGTGCCAGTTTTCTTGGTTTTTCCGGTAACCTTGAGTTTCCCCTTGGGGATGCCGTAGGCGTAGGACTGCTCCCAGACCTGGCCATCGCGACAGATTTCCAGATCGAGCCAGTCGGAGAGCGCGTTGACCACCGAGACGCCCACGCCGTGCAGCCCGCCGGAGACCTTGTAGCTCTCACTGTCGAACTTGCCGCCGGCGTGCAGCACGGTCATCACCACTTCGGCGGCGGGCTTTTTTTCCGTGGCGTGCATGTCCACGGGAATGCCGCGGCCGTTGTCAATCACCGTGACGCTGTTGTCCTCGTGCACAGCCACGTTGATTTCATCGCAATAGCCCGCCAGGGCTTCGTCCACCGAGTTGTCCACCACTTCCCAGACCAGGTGGTGCAGGCCCATCTCGCCAGTCGAGCCAATGTACATCGCCGGCCGTTTGCGCACAGCCTCGAGGTCGCCCAGCACCTTGATGGAGGTAGCGTCGTACCGGTGGCCCGCACCCTTGACGACTACAGGCTCTTTCTCACCCATGTTGTGTGCGTCTCCTGCCGACTCTGCCTGAGGAATAAGGGAAGGTTGCCAGGCGGAAGGGTCCGACCGTCACCTTACCCTGTGGCCCCGGCGAAAGAAAACGCTGGGACTCGAAGGGTTTCTGCTCCATCCCGTCCCCCTCCCCGCTTCATCGGGGTGGGACGCGGCGAAGGCTTCTTTCTTCCAGGCTCGCTGCCCCGCTTGCTCTGGCGCGAACAAGAGATCCGGGGCCGCTTTCCGCCTGGCCGACGTGCCGTTCTGGAGGAAACCGAGACTCCGCTCAGACACCTAAATTCTACTGAATCGCGGCCCAGTTCACAAGGCAAATTCTCGCCGCCAGTTAGAATTTATATGATGTATTTTCAGCGGGTTGCGAAGGTGTTGTGAGTCGCCCGACGGGGCCCGTTTTCCGGTCAGGGAAGACCGACTTCTACCTGTTACTATAAGCTGATTCACTAATGAAGTCTTTAGCTTGGAGGTGCTGCCGGGGGCCAGGGAGCGGGGCGTGAACGGGGTTCCCCGCGGCTAGATCCGCATGGGCATGATGACGTAGCGGTAGCGATACTGCTCGTCCCGACCCAAACCGTCGGGACTCGGCCGAAGTTCCGCCGCAAAAGTGCTTCCCATTCTTAAATCCTCATCGGCATGATCACATAGCGGTACCGATAGGCCTCGTCGGCGAGTGGGCGCATCTGCCCGGCGGACTGCTCGTCCTTGAGCTCGATGCTGACCGGGCCTTCGGCCGCAGCGGCCAAAAAATCGAGCAGATACTGCGCGTTGAAACCGATGGAGAGCGGGTCGCCCTTGTACTCCTTTTCGATGGTTTCCCGCGCCTCGCCGTACTCCGGGCTTGAGGCAGAGATCTCCACGCCTTCGGGGGCCACGGCGAACTTCACGGCATGGGAGCGCTGGTCGGCGAGCTGGGAAACGCGGCGGACGGCGTCGTGGAGTTCGTCCCGCTCGAGCACAACGGCCTTGTTGTTCTCGCGCGGCAGCACGGCTTCATAGTTGGGGAACTGCCCGGTGAGCATGCGGGAGATGAGCAGGCGCGGGCCGACCTGGAAAAACAGGTGGTTGTCATCGCGCGCAAATTCAATCTGGCCCTCTTCGCCAGCGTCCACCGCAAGGCGCTGGACCTCGACCATGGCCTTTTTCGGGATCAGGACGCGCGCTTCGTTGTTCAACCCGGTAAATTTATGGTCCGTCTCCGCAACCGCCAGGCGATGCCCATCGGTGGCCACCATGGTCAGGGTTTCGGGCTTCAGGATGAGCAGGCCGCCGTTGAGCGTGTAGCGCGACTCCTCCGTGGAGATGGCAAACGCGGTGCGTGTGATCAGCGCGGCAAGGACTTTCGCCGGGATTTTCACCAGCGGGTGAGGAAACACAGGGATGGCGGGAAAATTGTCGCGCGCCATGCCAACCATCTTGTACTTCTTGCGGTCGCAGACGATTTCCACCCAGTGATTCTCCAGCAGCTTGAAGTGCATCTCCCCCTCGGGCAGGAGGCGCACCAGCTCGAGCAGCTTCTTCGCTGGGACCGTGCCGGCGCCGTCTTTTTTCACCTTGGCTTCGCAGGAGGTGCAGATGCTCAGCTCGAGATCGGTGGCGGTGATCATCAAGCGGCTGGTCTTGGCCTCGAAGAGCAGATTCGAGAGGATGGGAATAGTGGTCTTGCGTTCGACCACCCCCTGCGTCAGAGTGAGCTCTTCAAGCAGGTCATATTTTTTTACACTGAATTCCATTGCCGGGCGTCCTCACTTTTTGCCGGGGCTTTTGCACCGCGCCGTTCCGAGGGTTACTCTACTCTTTTTCTAGAATAGTATAAAGTCCGTAGTAGCCGTCGTACCTGTGGAAACGAGGAAAAGCCCTCCACTCCTGACGTGCCACAAGGCTTACCCTGTGCAAGGCCTCGCCGGGCTGTTGCGGAAAACGTGGAAATTCTGCCCTGCGAGCGGCGCGTACCCGCACCGCGCCCGGGAAAGGCACAGGGCGTCCACACCGTTTTGCTCAGGATCCTCACAGGGGGCAACGAAGAAGCACGTGGCTAGACGAACGAGTCGAGCAGCTTGTTGATGGTGCGGTTGAGTTCCTTGTCGCTGCGGCGGAGCGTGTCGATCTTGTTGATCGAGTGCAGGACAGTGGTGTGGTGCTTGCCACCAAACTGGCGCCCGATCTCCGGCAGGGATGCGGCGGTGAGCTGCTTGACCAGGTACATGGCGATCTGGCGGGGGAAGGCGATAGCTTTCGAGTTGCTGCGGACTTTCAAGTCCTGGTCGCGCAGACCAAACTGCTCGCCGACGCGTTTCTGAATGAGCTCGATGGTGACCTTCTTTTCGTGCGAGGCGATGATGTTTTTCAAAACCTGCTGCGCGGTGGTGAGGCTGATCGCCGCGCCGGTCAGCGAGGCGTAGGCCACCAGACGGGTCAGCGCGCCCTCCAGCTCGCGGACATTTGATTTAATCGAGCGGGCGATGAATTCAGCCACTTCGTCAGGGATCTGCACCCGCTCGGTTTCGGCTTTCTTCTGCAGGATAGCGATCTTGGTCTCCAAGTCCGGCGGGGCGATATCGGCGATCAGGCCCCACTCGAAGCGCGAACGCAGGCGCTCCTCGATGGCGGAAATCTCCTTGGGTGGGCAGTCCGAGGAGATGACGATCTGCTTCTGCAGGTCGTAGAGGGCGTTGAAGGTGTGGAAGAACTCCTCTTGCGTGCGCTCTTTGCCGGCGATGAACTGAATGTCGTCCACCAGCAGGACGTCCACGGTGCGGAAGCGGTCGCGGAAGCTGATCATGCGGTCGAAGCGCAGCGAGTTGATCACCTCGTTGGTGAACTTCTCCGCGCTGACGTAAGTGAGGCGCGTGGGCGGGTTGCGCTTCTTGATGGCGTGGCCGATGGCCTGCATCAGATGGGTCTTGCCCATGCCCACCCCGCCATAGAGGAACAGCGGGTTATAGGCCTTGGAGGGCTGCTCGGCCACGGCCTGCGAGGCGGCGTGCGCGAACTGGTTCGACGCGCCCACGACAAAGGTCTCAAAGGTGTAGCGCGGGTTGAGCTGGTGGTCCACTGACTCGAAGTCGAGCCGCGCCTGTCTGATCGAGGCGGAGGCTGAGGCGGAGGCCGGGCTAGCTTCCGGCTCGGCGCAGACAAACTCCAGCCGCGTATCCGGCATGCCCACTTCGACCAGCACGGCCTGCAGCAGCTCGCCGTAGGTTTCCGTCAGGCGCTTGCGGAACAGCCGGGTGGGCACGCGCACCACGAGCTTGCCGTTTTCAGCGACTTCCTGCTTCGTGGGGCGAAACCAGGTCGCAAAGCTGTGGGGGTTGACGCGGCGCTCCATATGCACCAGGATTTTGTCCCAAGCATTCATGGTTCGATGGCCCTCGTGAAACGCCGAAAAACCTGCGCCGTCAACAATTTCCACAGGTGTGGAAAGGTTGTGGAAATCCAGTCTCGCGGGCGAGACGACCGCGCTAGCTAAGTCCTGGGATGGAGGCCGTGGTCTGGTACCGCCTGAGGTGTCCCCTGGTCCCGACCACAGTGCTCCAAGGCGTGCTGAGTAACGATCCCCCTCTAAGGGACGCGAGGGATTCTCCATGAATGGACTCTGCAGGGCAAGAGAAAACTATGCGAAGACGCCACGCGTTTCACACAGAGCGCGCACAGTTTTTCCACAACGTAAAATTGCACCAGAAAAGTGCAAGATAACACCCTGCTGCGGTTGTTAAAACTGCGTTGTGGCACACGTTGACACCGTTCATCTACCGAAGGATAATTCCTTTGATGACATTGCGTTTCCGAGTTTTAATCGAGCAGGACGAAGATGGCATCTTCGTGGCGGAGTGCCGTAATCTGCCCGGCTGCATCTCTCAGGGCAAGACGCGCGAAGAGGCCCTACACAACATCCGCGATGCTATCGAGGGCTACCTCGCCAGCCTAGAAAAGCACAGAGAGCCTATACCCCCGAGTGTGGGTGAGGAAATTGTTGAAGTGAATCTGACCTAGCAGGGTCGGAACGGGGCACCCGCAGAGGCCCACAGATAAGCCGCGTAGAGAAGCGTTGCATGGCGTAGGAGTGCGCGTCATCTACTAAGAAACTTGACACCCCGGGGATCAGCGTGGATAAGGATTCGCGTGGCCAAGTTGCCAGTGATTTCGGCGCGAGAGGCCGTTCGTGCACTGGCACGGAAGGGCTATGTCTTAGACCACCAAACGGGCTCCCATCTTATCTTGCGACAGACAACCCCGCCCTACTGACGCCTCACGGTCCGCAACCATAAAGAGCTTGCTAAACGGGCTGTCCGCGCGATCCTCAGGCAGTCCGGGCTAAGCGTGGAGGAGTTCCTCAAACTACTCGCGGGGTGAAGTTACGGGCTCCTTCGGGCGGGTTTTATCCGGGCGGGGGAAATCGTAGATGCCGAGCAGGTCGGAGCCGAGCAGCAGGCGATCGGGTTCGACCAGGATCGCGGTGGCCTCGAGCCGCGCGCCTTCCGGGGTGAAGGTGCGGTAGGTGCTGCGGCGGTTGCCCTCGCGGTCGAAATGCAGCAGCAAGCCGCCCATCGCCACCCAGATCTCCTGTGACGCGGGATCCACGCCCACGGCGGTGACGATGGGCTTCAGTGCGGGCGTGCCGCCGCGCTCCTGGCGGGCGATTTCGCGCCGCGCGGCCTGCGCCACGGACTGGAACTCCAGCGCGCGCACGGCGATTTCAAACGAGGCGTAGCCGTTGCGGTCGTACTTCCGCACGGTGGGCTCGGGCAGATAGGAGAAGGCGTAGTAGATGTGGCCGGCCGGGTCGCTGGCCAGCCTGCCGACATTAAGGAAGCGGTTCAGCTCGCTGCGCTCGGCGATCTCGGTCGCGTCGCCAAACTCACGGATCACCTTGCCTGGCGCGAGGCTGTTCCCCGCCGCTTTGCCGGAGGCGCGGGTGTCCGCTAGGCCCTTTCCGGGCCCCGCAAACACGCTGACCAGCCGCGTGGATTTCAGGCTGGCCACGGCGATCTCACCTTCGGAGAGCACGGCCACGGAAGTCGGCGCGGTGATAGGGATCGTGAGTGCAAGCGCGCCGTCTGGGCTAAACACCTTCACGGCGTTGCCGCCGCGGTCGGCGACATAGAGTCGGCCTGCGGCATCGACGTCGAGGTCGTCGCCATAGACCAATGCGGCAGCCGCCGTAGCCGGTAACCCAACTGGGGGAACCTGGCCCACGCGCGTTCCCGAGGCATCATAGAGCAGAATCCCGCCCGGCGCCGTCAGCACGCAATAGCGCCCGGCCGGGTCGCGTTTCAGGGCGCGAAAACCGGGGCCCACGTCGGGAAGGATGCGCCGCCGGGCGAGCAACTCGTGTCGCACCTGCGCGCCCGCGAGCGAGGCGAAGAGCACTCCCGCGCAGAAAGCCCCGAGGAGGACGACCGCAGTCCGCCGAAGCATAGGAAAAGGATTATACACAGAACCAGAGGTGCCCTCGGTTGGTGCGGAGTTGGGGACAAGGGGGCGGGTGGGGTGCGGGATGACACACCAGAGCGGGGGAGACCAGCAACGTCAGTCGATGTGAAAGCGCAGGCGCTGGAGGGAGCGGGCGCGAGCCCGGCCGTTCTCGGCCAGCCCGCCGGACTCATCCACATCAAGCAGCACGCAGTTCATCTGCACGTCGCCGGTGGCCACCTCGAAGCGCGCGGGCAGCGCGTCCAGGAAGCGCCGCAAGATGGCGGTCTTGTCCATGCCGATCACTGAATCGTGCGGGCCGGTCATGCCCACGTCGGTGATGTAAGCGGTGCCCTTGGGCAACACCTGCTCGTCGGCGGTGGCCACGTGGGTGTGCGTGCCGATCACCGCGGTGACCCGGCCGTCCAGATACCAGCCCATGGACTCTTTTTCGCTGGTGGTTTCGGCGTGCATGTCCACCAGCACCACCTTCACCTCCGATGGAATGCGGACCAACTCCCGGTCCGCGGTGCGGAAAGGGCAGTCGATCGAGGGCATGAAGACGCGGCCCTGGAGGTTTAACACGGCGTAGCCCGTGCCGTTGCGGGCCGTGCCGATGTAAAGCCCGCTGCCGGGTGTGCCATCGGGATAGTTGGCCGGGCGCAGCAGGCGCGGCTGGTGCGGGAAGTAGTCGAGGATCTCTTTGCGGTCGAACATGTGGTTGCCGCCGGAGACCACCTCGATGCCGGCGGCTAGCATCTCCTCGACTAGGCGCGGCGTGATGCCGAACCCCGAGGCGGCGTTTTCCCCGTTGGCGATGACCAGATCAATCTGCTGCTGCGCGACAATATCCGCCAGACGCTCGGTCACGATCTTCCGCCCGGGCGAGCCCACAATGTCGCCGATGAACAGGATGCGCATGCTAGAAGGGAGAGGTTAGAGGCTGGAGGTGCGAGAAAGCAAGACCGAATCCAGCGGCGGACTCCCACAACAAATGAAAAGAAAAATGGAGTGGCCCACTTGGCCGTGTGGAGCTAGATCATGAACCTCTGTGTAAGGTGGGTGCCCAACGCCTGCTTTAAGGCTTTCCTGCCCCGACCCCGGTTCCCCTAGCGCCGGCGCGGGCTCGGGAAACGGGCTCGGGACAGGCCATGCACAAGGGCAGGCTGACCCGGGCTCCCCAGAGATTCAATGTTGGTTCAAAAGATCGTCGCACCATCACCTGCTTCGCAGACCGACTCCGTCCCCATTGTAGTCCTGCCGGCGGCTGGGTCAAAGGGCCTGTGTGCTGGCGGGACACTCCCGCGGCAGGGTTGCCGGACACGCGAGAATCGCCGGCCTTGACCAGGCAACCCCATCTCCCCAAGGCGCGTTCTTATCAGGGTAACCGCATGCCGCGCATCCCAAGGTGCTTCTGGGCTCTGGCAGTGCTGGTCGTTCTGCTGGCCGCGCAGGTGCACGTGTGGGTAGAGGCCAGCCCCGCACGGGCCCCCCGGCACACCTGCCAGGTCTGCGTTACCGGCGTCTGGGCCGAGGTTTCCCCCGGCCCGGGTCTCGCGGTGACCCAGCGCACAACGCCGCTGGAGGCCGCGCCGCCGCAGGCCAGCGAGAAAATCCAGCCCCCTGAAGCCAGCGCCCCCCGCGCCCCTCCACTGGCGTAAACTAGCCGCTTCTGTTTCGCACTGTTTTAGATCCTATCGAGGTGTGTTGCCATGAAGAGAGCTGCTGTCCTTGCCTGCGTGCTATTGATTTTGCCGGGGGCGCTGCGCGCGCAACACCAGGACCCTGCTGAGAAGACAAGAGAAGACCGTCTGGCCGCGCTCGAAGAACGGGTACGCGCCCTTGAGGACGAGCTCGGCTTGTTGAAAGAGGCGCTGAAGGCTGCGCGGGCACAGGCGGGCGCGGGGCAGGCCGGTGGCGCGCGGCTGGTGCTCGCTTCCGCGGCCTCCCCCGCGGCCGCGCCGGTCTCTCCGGCGGCGACTCCCGAGCGACAGACCGTGCAGGTTTACGGCGGGGCGGGCGGTGGCGCGGCCAAGGCGCTCAACCCCGACATCAGTGTGATCGGCAACTTCTGGGGCGCAGCCAGCCGGAACATAGTGCGGCCTGTCCCCGCGCTGGAATTCCACGAGACCGAGATTGCATTCCAGGCCATCGTGGATCCTTTTGCCCGGGCGGATTTCTTCGTCTCGTTGGGCCGGGAAGGCATCGAACTGGAAGAGGGCTACCTGACCTTTACTTCCCTGCCAGGGGGCGTTGTCTCACGAGTAGGCAAGATGCGCGCGGCGTTCGGCAAGGTCAATGCCATGCACAACGACGCCCTGCCATGGATCGATCGTCCTTTGGTGGCGGAGAACCTGGTGGCCGGGGAGGAGGGCATCAACGATGCCGGCCTTTCGGTCACCCGGATTCTGCCCGCGCCGAAAGGAGTCTTCCTCGAAGCAACAGGGCAGGTGTACCGCGGCGATTCCGGCGATGTGTTCACCGCGACCCGGCGGAAGGACGTCAGCTATGTCGCGCACCTGCGCGGGTACAAAGATCTCAGCGAATCCACGAACATCGACCTGGGCTTCTCCTACGCCCGCGGGCACAACGACGCGGGCTCCCGCTTCCATACGCAGCTCTACGGCATTGACGCCACGCTGCGCTGGAGGCCGCTGCGCCGCGCCATCTACCACTCCTTCCTGGCGCGCGCGGAGATGGTCTGGAGCAACCGCGACCAGCTCTTCGGGGCGCTGCTACCCGAAACGCAGCGAGCCTTCGGCTTCTTCACCTCCGCCGAGTACCGCCTGAACCGCCGCTGGACCGTGGGCGGGCGCTACGACCGCTCGGAGCGGGCGCGCCAGGCCAACCTGATCGATACCGGCTTTTCCGCGCTACTCACCTACTGGCCTTCGGAGTTCAGCCAGATCCGCGGGCAGTACCGCTTCACACGCTATGCCGAAGGGCGCGACGCCAATGAGTTGCGCTTCCAGTTCCTCTTTGTGCTGGGGGCGCACGGCGCCCATCCGTTCTAGGAGCCCTTATGACAAGCACTTCGGGTCGTTCTCGCTTGCTTGTGTTTTTCGCGGCGGGGCTGCTGGCGGCGGGGATTTCTACCGCGCCGGCGCGGGCCGCCGGGAAACTCTACATCGTCACGGCCACGACCGACCTGGCCGCGCTGGCGCAGGAGGTCGGTGGCGACCGCGTGGAGGTCGAATCGATCGCCCGCGGCTACCAGGACCCGCACTACGTCGAGGCCAAGCCCAGCTTCCTGCTCAAGCTGAAGCGCGCGGACCTGCTCCTCGTGGTCGGGCTGCAACTGGAGATCGGT
>JACQDH010000030.1 GCA_016201215.1 Acidobacteriota bacterium | reverse complement strand
GCAATCGTTTGTTGTCGAGCGTGCAAATCGCAACCTATAATTTGCATCTCGGCCTCCTTCGACCCGAGCGCTGTAGGTTTGACACCGTACAGTTTACTCGGACCGTTGCGAGGCCGACCTCGTTATGCCATCAGCTTCTAGAGAATTTGCGCGGCGTCTTCCTTGATCCCCAGGCGAGCGCCGGTTTTCAAATCTCCACCGGCTGGATGTTCGCTAGTTCGGGGAGGGCCGGGCGCATGCGCTCTTCGGGGATATCCACCTGGTCGGGCACGAGGTAGCGCGGCGTCCGGCGGCCGCTGAAATCCAGATACAACCTGCTGCGGAGAAACCATTCGGGGAAGTGTCCCAGCCGGAAGAGCGGGTATTTCATCCCCCGACCAAACAAGCGCCGCCCGAGCAGGTAGTAATACATCGGGATCGCCAGATTGAACCTCCACTGGACCCAGGCGTCCCGGCGGAAGAAGTCGAGGTTGTAGCGCCAACAGGTGAAGAAAAACTCCCACTGGAGATCGGTGAGTTCGACCAGCTTGGCGCCGTCCTTCTTGGCCAGCCGGGTGTCTTCCAGGGGCACGAACAGCGTAGGGATGACGCACCATTTCGCGTCCTTCAGGGCGAAGAGCAGGTCGAGGGATTCCTTGGTGTCTTCCTTCGTTTCGCCGGGCAGGCCGAGGATGAACGTGCAGAAGGGGAACCAGTTGTTCCGGTTGAGGATCTGCATTCCCTTGAGGACCACGTCGGGCCACTGCTCGGAACGATAGGGGTAGGCCTTGCCCTTCATGTGGCGGCTGAAGAGGCGCACCGAACCGGTCTCCAGGCCCACGAACAGGTTTGCGTAGCGCTTCTCGGGATGGGTCGAATCCTCGTGCTGGTTGACGCTCTTGCCCACCGCGATTTCCGAGAGCTCCGCGATGACGTTGGGCTCCTTGACGGCGGGCGCCATGGTGCCGTGAGTGAGCATGACGTGTTCGACGCCCGGCACCGCAGCAACCGATTCGAGCAGGCGTGTGAGCGCGGGGACGTTGGTGCTGAAGCGTGGCCCCTGCTCGTACAGGAAGAGATCCTCGGTGGTCAGCAGGATGGTATCCGCGCCTTCGGCCACCTGGACACGGACGTTGTGGAGGATGTGATCCAGCGGAAGGCTTTTGCCATCGCGGAGCGCCACCGAGCAGAATTGGCAGCCGCGACCGCACCCGCGCGTAATCTCGACGGCGCCAAACGTTGAGCGGTGGTGAATCCGCGGGATGCTCGAGAGCGCCGGGCTGTGCCCCTCGACTTTGCGTGGCAGGGTCTCCCCGCGCACCGCCGCCTCGAACAGGGGAAGCACCACTTCCTCGGCCTCGCCATCCACCAGACAATCAATCTGCCACTCGTCCTGCAGGTTTTTCTTTTCGATCTGCCAGGAGCCCGGTCCGCCTACGATCAGTTTCAGGTGCGGTTTGTGCTGCCGCAGCGCGGGATGGAGGATGAGCCGGCGGAATTCCGCGGCGTTAATGGGCTCAATATCGCGTCCGTAAAAGTAGGCGTAAACGTCGGTGGCAAAGGTGATGCCCAGTGGATTATGGGCATGGACACCGACGACGCGGGTCTGCTCCCCGACGAACTGTCCCATCTGGTCGGGGTAACAGACGGCAATATCGTCCGGGGAGAACCGCTCCAGGAGGAGCGATTCGACGGCACGCAGGCCGTGGGGCACATACTTCGCCTGGCCATCCGGTGCCACTTCGTTCTTCAGCGACCAGGATATCCCCAGGTAGCGCGCATACTGCGCCGGAAGCGTGGCCAGCAACATTTGCCGCCAGGTGCTGCGCATGAATTCGTTGGATTCGGAGTCGCTCGCTGCCAGAACAATCTTCCTGCCGTCGATTCCCACAGGCCCCCCGCCCGTTGAGGTCTCTTGCCAATTGGCTTCTGGAAACTGAAGTATCTTCAACAAGATGCGACCCAGTGTCCACAGATTTTCTTCAAGGGTTTCTGTTTTCGTGCGAGCGGTCACACCACGGGGTTGAATGGCAGAAATCCCAGCCCGAAGCCGCCGGGCGGGGCACTTATCCGGTCTCTATGCGCGGGTATCTAGTGGTGCGCGGTTTCAACGCCACTGTGCTTCGGAGGATGCGGACGCGAGGCAGGGCTCTTTTGACGAGAAGCGGGTGACCGCTTGTGGCAGGACGTAGCCCAGGGACGGGATTCATACTTCGGCAGCTCGCACATCTTGGTGCAGTCGCGTTTATTCTCGCGGTGCTGGCATTCGCAGTAGCAGGACATCCCAGCTCGCCTGGAGGCCGGGGCAGGGGGCTGATCGGCTAGCGCGCCGGTGGCCGCCAGGCAGGCCAACACGACGATTCCCAGAGTCCGTTTTAGCACCGCAGCCATGCGCCATTGTTGCCCGCAGTACTGGCCCTCAGCGATAGCGCGACAAGCCCGGGCCCGTGGTACAGGGGTAATGGAACTTTCGGTTTCTGGAATTCATTGATCGGCCAAGACTTGTGGGATTGTACTACCGCCCGAGCACCCCGTTGGACGGCAGGCGACCGGCGATGGCCCGGCGGGTGTTTGCATCTCTGTGGCTTCCTGGTATGTGACCCTAGACCCCTGGCCCCACAGAGCGAGGCACGCTGCGGATCTCTCGCTCGATGGCCCGGACGGCTTCCGGCGCAATACCCACGAACTCCACGCCGATACCCACCCCGGGCAAGCAGTAGCGCACCTCGCAGCGGGTCTCAACCTCGAAATTCGTGTCGGTCAGCCGGAATCGGAGCTTCAGGACTGCACCTTCGGGAAAGTGGTTCGCGGTGTTGATGAACATGCCGCGCGGGCTGATATCGGGAGGACGAACGGCGATATGCTCGCTACGGCCCTCGTAAGTCAAGGAGATCTCGCGCAGGTGGGGATAGCGGTTCGTCTCGCGCGTCGAAGACCTGGGCTCCGTATCTCTTGGCGGGTTCATGCTTGCAGGGCTCCTTCCTTGACTAGGCCGGGCTTGGGGACACGGGCGTTGTGCCCCGTCCCGCTCCTCTTCGCGCCGCAATAGGGACAGAATAGGAAGGCGGCCGCCAGCTCCCTGCCGCAAGCCGCGCACTGGGGCCGCGCGGTCTTCTCGAACGGCACCACGCGGAGGATCTCGTCCAGGGTGGTTAGGCCCGAGTTCAGCTTTTCCAGGGCGTCTTCTTGCATCAGCTTCATGCCCGCACTTCGTGCGAGGCTGCGGATCTCATCCGTGCGGGTGGTGGTCCGCACCGAATTGCGAATGGCCTCGTCGGACACCAGCATCTCGAAAATGCCGACGCGGCCCTTGTAGCCGGTGTGGTCGCACTC
Organism: Acidobacteriota bacterium; assembly: GCA_016201215.1. Lineage (GTDB taxonomy): Bacteria > Acidobacteriota > Terriglobia > Acidiferrales > UBA7541 > QHYU01. Next base: position 387 of record JACQDH010000030.1, on the reverse strand, counting down.
GGTGCAGCCCACGGCGACCCGCTGCGTTTGCACCGGCTCGACCAGGCCCAGTTCCATCAGCCGCGCGAGGTACTCCGGAGTGGCCAAGACCTGGTCGTGGCAGGAGCAAAGTTTCCTCACCAAGCGCTGGGCCATGATCGCGCTGACCGAGGGCGCAATCAGATAGCCGGGGATGCCCAGGTCCAGCAGGCGCGTGAGAGCGGCAATGCTGTCGTTGGTGTGCAGGGTGGAGAGCACCAGATGGCCGGTCTGGGAGGCCTTCATGGCGATCTCGGCGGTTTCCTTGTCGCGGATTTCACCGACCATGATGACGTTGGGGTCCTGCCGCAGGATGGAGCGCAGACCATTGGCGAAGGTCAGGCCGGCCTTGGTATTGACGTGCACCTG
>JACQDH010000248.1 GCA_016201215.1 Acidobacteriota bacterium | reverse complement strand
TCCACGAGACGTGGGGCGCGGCCTCCTCGCTTGTCATACGCGACTGGGTCGCTCGATTTTTCGCCGGCGAGTGGCGGGGCGAAACCATCGAGGCTGTGGCGGCGGGTTTGCAGTGGGAGGAAGGTCACTATCCGCTGGAGCGGCTCTTGGACGTGCGCCGCGATTCCTTCGTTTCTCCGTTGGTTCGAGAGCCACTCGGCGCAGGGTGGATCGCAAGCCTGCGTGCCGCACGCGGCGTCGAGGAGGTGCGCAACCTATACAGCCACGCGCCAGAAAATGCCAGCCTTGGGGACGTCTCTCGGCTTCTTTCGGCTCAGCCGACGAGGATCGAGAACGACTGGGCATTGTGGACCAGCAACCTCGCTGCGAGTCAGGCACACGTCAACAGGCCGGCTCGAACGCCGGACCCGGATTTCTTCTATCGTGGAATCAGCTTCTCTCATGAAGGTTGGGGCAGGCGGAGGGGCGGATACACGGGGTCAGAGGCCGAGCAGCAGCTCGAATTCCTCCGCAGTATCGGCGTCAACGCCATCGCGGTGGTGCCCTATGGATTCCAGGACAGCGTGGTGAGTACGAGCATTTCAGCCCTCGGCGCAGACGAAACCGACGAAGAACTGACTCAGGCGCTGTTTGTCGCTCACCGGCTGGGACAGAAAGTCATGCTCAAACCCCAGCTCTGGATCGGTGGGGGTACCTTCACGGGTGAGATCCATTTTTCCGATCCGACGGTACGCGCGCAGTGGTTCCGCAGCTACCGTGCGTTCATCCTGCACTACGCGCGATTGGCAGAACAGGAAGGCTTTGACCTGCTGTGCGTCGCCAACGAGCTTGGTGGCATGTCACAGCATGCCGGCGAATGGCGAGCAGTGATCGCGGAAATCCACCGAGTTTATCGCGGTCCCATCACCTACGCGGCGAATTGGGGGGGGGAATTTGAGTCGGTGTCGTTCTGGGATGCGTTGGATTACATCGGATTGAACCACTACTACCCGTTGCGTGCAGCCGATGCTTCCGCTGCCGCCCGGACCGTTCAGGCATCAGACCTCGTAAGCGGCGCAGAGAAAGTGGCACATGTAGTTGAAACCATCAGCCAGAAGTATTCGCGCCCCGTCATTTTCACGGAAATCGGCTACCCGAGTTTCCGTGGAGGGACCGCCGAGCCATGGGTCGAAGATCGCCGCCGGGGTAGCGCGTTGGAAGAACAGGCCGCAGCTTATGAGGCTTGCTTCCGTGTCTACGCGAACAAACCGTGGCTGCGTGGCATGTTCTGGTGGAAATGGAACTCCAATGGCCGTGGCGGAGGCGAACAGGACGGGTCCTTCACCCCCATGCGCAAGCCTGCGGCTGAAGTGTTGCATGCCTGGTACGAAAGACTGGCAAACGGCGTTCGGGCCGACAAACCGGCCGCGCCCTAGAGCGGTTCATAATCTAGCGGATGAGCCTTCAATGAGTCTTCGTCGCAATCTGGACAATTTCCTGGCAAAGATATTCACCCGCGTGCCGCCGGTCGGGCGCGTCTGGGGAAAACTCGCGCGCATCCAGCAGGAATCGAATGTTCCCTGCACTCCGATGTGGAAGCCTTTGCGGGAATGCCAGGTGTGCCTGGTCAGCACGGGTGGGATCCACCTCCGGACAGATAAGCCGTTCAAAATGGACGATCCTGAGGGCGACCCAACCTTACGCGTGATCCCAAGCGACGCTGGCACCGATGATCTGACGATCACACACAATTATTACGACCAGCGGGATGCCGACCTCGATTTCAACATTCTGCTGCCACTGGATCGCCTGCGGGAACTGTCGCAAAAGGGGTTCTTGGGCGGACAGACAAGCAGCCACTATTCTTTCATGGGCCACATTGACGGACTGCATGTCATCACTCTCAGGGAGTTTGTTCTTCCGCAGCTACTCGCTGGTCTGGCTGCGGAGGAGCCGGACTGCGTTTTTCTCAATCCGGACTGAGGGCTCTGCAATCGGTCCGTGGGACTGATTCAGCGGGCAATCGAAGCGGCGGGAATTCCAACCGCATCCATCTCGATCGTGCGCGATGTCACCGAAAAGGTGAAACCGCCGCGTGCGGTGTCCCTTCGGTGGCCGTTCGGTCACTCGCTCGGCGAACCATTCAACGTCAAATAACAGCTCACGGTTCTCAACGACGCCTTCCAGTTTCTCTACACGGCTCGGCCGGGCGAGATTCGTGACCTTCCCTATCGTTGGCGGCGCGAGAGCTACAACAATGCATTGTTGGAGGAGCCTCCAGTAGAGGCCGAAAAACCTGGGAAGGAATAAAAACTGTTCTCACGGCAGTTATACGATTGGAAAGGCGAATTCGACGGCGCAAGCGGGGAAATCCACTGTGGCCTTTAGGAGACGGAAGAGGCGTGAGTTCGAGAGCAAAGCCATGCCCCACATATCGGCCTTGTATGGGGCCGCGCGGCATATGGGCGATGCGCAGGCTGCGGAAGACCTGGTTCAGGAAACATATCTGCGGGCTTGGAAGTATTTCGAGAGTTTTGATCCAGGCACGAATTGTAGGGCCTGGCTCTTCCGCATCCTCAGGAATGTCTGGGTCGATCGTTGGCGGAAAGCGCGCCTCGAGATTCCATTGCCGGATGAAAGTGGCGTGGCATTGGAACCCTACTACGACTGGGAAGGTGGGCTTTTGGGGAACGAGTACTCCGAGGAGGTTGGCCAGGCGCTGTCTGAGCTACCAGAAGAGTATCGCTGGGCCGTCCTGCTGGCGGATGTGGAGGAGTTCTCTTACCAGCAAATCGCTGGAATCATGCAGTGCCCGATCGGGACGGTGATGTCCCGCATCAATCGGGGTCGCCGGATGTTGGCGCGTCTGATCCGGTCGGGTGCCGAAGGGAGTCCGGAGAGCAAGCGAAAAAAGGTTCGTGATCCGCTGGAGAAAATTTGATGGACTGCAAGGAATTCCGGGAAATTCTGGACCTGTACATGGACGGCGAGCTTGCCGCCGAGGGCGTGGCGGCGGCGAATGCGCACGTGAGCGAATGTCCGGGATGCCGCGCAGTGCACGAGGAGTTGTCGAGGCTGCGCAGAAGCGTGCAGCAGATCGTCCGTGAACACAACGCGCCTTCTCTTCTTGTGGATCGGATCCGCAGGCAGCTCATGCCACCCTGGCGAAGAGTGCTGGCTCCAGCTGCGTTGCTGATCCTTGTCCTTTTTGCGCTTGCGGCGGCTGGCGCCAGTCCCGGCGCGCGGGGGCTTGTGGCGCGATCCATGGAATTTGTCGCATTCCACTTGGACCCACCCAGGCTAGTGGAGTTGGAGGGCCAGCTCGTTTGCCGCGATTGTGAGCTGAAAGCATTGTACGGCGCCAAAACGATGTGCCTTCTGAAAGGCCATCGCGGAGCTTTGAAAACCGCTGACGGCAAGATTTGGAACCTGATGGAGGGCGAGCATACGGAAGCGCTTGTCCACGACGACTCCCTTCGCGGGAAAACCATTCATATTCGCGGAAAAATCTACCGGCGGGCAGGTTGCGTGGAAGTGCAAAGCTATCGGATCTTGTAAGCCGACGAAGAGGAGCACCCGGTCGGGTCTCCTCGATTGTTGATGTGGAGGTGATACATGAAAGCAAGATTCACTTGCGCAGCAGTGTTCTTGATCGCAGCTCTTGTGTCCCATGCGCAGACCCCTCAGAAGGTGGAGGACCCGGCCACCAAGAAGAAGGTGCAGACAGCGGTCGAGCAATACATCAAACAGGAAGCTGAGTTGAAAGGCGGGTTCTTTCTGAGGGATGCAAAGGACACCAGCGTTCGTGATCTCAAGTTCGATCATGTCCACCAGGGCTTGGAACAAACCGGAGCCGGTCAATACGCTGTGTGCGTGGACTTTCTTGACAAGCGGAAAAACCGCTTGGACGTTGACTTCTGGTTGAAGCCCACTGCCGCGCGAGATTTGCAAATCTCGAAGATCCGCATTCACAAGGTCAACGGGGTCGAGCGGAAGGCCGAACCGGGATCGAGCGGCTCGAAGAACCAGTAGTTCCGCCGGGCCTTAGAACTCCTGGCGTCCGCCCATCGCAGCCAGGTGGAACGGGATGGGTACATGGGAATGTTCAGTCGCAAGATCGACAAATGGAAACTCCTCGGCGTGCTTCCTCTGGTGGCGGCCGGAGGGTGGCTTCTGGCACAAAAAGGGTCAATGGCATTCGACTCTCGACAGGAAACATCTTCACCTCACCAGGCTCAGGGGCAGAGGCAACAGAACGAGCGCACGTACACGAACCGGCTCATCCACGAAAAGAGCCCGTACCTTCTTCAGCATGCGCACAACCCGGTGGACTGGTATCCGTGGGGTGAAGAGGCTTTCGAGAAGGCGCGGCGAGAGCAAAAGCCGATTTTTCTCTCCG
>JACQDH010000247.1 GCA_016201215.1 Acidobacteriota bacterium | reverse complement strand
GCGTTGGCGTCCTTCGCTCCCGGCTCGAACTCCCGCGAGTAGCGAAAGTAACTTGTTCCCGAGAAAGTGGTGCGGCTCAGCCAGCCGGGCAGCTTCGTGGCCGGGGCTTTAGTCTTCTCCGCTTTCGCTGGAGGTGTAGCCGGGCCTTGCGTCGGCGGACTTGCGCCCGGCGCTATCGTCGCCGAGGCCTGCTGGCCAGGAGCGGTGTCGGAAACACCCGGCGACTTCTGCGCCAATGCGGCGTCCAGCCGCTGGATGTTCTCGGCCTGAAGTTTCTGATCGCGCTGCAATTGCCGGATTTGTTCAGCCTGAGCTTCAACCAGCCTCAAAAGCTCTTCTGGGGTCAGACTGCGGGCAGCCGGTTGGGAGGTCCCAGGTTTACCGTTGCCGTTGTCTTGAGCGCAAACCTCGATAGGAATAGATAGAAACAGAAGAGGGGCAAGAAGACAGCCCACTATGACTTGCACAGCGTACGCGTTCCTTCTCACGGTGCGGCTCCTTGGGCGCGGCGAGCGTTAACCAAGAGAGACCAAGAATAAACTAGGCGCACTACGAATAGGCGTGCAAACCGGGCAGAAGGTACGTCACCCCGAAAAACGTAAACAGCACAATGGCGAAACCCAGAATCGCGAAGTACGCCGCGCGGCGGCCACGCCAGCCGCGCACCAGGCGCAAGTGCAAGTAACCCGCATAGACCAGCCAGGTGATCAGCGCCCAGGTCTCCTTCGGGTCCCAGCTCCAGTACGAGCCCCAGGTGCGGTTGGCCCAATAGGCGCCGGCGGCGATCATCAGCGTCAGCAGCGGAAAAGCGATGCCGATGGTCTTGTAGGTCAGCCGGTCGAGCACCTCCGGGCTGGGCAGCATCCGCTCCAGGCCTTCGCGCCGCCAGACCAGCAGCAGGTAGAGCAGCGAAGCGAATAATCCGCCCAGGATTCCCGCCAGTAGAAAGGGGCTGGCTGCAAGGCTGGTGGCGAAGAACCCTTCGACCGGGACTGCCTGGGCGGGAGGATAAAGCCCCGCGCGCGCCCGCACCACGAGAGCGAAGAGCCCCAGCGCCTGCACCAGCGTGGAGACGAAGAACGCGCGATTGGCCCAGGGGAAGCCGCGGTCGTCGCTGTCCAGGGTCGTTCCGCGGTTCCATCTGGCCCACAGCGCCAGCCCCAGCGGGACCATCACCGCGGCCAGCACCAGGAAGAAAATCCACCCCAGGTTGGGGATGATCACGAACAGCGGCGACTTCTCCGCGTAGAAGATCTCGCGGCCTTCGCCGGGGTCCCAGGCCGCCACGCGCAACCCGCCGGAGCGGTCGAAGCGCGCCGCGATGCCGAGGTAGATGGTCATCAGAAGAGCAGTGGTCGAAATCAGGAAGGTTTCCGTCCGCAACTTGTCCTGGATGAGAAACATCATGGCCAGAGCGAAGCTCACCGCGCAGGCCGCGTAAGCCAACATGGCCAGGGTCACGTGGATGTGCAGCCAGGTGGACTGCAATGCGGGCACCAGCGGCCGGACCGCCGACGGCAGAAGCTGCATCAGAATCACGCCCAGGGTGGCCAGCGGCAGGGTCACGCTGCCGATCACTTTCACACCGTAACGCCATTCGATCAGGACCGTCAGCGCCGCGAGCGTCCAGACAAAGCTGAGCAGCATCTCGTAGACGCTTGAAAACGGCGGATGCCCGGCCGCGTACCAGCGATGACCGGCGGCCAGCGTATTGGCCAGCAGGCCAGCGGCAGTGGCCAGGCGCGCAAACAGCGCCGATCTCTCCGCGCCGGTGACGCCGAAGCTGACGTAGAGCGCTGCTGCCGCCGCGTAGAAGATCAGCGTCAGGTAGAGCAGGTTCGCCTCGGTGAGCAGGCCGGTGCTCTTGGCTGCCGCGAGCATCCCCAGGATGATCAGGAACATCACGCCGACGCCGACCAGCAGCGGCAAGGAGCGACCCCGCGATTCGCTCGCGCTGCGGGAAGCGGCCTGTTGGTGCCGCTTGATGCCCCCCTCGACCCGGCTCGGGACTGCGGCGTGTGCCATCCACGCTCCTCTCGTCTAAACCTACGAGCTGAACTGCGAACTGATTCTTGCCGGCGCAGCGACCGACGCACCCTCTGCCTGCTTGCCATCGCCGCGCGAGGCCCGCCCGCGCGTCCCCTTGGACAACCCGGAGGCCTCCTCCGCCGCGCCTTGGAGGCGGTTTTCGATTCGCTCCACCAGCTTGTGGAAGCGCTCTTCAAACTCATCGCGGTTCTTGCTGGCCGATGCGCCCACCCAGAGCACCAGGCGGCCCCGGCCGTCGCTCACCGGCACCGCCCAGAAGCGGCCGTGCACGAAATAGAACGCCATGGCCAGCCCCAGGCCCATCAGAATGACTCCGGCCCAGACCGCCCACTGGCCGGGCTCATGTGACACCTGCAAACCGGTGAAATACCCAATCTGGATGTCGCCGACGGCAAAGGCATAGGGCGAGGCATCGGTCCGCGCGAAGTTTGGAAACCGCGGAAAGAGCCACACCGCCGCCTCACCCGATTTGCCGGAGCGCACCACGAGCTGGATGGCCGGATTGTTCAGCTCCGGAGAATGGTTCTCGATCTGCGTGCCGTTGAGGATGAAGTCCGGGAGGAAGGCCGCCAGGCTCACGGAAGTCTGCGCATCGAGCGGCAGCGTTTCACCCGGCCGCAGCACAATCTCTCTGGCCTGCTGGGGATCGGATTTCAAGGAAGCGCGGAGTTGGATGGCGCTCACCTCGCCGGTCGAGCCGTAGCCGGACTGGTAGAACCGGATGCCGCGATGCACGAGCGGGTCATTGACCTCGACCTGCTTCTTTTTCACCTCGCGCCCGCCCTCCACCACCGACAGTTGCGACCACCAGCGGCGTGGCGAGCCGTCGGGATAATTTTCCCGGCCCGCGCTCTCGCAACGGATCGAGAACGGCAACGCCTTCCGCGAGGCGTCGCGCAGCTCAATCTGATTGCTCTGCTGGCTCTGCGTCAGCGCCAGGTACCCGCGGTAGCCCCACAGAGCGTCCGCCATCCCGCCGGCAATGATCAGCAGAAGGCTGGCGTGAACTACGTAGGGAGCGAGCCGCGAGAGACGGTGCTGCTCTGCATACAGCGACGCGCTGCTCGAGCCGGATGCAGTTTCCCCGGAACCCTCGGCGGCCCGCGGCACACGCTGCGGTTTGAGCCCCATCTGGCGGAAGACCTGCGCCGCTGCTTCCATGCTGCTGTCCTCGCTCCGGATCGGAATCTCCTTCTGCAGTCGGAGCCCGGCGAGGAAATGCGGCTCCGGCCGGCGGTAGGGCCGGGAAACATAACGCCAGGCCGTGGGCAGCCGTTCGACCGAGGCCAGCACGATGTTCACGCTGAGCAGAGTGAGCAGTCCGGCAAACCACCAGGAGTGAAATACGTCGGTCAATCCCAGCGCATCGAGCCACCGCAGTGTTTCTGGTGCGTAGGCGCGCCCGAGCTGCTCAGGATCGGTCAGCGGCCGCTGCAGCACCAGCGTTCCGGCCGCGGCGGCCAGGCCCAGCAAGATGAGCAGGACGATTCCCGTGCGTATCGAACAGAACGTAGCGTAAATCCGTCCGGGATGCCAAAACGCCGTTTTCTCATACAAGTTGGGTTTCGGGCCCGGAACGGATCTCATACCCCAGCCTCTATAGGGACGTACGGCTTCGGCAAGGCACGTTTGAGGCCAGCCGCTCCAAAACGAACAACGCCATTGCCTTCATAGGCTTGCAGAGGCACCTTCCCACCCTGGCAGGCCCATCTTCTGAGGCATATCACGCAGGGGCGAGCTGGCCGAGGGCGAAATTCCCGCATTCTGGAGGCAAGTATCCCGACGCGGTCAGGCCGGGGGGCGTTCCAAATGCATGGCATCCTGCGGGTTAGCTGCCACCCCGCCCGGGGCAACCATTCGGCCGGAAGGTTGCTGTAGGACACCTGAAGAGTGCGATTGGATGGTTTGGGAAGTGAACCTATGGGCCCGCTCAAAGTGCTTTTGGTCGAAGACAAACGGTTGCTCCGTTGGTGGATGACGAGTTGTCTCGAGCGCGCCGGGTTCACCGTCCTCGCCACTGAATCCCTGGACGAAGCGACACAGATGGCCAGCGCTTGCCACCCCGATCTGCTGATCACGGACTGGCGGCTGGCGGATGGACACGACGGGTTTGAGGTGTTGACCCGGATTCGGGAGAAACACCCCCAGGCCATGGCCATCCTGCTTTCCGCGGAAGCGGGCGCCGAACTTGCCGGCCGCGCCCGGGCAGGCGGCTTCGACCTGGTGGTCGCGAAACCCTGCCCGGTCGCAGAAATCATCGGTGCCGTTCACAAGCTGGCCGTGAATCACCGCCCGGAGATCGCCTCGTGAATTTTCTCTCTGGCTGCCGCGTGATTCTTTGGGGACCCGAAGACAACGCCGTGGAACTCCTGGGAGAGAACCTGGTGTGCCGGGGTTTCCAGGTACAGACGGTGGGTTCGCTCGAAGAGCTGAACAACGCGCTGGAAGAACAGGACGTGGACTTGATTGTGGCCCGGCTCTGCCGGTGCTTCGCTGAACCGTTGGAGCTGCTCGGGCGCTTGCAGGGAGCGCCCTCGGCTCCACCGGTGCTGATCGTCACCGAAGGGCCGGACGTGCACCTTTATCTGGAAGCAATGCGGCGTGGCGCGTTCGACTGCGTGGCCCTGCCTCTCAACCAGCAAGAACTCATGCGCATTGTTAAGGGCGCCCTCGAAACGCGTTTCCTGCAAGCTTCCGCAGGAGGAAGCCAGTAATGATTACGCATTGTTCGATCTGTGGTCGTCCCCTTTCCGAGGTGGATCTCGCCCTGGCCGACCGGGACGCGCGGTACCAGTGTCACCACTGCTGGAATCGGGTGCGCGAGGCCAGCGCGGTGATCCCGGCGGCGAAGTTCCGCGGAAAGGGCAAGCCGCGTGTGCCCCGGCCCGCCGCCAAGCGTCGTGAGAAGACGCCGTATCGCAAGGCGGCCTAACGAAACCGGCCGATGGACACGGGGGTCTGGGAGAAAGCAATGGCATTGCTGGATTCTTATACCTACGAAGCGGAAGTGGAATGGACCGGCCGGCGCAACGGCTGGATTAATGTCGAAGGTTTCCCCAGCGTGGTCGTTTCAGCCCCGCCCGAATTCTCCGGCGACCCCGGCCTGTGGACGCCCGAGCACCTGCTGCTGGCGGCCACGGCGAGTTGCCTGATGACCACCTTTCTGGCCATCGCCGAAATAAGCAAGCTCGCGGTGGTCTCCTACCAGAGCAAGGCCTTTGCCCGACTGGAAAAAGTCCCCGAAGAGGGGTACCGTTTCACCGAGATCACCATCGTCCCGGAGATCGGCGTGGCCGCTGAGGACGTGGAGAAGGCGCAGAAAGTTCTCGCCAAAGCCGAGAAAAACTGCTTCATCAGCAAGTCGCTCCGGGCCACCGTACAGGTGGAGCCGCGGTTTGTCGGTGCCCACACTGCGCCGGTGCGGTAGGCCGGCGGAGTGTTCCTCATCCGCTCAGGACGTCATATGAAATCTTGGCTGAAAGGTGGATTTGTTCTATCTTTGGTGCTCCTTGTGCCGCTGCTGGCCGTGGGTGGCGGGGATGCGGCCAAGGGCAAGCCGGTGTTCACCAGCAAGTGTGCCACCTGCCACGGCGCGGCGGGCGAAGGTAAGGACGCCATCGCCAAGATGTTCAAGGTGGAAGTGCGCCCCCTCGGCTCCAAAGAGGCGCAGGCCAGGCCGGACGCCGAGCTGCGTAAGATCATCACCGAAGGCAATGGCAAGATGAAGCCGGTAAAACTGAGTGACGAGGGAGCGGCCGATGTCGCGGCCTACCTGCGCACTCTGGCGGTGAAGAAGTAGCCGGCGGACAGCGGCGGGCCCTTAGTTTCACAGGGGGGACGACAGGATGGACATTTCCGCTCCTGAGGCCGGCCGGGTGGCCACGCCCGGTCGGCGACGCTTGCTTGGGTTTCTGGTTGGTTCCGGCGTGGTGGCTTCCCTGGTTTCCATTATCTATCCGATTCTCAAGTTTGTCTTGCCTCCGCGCCGCGCGGAGATGGACGCGGAGACCGTGGCAGCGCAGGCCAACGAACTGGCTCCGGGCACGGCGAAGATCTTTCGTTTCGGCAATCAACCGGCCATCCTGATCCGGCTGGCGGACGGCAGCTACCGCGCGTTGAGCGCGGTCTGCACGCACCTGAACTGCACCGTGCAGTACCGCGCGCGCGAGCGCGACATCTGGTGCGCTTGCCACAACGGCGTGTATAACCTGCAGGGCGGGAACGTCAGCGGCCCGCCACCGCGGCCGCTGCGGGAATATGCCGTGCACGTGCGCGGCAAAGAAATCGTGGTTTCCCGCGGCTCGCGGACCTGAACGTCATGAAAGTGCCGTCAAAGTGATGCCAAGGCTCTCCCAACAGCTCCGCGAATGGTTCCAGGCGCGCTTTGGCACCGGCACGCTGGACTGGCTCACGCATAAACAGGTTCCCCGCCACCACCACACCGTCTGGTACTACCTGGGCGGGATGACGCTTTTCCTGTTCATCGTCCAGGTAGTCACCGGGATTCTCCTGCTTCTCTACTACCGGCCGTCTCCCGGAGAAGCGTTCGAGAGCGTGCAGTTCATTATGACCAAGGTGCAGTTCGGCTGGCTGGTGCGCGGCATCCATGCCTGGTCCGCGAATCTGCTGATCTTCACCGCCATGCTGCACATGTTCTCCACTTTCCTCTTGAAGGCCTACCGCAAGCCCCGCGAACTGACCTGGATGACCGGCTGCGTGCTGTTCTTTCTCTTTCTCGGCTTTGGATTCAGCGGCTATCTGCTGCCCTGGAACACGCTGGCCTTCTTCGCCACCAAGGTCGGCACGCAGATGATGGCCGCCGTGCCGGTGATCGGCAACTGGCTGCTCACCTTTTTCCGCGGCGGGGAGGATGTGACCGGCGCCACGCTCACGCGCTTCTTCGGCTTTCACGTCGCGATCTTTCCCGCGCTGACCACTGCCGTCGTGGGGGCGCACCTGTTCCTGGTGCAATTCTTCGGCATGAGCGTGCCGCCTTCGATTGAGCGCACCTACTCGAACAAGCCGGTGCCTTCGTACTCTTTCTTGCCCAGCTTTATGCTGCGCGACTTGATCGGCTGGTACCTCGCGCTGGGCGTGCTGGCGGCGCTGGCGGCGCTTTTCCCCTGGGAACTGGGCGTCAAGGCTGATCCCTTTGCGCCCACCCCGGCGGGAATCAGGCCGGAATGGTATTTCCTGTTTCTCTTCCAGACGCTCAAGCTGATCCCGGGCCGCGTGTTGTGGATTGAAGGCGAACAATTCGGCGTGCTGGTGTTTGGTCTCGCGGCGACGTTGTGGGTGCTGATTCCCTTTCTCGACCGGAATCCCACCGGGCGAGTCGGCAAACTCATCACGGGAATTGGAGCATTCGCCATCGTGTACATCCTGGCCATGAGCCTGTGGGCTTGGCGGAGCTGAACCATGTTCCTGCGCTGCCTGAGTACTCTCGTTCTTCTCCTGCTGGGGGCACTGGGCGCGGCCGCCAAGGACGCCAAGCCGGTGGTGAATCACTGCCTGGAATGCCATGCCGCGTTCGACGGGAAGCTTGGCGATCCGGCTCGCCAGTTCCCGGACGACATCCATGCGACGCGCGGCCTTACCTGCGCCGATTGCCACGGTGGCAATCCCAGCCAGGAAGACGCGGAGAAGGCCATGGACCGCAAGCAGGGCTTCCGAGGCGTTCCGAAGCGTAGCGAGATTCCCCAACTCTGCGCGCGCTGCCATTCGGACGGGGCGTTCATGCGCGCCTACAATCCTTCCCTGCGCACCGATCAACTGACGCAGTACGGGACCAGCGTGCATGGCAAGCGGCTGCGCGCCGGCGATACGCGTGTGGCCGTCTGCTCGGACTGTCACAGCCCCCACAGCATTCGTCCGGCCTCCAGCCCGCTTTCCACTGTGCACGCGCCGCAAATCCCCATGACCTGCGGGCGGTGTCATGCGGACCCGATGCGCATGAAGCCGTATGGCATCCCGACCAATCAACTGGACGACTATCGCGGCAGCGTTCATTACCAGACCCTGACGGGCGGTGATCTTTCCGCACCCACCTGCGCCACCTGCCACGGCAACCACGGCGCAGCTCCGCCCGGCGTGGCTTCCATCGAGCGCGTCTGCGGCACTTGCCACGTCTTCCAAGAGCAACTCTTTGATCAGAGCCCGCACAAGGCTCCCTGGCAGGCGGCTAAGATCGCGGCCTGCCTGACCTGCCACGGCAACCATCGCGTCGAGCACACCGGCGACGCCCTGCTCGGCACGGGCGGGGAATCCCTCTGCCTAAGGTGCCACGCCAAGGACGACGCCGGCGGGAAGACAGCGCAGCGGATTTACGCAGATCTCACCGGACTCGATTCCAACCTAGGGGACGCCGCCGCGGTGCTGGATCGAGCCGAGCGCGCGGGCATGGAAGTTGGCGAGGCCCGCCTGACGCTCTCGAACGGGCGTGAGAAACTCATCAAAGCCCGGGTGGACGTCCACACCATGATTCCGGCCCGCGTCGAGCAGAACACCGAAGAGGGGCGCAAATTAGCGCTCCAGGCCCAACAGGCCGGCCAGCAGGCGCTGGCCGAATATGCCTACCGGCGCAAGGGTCTGGCGTTATCGCTGATTGCCATTGCCTTTGTGGTGGGCACACTCTGGCTGCTGATCCGCTCCATTGAGCGCCGGCCGCCCGCCGGGGAGGAGGTCACCCGGCCGTGAGCGCCCGGAGACATCCCACAAGCCCTAGAGCGCACGCAGCCACATCCGCGGCGGGCGGCCCGCTTCGGCCGGACGGGGTTGTGGTAACTTAGTTTGTGGATGCCGCGCCGGAAAGGTTTGCAAGCTGAGGCGGTTTTTTCGCCCTGCCTATGGAAGTCCGCGAACGCATTGCCGGTTGGTTGCGCCCCGCCGTCTACTTAGGACACAACCCCATCACCCTGACGGGCGCGGTGATTACCACGAGCTCCGCGCTCACCCTGATGGCCTTCTGGACCTACGAGATCCTCGCGGGTTGGCCCGTGCGCCCTTACGCCGGGATTGTTTTCATCCTGATCTTGCCCGGCATCTTTGTCGCCGGGCTCGTCCTGATCCCTGTCGGTGGGGTCTGGCAGCGTCGCAAGCTGCGCATGGCAGGACAACTGCCGGCGGTCTACCCTAAAATTGATCTGGGTCAACCGGTTTTGCGTCGCGCCATCTCCTGGGTGGTTGGCTTGACCATGCTCAATGTGGGCATCATGGGCATGGCCTCCTACCGCGGGGTCGAGTACATGGATTCCGTGCAGTTCTGCGGGCAAACCTGCCATACCGTGATGACCCCGGAGTTCACCGCCTATCAGAACTCCCCGCACCAGCGCGTGGCCTGCGTGCAGTGTCACATCGGTCCCGGGGCCCCTTGGTTTGTGCGCTCGAAGCTCTCCGGCGTGCGCCAGGTTTTTGCCGTGACCTTCCGTACCTATTCGCGCCCCATCCCCTCGCCCGTGCAACACCTGCGCCCCGCGCGGGAAACCTGTGAGCAGTGCCACTGGCCGGAGAAATTCACCGGCGACAAGTTCAAAGTGCGCACCAAGTATTCCGAGGACGAGAAAAATACCCCGCTCACCACCGTGCTGGTGCTGAAAATCGGCGGGCATAGCTGGCAGGGCGCCGTGGGCATCCACGGCCGACATCTGGACAGCAGCGAACGCATCCGCTACGTCTCGACCGACGGCCGCCGGCAGGTGATTCCGCGGGTCAGCTATCTCGAGGAGGACGGCCGGACGGTGGAGTACGTCTCCAACGAGGTCCAGGTCACGCCCGGTCAAGTCGCCCACGGCGAGCGCCGCACGATGGATTGCGTGGACTGCCACAACCGTCCGACGCACGCCTTCCAGATGCCTGAACGCGCCGTGGACCAGGAGATGGCCGAGGGCCGCATCAGCGCGCAGCTCCCCTACATCAAGAAGAAGGCGGTGGAACTGCTCCGCGCCGAGTACTCGGATCGCGAGACCGCGCGGCTGCGCATCTCTGCGGCGATCACCGATTTCTACCGCACGGGCTACGCGGAGATCTACCGCGAGCACCGTGCGCTGGTCGAACAGGCCAGCCAGCAGGTGGCCGCCATCTACCTGCGCAACGTCTTCCCGCAGATGAAGGTTACCTGGGGCACGCATCCCAACAATCTCGGCCATGAGGATTTTCTCGGCTGCTTCCGGTGTCACGACGGCAATCACACCAGCGCCGACGGCCGTGCCATCACGAACGACTGTAATGCGTGCCACACGATTTTGGCTATGGAGGATCCAAACCCGAAGATTCTTTCCGGACTGTCCCTTAAATGACCGCGCCCCGGCGAGGGGATTGCGCCGGCCCCTCGTCGCCCCTGAAGAAGTTCCCTTCTGGCGCTGGTGAGCTGTGAAAGGACCGATCCCAATTCTGCTGTGCTTTTTCGTCCTGCTCGGGTTGACGCTGGCCATGCCGGCCGCCCGCGTGCAGGCGCCGCGGCCTGCCGCCCTGACTGGGCCCAGTGAGAACGAGGTCTGTCTGGCCTGCCACAGCGACAAGTCCCTGACCGCCAAGCGGGGGACACGGACGGTTTCCCTGTTCGTGGACGCCAAGAGGTTCTCCGCGTCCGTCCACGGCAGTCTGACTTGCACCTCGTGCCACAGCGATCTCGAAGGGAAGGAGCTCCCGCACGGTACGCCCCTGGCCAGGGTGAGCTGCGGCGCGTGCCATGCCGGTGAGCAGGGCCAACATGCACGGTCGCTGCACGGCAAAGCCATCGCGCGCGGCGATCCTCTCGCGCCGCGCTGCATCGATTGCCACGGGAACCACGACATTGTGCCGGTGAAGGACCCGCGCTCGGCCGTCGCGCCGCTGAAAGTGCCCTTCGTCTGCGGGAAGTGCCACCAGGAAGGCACGCCGGTCCAACGGAACCGCCCGATTCATCAAGACAATATCATCGCGAACTACTCCGAGAGCATCCACGGCGAGGGTCTCCTGAGAAAGGGCCTCGTGGTGGCTCCCAACTGCGCCACGTGTCACACGGCCCATCTGATCCTGCCGCATACGGATCCCGCTTCCTCCATCGCCCGAAGGAACATCGCCGCGACGTGCACCAAGTGCCATGCTCAGATTGAAGCCGTGCACCGGAAAACGATCCGCGGGGAGCTCTGGGAAAAGGAGGCCAACGTCCTGCCGGCCTGCGTGGACTGCCACCAGCCGCACAAAGTGAGGAAGGTGTTTTATACCCAGGGCATGGCGGATGCCGATTGCCTGCGCTGCCACGCCGACCCGCGGATCAAAGCGTCGCGCGATGGCCGCTCGCTCACGGTTCACGCCGCGGAGCTGGCGCGCTCGCGGCACGCGCGGAGCGCTTGCAGCCAGTGCCACTCCCAGGTGAACGCCTCCCGCGTGCGTCCCTGCGAGCTGATCACACAGAAAGTGGATTGCACTTCGTGTCACGCGGAAATCGGCCAGCAGTTCCAGCGGAGCACGCACGGGAAGCTGCTGGCCATGAAGGATCCCAACGCCCCGAACTGCCTCGAGTGCCACGGCACCAACGGGGTGCTCGGCAAGCAAGATCCCCAGTCGCTCACGTTTGCCACCAACGTCCCGGAGCTGTGCGCGCGGTGCCATCGCGAAGGGCAGAAAGCGGCCGTGCGCTACACCGGGCGGCAGCACGAGATCATCGAGCGTTACACGGAAAGCATCCACGGCAAGGGATTGCTCAAGAGCGGCTTGACGGTGACGGCGACCTGCCATAACTGCCACACCGCCCACGGCGTCCTGCCCCGCACCGATCCGGATTCAAGCGTCAATCCGAAAAACGTGCCGGACACCTGCGGCCGCTGCCACCACGGCATCCACGATCAGTTTGAGCGGAGCGTGCATTCCCTTCGGGTCACCAAGACCAGCAAGGAGTTGCCCGTTTGCAGCGAGTGCCACAGCGCCCACTCCATCCGCCGAGTCGATGCCGACGGCTTCAAGCTCGACATCATGCAGAAGTGTGGTCGCTGCCACGAGGACATCGCCAAGACCTACTTTGAGACCTATCACGGGAAGGTCTCCCGGCTCGGCTACACGAAGACGGCCAAGTGCTACGATTGCCACGGCGCGCACGACATCCTCCGGGTTGCCGATCCGCGCTCGCACCTGAGCCGCGTCAACGTCGTCCAGACATGCCAGAAGTGCCATTCGGGGGCCACGCGGCGTTTCGCCGGGTATCTCACGCATGCCACGCACCACGACCCCAAGAAATACCCGTTTCTTTTCTGGACCTTCTGGGGGATGACCGCGCTGCTCGTAGGGACATTCCTGATCAGTGGGCTCCACACTCTCCTGTGGTTGCCGCGCGCAATCCAAATGCGCCGCGAGTTGCGAGCCGCCGAATCCGGCCAAGCACAGCCAACGCAGGCGAACGCGGAATCCGAGCCGCCGATTGCGCCGGCGCCCAAGGAGGACGCGGATGCCTGAAAGCGGGCCCGAGGAACGGCAGTTCGTCCGGTTCAACCGGCTGCACCGAACCTTGCATGCCTGCATGATCGTGAGCTTCCTGAGCCTCGCGCTCACGGGGCTGACGCTGAAGTTTTCCTACACGCGATGGGCGGCCATATTGTCGCGCCTGCTCGGCGGATTCGAGACCGCGGGATACATTCACCGCGCCGCTGCCGTGCTGATGTTTGGAGTCTTCATCACCCACTTGGTGGACCTGTATCGCCTGAAAAGACAGGAGTACGGCTCCTGGCGCGCCCTGTTGTTCGGGCCCAATACGATGCTGCCCACCCGCCGCGACCTGACCGAGTTCGTGGCCACCCTGAAGTGGTTTGTGGGTATGGGTCAACGCCCCGCCTACGGGCGTTGGACGTATTGGGAGAAGTTCGACTACTTCGCCGTGTTCTGGGGGATTGCCGTCATCGGCGCGACCGGCCTGACGCTGTGGTTTCCCGTATTCTTCACGCGTTTCCTGCCCGGGGCGTCCATCAACGTCGCCACCATCATCCACAGTGACGAGGCGCTGCTCGCCACCGGATTCATCTTCACGGTGCATTTCTTCAACACGCACCTGCGCCCGGAAAAATTCCCCATGGACGTCACCGTGTTCACCGGGCACATGTCGCTGGTGGAGATGAAGAGGGACAAGCCCCGGGAGTATGAGGCTCTGGTCGCATCCGGAAAGCTCGACGAGCACTTGGCGGAGCCTCATCCGGCCATCGTGGTCAAGACGGTTCGGGTTTTCGCCTGGGTCTCACTGGGCCTCGGGCTCAGCATCGTGGTCTGGATCATCTACGCGATGCTGTTCGCGTACCGCTAGGGGATTCGCAGATGGTTAGCAGGGAAAGGTCCTGAGATGCCCGCAACGCTCGCTGCTGCCCTCTACCTGCTCCTGGCATCGGCACCGGTGCCGGGGGATGAGAGCTGCCTGGCCTGCCACGGCCAGCCGGACATGAAATCCGAATCGGGCCGCAGCGTTTACGTGGACCCCGGCAAACACAAGGCCAGCGTCCATGGCGCGTTCGACTGCACGACGTGCCACACCGGCGTCAAGGATTACCCGCACCCCAAGCCGATGCGCCGGGTAAGTTGCGCTTCCTGCCATGCGCAGCCTCCCGCCGAAGTGGCCAGGAGCGCGCACCAACCGCTCGGCGCGCAGGCCTGCGCCAGTTGCCATGGGCGGGCCCACGAAACCGGGCGCGCCGCAACCTCCGCAACGCAGGCTTGCGCTGCCTGTCATGGCCAGATCGTCCGCGATTATCAATCCGGCGTCCACGCCAGCGTGCGCAGGACCGGCGACCCGGAGGGTGCCAACTGCCTGTCCTGCCACGGCCCGACGCATAAAATTCTCTCCGCCCGCGCCCCGGCCTCTCCGGTGGCGAAGAAAAATCTTCCGGACACCTGCGGCGCCTGCCACGCCAATCCGGATTTTCTGGCCCGGCACAATATTCCCTTTGCGCATCCGGTGGAGGCTTACCGGCTGAGCGTACACGGCCGCGCCGTGGCCGCCGGAAACCGGTCGGCCGCATCGTGTTCGGATTGCCATGCGAATCACGCCATCTTCCCGGGGCGCGATCCACGATCCAAGATCAATCACTGGAACGTCATGGAAACCTGCGGCGCCTGCCACACCGCGATCAAGAACACCTATCAGCAGAGCGTCCACGGTGCGGCGGTCGCGCGCGGCGTGCCCGGTGCGCCGGTCTGCACCGGCTGCCACGGCGAGCACAACATCCTCGCGCCCAGCGAGCCGCAATCGCTAGTCAACCCTGCCCGCGTTTCCGGTGTGACCTGCGGCCACTGCCACAGCGACGAGCGCTTGGCCCAGCGCTACAACTTGCCCAGCGACAAGGTGCCGTCCTACGCCGACAGCTACCACGGCCTGGCTCTGCGCTCCGGCGCGCAAACCGTGGCCAACTGCGCCTCGTGCCACGGCGTGCACAACATCTTGCCGTCCAGTGATCTGCGCTCCACCATTCATCCGGCCAACCTGTCGAAAACCTGCGGCAGTTGTCATCCCGGCGCGGGCGGGAAGTTCGCCATCGGCTCGGTGCACATTCGCTCCGCCACGCGCAGCGAGCACGCCGCGGTGCGCTGGATTCGTGTGGCCTACTGGATTCTGATCCCGCTGACCCTGGCTTTCATGGTCCTGCACAACGCGCTTGACTTCCTGG
>JACQDH010000029.1 GCA_016201215.1 Acidobacteriota bacterium | reverse complement strand
GGGGATTACCACGGGCATGCCGCAGCCATCTTCCTGCGATACACCTTCTGACAGCTTGCTGAAAAAGTCTCTTTGCGTGGCCGTGCGCCGTTCCTCCTCTGCCTGGGGGAGCGGAGTTGCAGCGCCTGGCGGACGGCCAGGAAATGCTCAACCGGAGGATCAACGGTTTTCGGAGGGAGCTTCAGTTCGCCACGGCGCTTGGAGCTGGAGAACTAATCCGCCTCGGCCAACACTTGCTCGAGTCGTTTCGTGACCACATCGGCTTTGTGCGGACCTTGCTCAAGGCCATCGAAGAGGGCAAAGTGGCCGGGGAGAAGATGTAGCAGCGGTGGACGCACCCAAGCGAGTAGCCTTCTCAGGGTTTCTGCCCCGGGCCAGCGCAACCGGAACGGGTGTGGAAATCCCAACCCAAGCGTTCCAACGATCGGAACTCCAGGCAGGAACCACCACCTCCAGAAAAGAAAACGAAACTCCCCTCCCCGAACGCGTCCTGCGCCTCTCCGCCGGGACAACAGCCGATGACGGTTTTCGGTGAAGCTCAGTGGCACCTAAACCTGGACAGATTCACGACGAGTCTTGAGCACCCCAAGCTGGTGGAGACCTCCCGTTGGGCTATCCCAGCACCACTCGATCAGCTCAATGATGTATTCCTCTCCGGGATCGCCGGCAACCGAAACGTCGAAACACGCCTGTGCTTCGGGAAGGGTCTCAAAATACTCGTTGTAGGCCGGAGTTCCTTCCTCAGGGAGCCTGCGAGTGCTAACGCTGTGCACCCGAAAGTCCTCGTCGTCCGAGTTTGCCCTGAGCAATTCAACTGCTTCCTGGTAGTTCATGGCGTCCTCCTTACACCATATCGCCTTGGAGAGGAGCATGATTAGTACCAAAGACGATGGCTCTCAAACTCACTGTTTTAGAAGGAGTTGGGAGCTTGATGAAACGCCCTGGTGTCTGACCACCCGCACTTGGCGAACTGCCGAGCGTAAATTGCCCCACTGGCCACAGCGTGATACGGGGAGCGCAGCGACGGCCCGAGAAAGGCTTCGCCTGAGTCCCGTGCTCTCAGCACAGGCAGGCCAGGGGAACGCTAGCGAGTGGCATCAAGGGCTTAGAAGACTTCCTTCAGAAGTCCTGTTGGCCCCGACGGGCGCAGCGAGACAATCCAAGAGAGGGCCCTCGGGGATTGAGTGCTTGGCGGGAGCCACACCCCTCCGTTCAGCCGGTGAGCACGGGAAACCGCGACACGCACGCGTGCCCGCCCCGGCGCGGTCTCCGGCAGACAGCCCGGACGCCAGCTCTAGGTTCCCGCAGCAGCGGCAGCGGTCTGATCCAGGATCGAAGCCGCCTTGCTGACTTCGGTGACGCCGAAAATCAGTAGCGGCGCGTTCGTCCCCGGCTCGACCCCGGTGTAGGCATAGTTGATGTTGATGCTGGCATCGCCAAGCCGCGAAGCGGCGCGCGCCAACTCCCCCGGCCGATGCGGAAGTTTGACCTGCGCGACTTCCGTCTCTGTGTAGGTCAGGCGCTGGGTATCCAGAACCGTCTTGGCCGTCGTCGGGTTGTCCACCACGAAGCGAACCAGGCTTTCTGCTCCCGTCGGGAACGACTGGAAGGCCAGGATATTCACTCCGCGGTCAGCCAACGCGCGGCAGACTTTTCCCAATGTCCCAGGACGATCTTCCATCTTGATGGTGAATTCCTTGGACGTGGGCATGGTGGGGACCTCCTTTGCCTATCTTCTGGGAACGCAGGACGCGTTCCTGCGAAACCGACATCCATCGGTTTCGACTTGCGTGCTGCCGGAATCATACGCCCCATCTCCCTCTCGATTCAAGCTTCGCCCCCGCTCGTGGCTCGGCCCCAACGCGGATGGCAGAATGTGAATTCCGTGGAGTTTGCTCGCGCGCCAGTTCAGCCAGTTTTCCAAACCACTGCGGCAATCGTTCTAGAGCAGCCGAATCGAGCACCATGAATCTTGTCCGGAGGAATTCGCGGCTCAGGCCGCGCAGCGGCTGGGGCCTCCCCCCGCGCCAGCCGATCCCTGGTCCGGGGAGGAAAATCCAGCCCCGAGCGCTACCTTATGCTTGGACTAAAAACGGGGGCCAGGTCAGGGGAGCCTCCCTCGGTTCTGCTGGGTTCCTCGCTCATCATTCACCCCGACGTTGTGCCGCGCATCCTAGCGCGGGTTGGGGGTGAACCCAAACCTCTAACCATAGCTACGCTCGGTTTGCTCCGCGCGCCAATTCTGGCTGGCGACGAACACCGGAAATAAGAAAAGGCGAGAAGGGACGGGTCTCCCCGTCAACTCGTGTTAGACTACGCGGATTCTTGGAGCCAGTTCCTTTGGTAGAGGGACCGGGGAGGGCTGAACTGTGTGCGGCATCGCCGGCTTTACCCACCGGAATCGTGAGGTCAGCGCTGACCGGATTTACC
The DNA here is from genome assembly GCA_016201215.1 of Acidobacteriota bacterium. Classification (GTDB taxonomy): domain Bacteria; phylum Acidobacteriota; class Terriglobia; order Acidiferrales; family UBA7541; genus QHYU01. Next base: position 9,838 of record JACQDH010000029.1, on the reverse strand, counting down.
GGGCCACGCTTTCGCTCGTGCATCGCGGTCCCGATCAACAGGGGACTTACCACCGGCAGGATGTGTCCCTCGGCGCGGTCCGGCTGAAAATCATCGACTTGCAGTCGGGTGACCAGCCCATGGTCAGCGAAGACGGCGATACGGTCGTGGTCTTTAACGGCGAGATCTATAACCACAGGGAGCTGCGTGAGGAGCTGGAGAGCCTGGGGCACCAGTTTTCTTCGCGCAGTGATACGGAGGTCGTCCTGCGCGCGTTCCTCCAGTGGGACAAACAGTGTTTCTCCCGGCTGCGCGGGATGTTTGCCATCGCCCTTTGGACCCCATCGCAAAAACGCCTGGTACTGGCGCGTGACCGCATGGGCATTAAGCCCCTCTACATCTGCCGCCGGGGAGACGATCTCTACTTCGGCTCCGAACTGAAGGCGATCCTGGAACACCCCGAGATCGAGCGCCGGTTGAACCTTGCCGGCCTAAATTGCTACCTGACTTTGAACTACGTGCCGGGTCCCCACACCTTGGTGCAGGGAATCGAAAAGCTGCCTCCGGGTCACCTGCTCGAATGGCGGGACGGGAAGACGCGTACGGAGGCGTACTGGCGGCTGGCCTTTCGGCCGGAACCCCGTTGGACCTTGGAGTCTGCGCGCGAACAACTGGACTGGCTGCTCAAGCAATCCGTGAGCGAACACCTCATCGCGGATGTCCCGTTGGGCGTGTGGATCAGTGGCGGGATCGATTCGTCCACCATTCTGTATTATGCCGCCCGGGCCAACTCCTCCCGGCTCAAAACTTTTTCCATTACCTTCCGCGGCCAGAGTTTCGACGAAGCCCGCTACATCCGCGAGGTGGCCACGCACTACGGGACCGAACACCACGAGTTCGATCTGAATCCTCAGGTGGACATGTCCAGCGCCATCGAGGAGTTCGCCCACTATTCCGATGAGCCCAGCGCGGACGCCGGCGCGCTTCCGGTTTGGTTCCTGGCACGGATGAGCCGGCGTTATATGACCGTCGCGCTCAGCGGCGAGGGAGCCGACGAACTATTTGCGGGCTATGTCACCTATCTGGCGGATCGGTGGGCGCGGCCGATGCGGCGAGTGCCCGCCCGCGCCAGACACCTGGCTTTGGGTCTCCTGCGGCATTGGCCTGTCTCCGACGACAAAATCAGCTTTGAATACAAGCTGAAGCGCTTCCTGAAAGGTTCCTTCCTGACGGCCGAGCGGGCGCACCTATTCTGGAACGGGGCCTTCTCGGAATCGGAAAAGAAGGCCTTCTTCTTAGAGGCGGATCCCCAACCGGTCGAGGATTTGCTGGCCCATGTGCCGCCCGCATCCGACTCCTCGGGGCCTCTCGATCGGCACCTTTGGTTTGACCAGCGGTACTACCTTCCGGACGACATCCTGTACAAGGTGGACCGCATGAGTATGGCCCATTCCCTGGAGGTGCGTCCTCCCTTCTTGGATCACCGCATCGTCGAGTTTGCTGCCTCTCTTCCGCAGGAATTCAAAATCCGGGGCTTCCGGCAGAAGTTTCTGCTCCGGGAGCTGATGAGAAACAGGCTGCCGCCCTCGGTCGTGCGACGCAAGAAAGAAGGCTTCGACATTCCCGCACACGAGTGGTTGCGAGGCGGGTTGCGGCCGCTTCTGCTGGATACGCTGACGGCCGAAGCCGTGGCGCAAACCAAGATCTTTCGCTGGGACGCGATGCAGGCCCTCCTGCGCGACCACCTGGACAGACGCGCCAATCTCGGCTATCACCTGTGGGGTTTGCTGACGTTGTTTCTCTGGATGAAGAAATGGAGAATGCAAACCGTGCCCGTGGCCGAGGAGGGCCGGGAGAAGCTGAGCGGCGTCCTTACTTTCACCTGATCGTTCTCCTCTTTGCCACGGTCATTTTCCTCGGCTGCATCATCAGTCCGCCGTCGCTGATGGACGATGTGGACGCCGTGCAAGCACAAATCGCCCGCAACATGTTGGAATCGGGCGACTGGGTCACCGCACGACTCGATGGCGTCGCCTACCTGGAAAAGGCCCCGCTAGTTTATTGGGTGATGGCGGTGTCGTATCGCCTCTTTGGCGTGCACGACTGGGCCGCGCGGATCCCGGTGGCCCTGTCTGCCATCGGGCTTTGCTGGTTGACCGCTCACGTTGGCGCCTGGGCCTTTGGGCGCAGCGTCGGCTTTTGCGCCGGCCTGTGCCTGGCCACGTGCGTGGGCTTGTTCTTGTTTACGCGGATTCTGATTCCGGATGTCCTGCTCACGTTGACGGTGACCGCTGCGCTGTGGGCCTTCTTGCGGGCGCTCGAAGAAGACGAGCCCCACCCGCGCCCCTGGGCCTTTCTGCTGGCAGCCAGCCTGGGCGCGGGCATCTTGCTCAAGGGCCTGGTGGCGGTGGTACTGCCCGCGGGTGCGGGCCTGCTCTATTTGCTGTTGACCCGCCAGTTGTTCTCGGCTCGTGCTTGGCAACGGTTGTATCCCATCTCCGGAGTATTGATTGTGTTGCTGATTGCCGCGCCCTGGCACGTTTTGGCCACGCTGCGCAACCCTCCGTATTTCGACTTCACCCTGCGCAGTGATCCCTTGGCGTATCGGGGATTTTTCTGGTTTTACTTCATCAACGAGCAGGTGCTCCGGTTTCTCAACCTGCGCTACCCGCGCGACTACGCCACGGTGCCTCGTCTGGCTTTCTGGTCGTTGCATCTGCTCTGGCTTTTTCCTTGGAGCGCGTTCTTCCCCGGTGTGCTGCGGCTCGATTACAAGCCGGTGAGCCGGGCGGGTCGGGCCAGGTTGCTGGCCTTGTGCTGGGCAGGTTTCCTGCTGCTGTTTTTCACGTTCTCGACCACGCAGGAATACTACTCCATGCCTGCCTATCCGGCACTGGCGCTACTGCTGGGGTCGGCGGTCGCCAGCGGGGACACGTGGAGCCGCCTGGGAATGCGACTGCTGGCGGCCGTCGCCGCCGCCGGTGCACTCTGCATTGCCGTCCTCCTCTTTCTGGTTCGAGGAATCCCCACCCCCGGGGATATTTCTCTGGCCTTGACCCAAAAGCCCGAGGCCTACACCCTCTCGCTGGGTCATTTGGGAGACTTGACGCTGCGTTCGTTCGCCTACCTGCAAGCTCCTCTGGTTCTTGCGGGCGTTGCCTTGCTACTGGGCGCGCTTGGCGCGTGGCGGTTTACGGGTCGCCGGGCGCTGCTGGCGATCGCCCTGATGATGACGCTTTTCTTTCATGCGGCCCGCGTGGCCCTAGTTGTGTTCGACCCCTATCTTTCCTCTCGGTCGCTGGCCCAGGCGATGTTGCGCGCCCCGGCAGGTCAGTTGATCGTCGAAGGCCACTATTACCCGTTTTCTTCTGTTTTCTTTTATGCGCAGCGTTCGGGGTTGCTGTGGAATGGGCGCGCGGTCAACCTCGAATACGGGTCTTATGCTGCCGATGCACCCCCTGTTTTCCTTGGTGATTCTGAACTGGAGCGGCTGTGGTCGAGTCCCGAGCGGTGCTACCTGGTTGTGCCCTCTTCAACGGTTCCTCGTTTGGAGGGGCTGGTGGGACGTCCCACTCTGATTCGTGTGGCCGAAAGCGGCGGAAAGTTCTTGTTCACCAACAGACCGCTGGGCTCGGCTCTCCACCCGTCCGGCGCGCCGGGCAGCGGTTAGTGGCCATGACGGCAATCACCACAATCTTGCTGGCCTTGCTCACTGGGTCCTTGGTGTACTGCGTGCTGACCGTCCTTGCGGCCCGACGCTATCTGGCTATTCAACCGCCAACGCTGCGTTTCCCCATGCCCATCAGCATCTTGAGACCGCTCTCGGGCCTCGATGAGGGGCTCGAGGAAAACCTGCGGAGTCTGTTCGAGCAGGAATATTCCGAGTTTGAGATCCTGCTTGCGGTTCACCATGCCGACGATCCCGCTGTCGCCGTGGTCGAGAAGGTAAGAAGCGAATTTCCTGGCGGGCCGCCGGTGCAGTTAATCGTCACTGGGGAATCCCCCGGCCCCAACGCCAAAGCCTTCAGCTTGGAGTGCCTGTTGGCGAAAGCACGGCATTCTTTGCTGGTGATGAGTGACAGCGATGTCCGAGTCACCCGGAAGATGCTGGAGCGCATGGCGAGCGAGTTTCAGGACGAGCGCGTGGGGTTGGTGAGCTGTCCCTACCGGGCGGTGCCAGGCCCCAGTTTGTGGTCCCGGCTGGAAGCTCTGGGGATGAACACCGAGTTTCTGGGAGGAGTGCTGGTCGCGCGGCTGCTGGAAGGAATGAGATTCGCCTTGGGGCCCACGATTGCCGCGCGCAGGGAAGTCCTGGAGGGCATGGGCGCCTTTGACCGCCTGAAGGAGTACTTGGCTGAAGATTTCGTCATGGGAAAGCTCGCCGCCGAGATGGGCCATGTCGTCCTGCTCTCCTCCTATGTCATCGAGCACCACATCGGCACCCAAGGATTTGGCGCGAGTCTAGGACATCGCTTGCGATGGGCGCGGAGCACGCGCCGTTCCCGTCGGGCGGGATACTGGGGACAGGTGTTTACCAATCCTTTGCCCCTCGCCCTGCTGTTGTGGGCTGTGGCGCCCAGGTTTTGGCCGGTGGTGGCACTGGCCGGCGTGTTTCGGGCTGCCGCTGCCTGGGCCGTAGCCGGTTGGGTCCTCCACGACCCCCTCACGCGTAAGCAGTGGTGGTGGGTTCCGGTTCAGGACCTCATCGGCTTTTTCGTGTGGATTGCGGGATTCTTTGGGAATGCGGTTCAGTGGCGGGGCCGAAAGTGCCATGTAACTCCGGACGGGCGCTTTCAGGTGGTTCGCTGAAAGGGACAGCCGCGGAGCAGCCTTTGGCCAAGGGGTGCCGTGTTCGCCTCATGCAGGCGGGCCCCAGCAGATTGGCATTGGCCAGCGAGCGATTTCGAGTAGAATACAGGCTTTCGCGAAGGACCATCAGGATAGCTGCCTCCGCGCTGACAAGAGGAGAAGTGCGTATGCCTTCGGTGAGGAAGACGCTTCTGTTGAATCCGCCGAGCTTTGAGAACTTCGACGGCGGTGCCGGCTCCCGCTGGCCGGCGACCCGCGAGATCGAGTCCTACTGGTATCCCGTTTGGCTGGCTTATCCGGCGGGGATGTTGCCGGGGAGCCGGCTGCTCGACGCCTCGCCGCACAAGATCTCCTGGGCCCAGACCGTGCAGATCGCACGCGATTACGACTTCGTTGTGCTATTCACTTCCACCGTGGGTTTCCCCAAGGACGTGAAATTGATCCGGGAGATGAAAGAGCGGAAGCCCGACCTGAAGGTGGCTTTCGTCGGCCCGCCTGTTCAAACCCAGCCCGGGGAAAGCCTGGCCAACGAGGAGATCGACTTTATCGTCCGTGGTGAGTTCGACCACGCGGTGGTGGAGTTTGCGCAGGGTAAACCTCTGCAGGAAATCCGCGGAGCCAGCTACCGCCAGGACGGTCGTGTGGTGCACAATCCGGACCGGCCACAGTTGCATACCGAAGAGCTCGACCACCTGCCTTTCGCCACCGAGGTGTATCAGCGCGATCTCACCATCGAGAACTACAATGTGCCGTTTCTGCTGCATCCGTTCGTCTCGTTCTACACCACGCGCGGCTGCCCGGCGCAGTGCACGTTCTGCCTGTGGCCGCAAACGCTGTCCGGTCACGCCTGGCGTGTCCGCTCGGTGGGCAATGTCGCTGAAGAGGTGCGCCAGGCGGTGCAGCTTTTTCCCCAGGCCAAGGAGTTCTTTTTCGACGACGATACCTTCAACATCCGCAAGGACCGCATGCTGGAGATCTCCGCTAAGTTCAAGCCGCTCAAGTTCCGCTGGTCCTGCACCGCGCGGGCGCACAGCGACTATGAAACGCTGGCGGCTATGGCCGGCGCCGGTGCGCGACTGTTTATCGTTGGCTTTGAATCGGGCGATCCGCAAATCCTGAAAAACATCAAGAAGGGCGCCACGATCGAGATGGCCCGTGAGTTCGTCAAGAACTGCAAGAAGGTGGGCATCAAGATCCACGGCGACTTCATCATCGGCTTGCCCGGCGAAACGAAAGAAACCATCCAGCGCACCATCGACTTCGCGCGGGAACTTGACTGCGAGACCATTCAGGTGTCTCTCGCCCATGCCTACCCGGGCACCGAACTCTACCAATACGCCGCCCAAAACAACTTCCTCGCCGGAGAAGCGCTGACGGACTCGGGCGGCCACCAGCTCCCCCACCTTCGGTATCCAGGACTCTCCCGCGAGGAGATGATGAGCGGCGTCAACCGCTTCTACGATGCCTACTACTTCCGCCCACGGGTCGCCTGGCGCATCGTGCGCGACGCCCTCTGGGACTCCCACGAGCGGAAGCGCCTCTACCACGAAGCGGTCGCGTTTCTTCACCTTCGCGCCGACCGCTGGAAATGGGCCCGGAAAGCTCCGGAAAAGAGGCCTATCCTGCCGGTCCCGGCGATTGATTCCGCCTCGGGTCCGGCGGCCAACGAGTAGGCACCGCCCCGCTGCACTCGGCGAAACCCCTCCGGACGAAGACGCACCTCCTGGTGGTTTTCATGGTGTGATCCAGCGCGGTGGGTGGCGTCTTTCTGAGCTAAGGGACGAAGCAGATCGGTTCGGCCAGCTTCGCTTCGCCGCATCCCTGGCAGCGACCTTCGTCCAGACCATCGCGAATCGCGCGAGCGGGATGGGCATCCACTGCTTCCTGCTCTGGGGTCGGTTGGCGACAGTAGCCTGGAGATCTCCAGTGAGCCCGGTCGGAACGTCGGCAGGCGGGTTAGGTGTGCAGCGGGCCAGCATCGCGCTCGGTCGGGTCGGGCAGTTTTTCGTGCCGGCTCTTGACCTCGCGCAGACTGTAAATCGGCTTATGCTGCAATTCATAGTAGATGCGTGTCAGGACTTCGCCTAGCAGGCCTAGGCAGAAAAATTGGACGCCGCCGACAATGAGCAGGATCCCCAAGAGCATCAGCGGGCCATGCTCGATCATGATGGCTTCGTGCAGCAGCAGCTTCTTCAGCAGCAGGATGAAACTGATGGCCAACCCGGCGCTGGTGCCCACCAGGCCGAACAGGCCGAAGAATTGCAGTGGGCGCGTGGAATAGTCGAGCAGGAATTTGACGCCCAGCAGATCGAGCAGCACGCGCGTGGTGCGGCCCAGGCCGTAGTTCGATTTACCGTTCTGGCGTGGGTTGTTCTTGATGGCCACCTCGGCAATCTTCGCACCGCTCCAGCTCGCCAGTGCCGGGATGAAGCGGTGCAGCTCTCCGTAGAGCTGGATTTCCGCGAGGATTTCGCGACGATAGGCCTTGAACGTTGTGCCGAAGTCGTGGAGATCGAGGCCCGAAAGCTTGGCCATGATGAGGTTTGCGACGCGGCTCGGCAACTGGCGCGTCAGCCAGGCATCGCGGCGTTGCGCGCGCCAGCCGCTCACCAGGTCGTAGCCTTCGTTGATCTTTTCGAGGAACAGCGGAATTTCGGCCGGATCGTGCTGCAAATCTCCGTCCATGGAAATGATGATTTCCCCGCGGGCGAAGTCGAACCCGGCCTTTAGCGCCGCGGTCTGGCCGAAGTTTCGCCGCAGCCGCACGAGGTGGACTCGCTGGTCGTGTTCGTAGATTTCGAGCAGCAGCTTGTAGGTGGCGTCGCGGCTGCCGTCGTCGACGAACACCATCTCGTACAGCTCGCCGATCGCGTCCATGACTTCGGTGATCCTCAGATACAGCGCGGGGAGGTTGTCCTGTTCGTTGTAGAACGGGACAACCACCGAATACTTGATGGGATCCGGCTTGGTCATCAGCCTCTGGCCAGCGCGCAATAATCTATCAGTTCGATGCCCCGCCTGTGAATAAGGTCCACGATTTCAGGGCTGGTCAGGGCAGCGAGCTCCGCCTCCCTCTGCGCCACCAGACGCGTCCGCGCTCCGTGGAGCGCGCGGTCGGCGTAGCCCGGGTGGCACATCAGCTCGCTGGTTCCCTCCGGTAGGTTCATCAGAATCGCGCTGAGACTCGCCGCGTCCAAAAAGCCCGTCTGCGTCAAGCCGTAAAAGTGCGAGGGGTAAGCCAGGCGGGCCTCCCGCAAACGCTTCCCGAAGCGGCTGGCCAGCCCCGCCACGGCACGCGCCCCCAGGTGTTGCTTCAGGATTGTACTGCGAGCCGAGCCGTTGCGGCGCAGCAGGCTCCACAGTCCCGCGCGGCGCTCGACAGGCAAGCGCATGGCCGGGATGCCGCAAGCGCGCGCCAGTCGGATGGCGATCGGGAAAATCGCCGGCAGCATGTGCACGTGCATGTGGCCGTCCAGATGGGTCACCACAACCCCTGCCTGGCACACCTTTTCGATTTGCGCGCGCAGTTCGCGTTCGACTTCCGCCAGGCGAATCTTCCCTGAGAGCAGTCTCACCGCCAGGCGTCCCGGCCGGCCCCAGAAGCAGCCGGGCGCGTTCACCAAACTCGGGACCGCTGCGGTATCCGAGACCGGGCGGCCGTCGGTGAGGTTCAGATGAACCCCAACCCCGAGGCTGGCCGCACGTTGCGCCAGCGCCACCGCGGATTCAAATGCCTCGCCGTTGGCCAGAAGAGTGGCGCTGGTCAGGATGCCTCGCTCGTGCGCTTCGACGATACCCCGGTTCACGCCTTCCGTCAGCCCGAAATCATCCGCGTTCACCACAAGTCGCTTCATATCTGTTGCCGTCAGCCCGCCAGTTGCTGAACGCTTGGTGGACGTGGGGGGGCTCGAACCCCCGACCCCCTGCTTGCAAAGCAGATGCTCTCCCAACTGAGCTACACGCCCACCGGCGATAGCCCCATTCTGAAGCACGCCATCGAGTCTGGTCAAGAATTCCCCGCGCAGCGTATGATGTTGGCCGCAGACTGGATCGAATCGCGCATGTTCCTTAGCAGAGCGAGTCTGGATGAACAGGTTCTTCTTCGTTTGTCTGCTCCTACTTGTTTTCGGCGGTGCCGTCCGCGCGCAGCACGAGCATCACGGCATGGCGCACAAGACGGCCGAAGGCGTGAAGCTCGACATCAGAGTTGATGCCGCAGCGCAGGCGATCACCCTGCGGCTGGGCCCGCTCGATCTCCCGGCGCAGACGGACCACAGGGGAGTTGCGCAGGCTCCGGATTTCTTCTGGGTGGTGCCGTTTGACGGCTGGATGGTCGCCTATCACCCGCGCCTGGTGGACGCCGCGGGCCAGCCTGAGCCGGGCCGGCTACTCCACCACGTGGCCTTCTGGAACACGCGCCGCTCCGATTTCCTCTGCCCCAATAAGGAAGAGCACATCTTCGGTGCGGGCGGCGAGATGAATGACTGGCCCGGCGTGCCAGGCTACGGCTATCGCGTGAGCAAGGGCCAGCGCATCCGCATCGAGACGATGTTCCACAACCCCACCGACACGGCCTACCCGCAGATTTATCTCGAGGTGCGCATCGAGTACCGCGCAGCCGGTGCGCAGCCGGCGCAGATCAAGAGCGTCTATCCCTCCTGGTTCGACGTGATGCGCTGCGGCGATTCGGGCTACGACCTGCGGCCCGGCAAGAACGTTACGACCGGCGTGATCACCTTGCACCACAGCGGCACGCTGCTGGGCGTCGGCGGGCACCTGCACGACTTCGGGCAGCGGCTAGTGCTCGAAAACCTCACGCGCAGGGAAGAAGTCGCCGCGCTCGATGCCCAACTGGATGCGCAGGGCCGCATCGTCTCGATGCCGGTGGTGACGTTTTACGACCGTGGCGGATATCGCTTGAACCGCGGCGAGCGTCTGCGCGTGACCTCGACCTACGAAAACCCGCTGGGGAAGCCCCTGGCCGACGGCGCCATGGGCATCGTGGTCGGCTATTTCCTGCCCGACAACGATGCCGAGATGGCTGCGTTGC